>NZ_JAYGGQ010000018.1:0-101870 GCF_034931225.1 Sinomonas terricola
GTGAACACAGCAGGACGGAACGCTTCCGAGAATCTTCGCGCATCACGGTGTGCCGCAGGCACCGCATTGCTGACCTGGGGTTATCCACTGTCCAGTGAACCGTGAGGCCTCCGGATGACGCGACGGGTCGTCGGCCAGGAGGTCGCCGAACGGTTCGCCAGGGATGTCCTGTACCGCGGTCGCCGTCCATTCCAGCACGGTGAACCCGTACCGGTTTCTCCGTTTGCAGCTCGTTGTGTCCATCAAAAGCGGCACCTCCCAGCAGATAGGTGCACACGCGCTCCCCGGCAATCGAGGTCGGTGCGGGCCAGGATCAGACGTGCTCAGCCCACCCGCCCCGGTTCTGGAAGGCCTATGGATGTGAGGCCCGTGACGGCCGAGCGCCGACACGGACGGAAGCCGAAGCGGGCTGCCGCTCACCCCTGTGGGCGGCTGGTGTGGTTGATGCCCGGTAGAGGATCCTTCACCGGGCATTGCGGCATCGGGTCAAATCGCAGGCCGCGGTGTGGCCAATACGCCAGCCGGAGGGTTACCTGTGCCCCACCAGCATGTCGTTCGCGAACCTCTAGTCCCGGACTTGGTGATCAGTCGAGCGCGCAGCGGCGCTTGATCTCGTCCAGAATACTGAAGCGGCGTGCCTCAAAGAGTTTGAGGCTGTCCTGACGGTAGCGCTTGTAGCTTTCCAGGTCGGAGGGCAGCACCGGCGGCTCGAAGTCGTCGAAGGGGAGCAGGAAACGCACTGCGCCGTGTCCGACGGCGCCGAGAGCTGCGTGGGCGAGGCGGGCTACCAGGCCTGTGAGCGGCTCGGCAACGGAACGCGGGCGTGCAATATGTCACCGATCGGTGGCACAATTGGGTGCATGAGGACGATCAAGACCGCCGCGGACCTGGGCACCGCCATCCGATCAGCGCGCCTTGCTCGAGGCCTCAGCCAAGCAGACCTGGCCGAGCGGGCAGGCGTCTCCAGGAAGCTGATCCTCGACCTCGAAGCAGGGAAGGAAGGCGCCGCCCTGGGCACTGCCCTCGCCGTCGCGTCCGTCCTCGGCCTGTCATGGATGTCTCCTGATGATTCGCCCCAGACAGTGCTGGAAGAGGGAGCCGAGGGCATCCGCAGGGAACTTGCCCGCGGCGACACCGACATGGCGCTGCGCCTCGCCCTCGATGCGACCAGGCGCCTGCGCAGCATGGCACCCAAGACGCTCAAGAAGCCCCGGAGTACCGGCGACGCCCATTGGGACGCTCTCCTTGCAGCCGGGGCTAGGATCGCCGTCCGCGGGACCGGCGCCAAGCCGCGCTGGGGCAAGAGGCTGCCGACTGCGTGGTTCCCCGCGGCGGACACACGCGTCCTGGGCGACGCCTACCGTCGGCTGACGGTCAGGCGCACACCCAAGGAGCTGGCTGACTTCAACATCTTCCTCAACGACAAGTCCCTGGCCGACCGGTGACCGACGACTTCGGCCTCGAGGAGATCCGTGCCCTGCTCGCAGAGCTCGGCAGGAGGCTAGCTGCCCGCGGCGTCGACGGCGACATCCGCATCGTCGGCGGCGCGGCGATCGCATTCACCGGGAGCACCCGCCGGCGCACCAAGGACATCGACGCCTCCTACGCGCACCCGGCGGAGGTCGAGGCTGTGGCCCGGGAGATGGCTGCGGAGTACGGACTGCCCTCGGACTGGATCAACTCCTCGGCGACAGCGTGGATACCGCCGGGTGCCACCTGGCTCGAGGTGGACCTCGACGCCCCGATCCATGCTCGTGCGGCCTCCGCCGAGACACTTCTGGCGATGAAGCTGAGCGCCGGCCGGGATCGGGACCTGCTTGACATCCAGTACCTGGCACAGAGGCTTGAGGTCGGCCCCGAGGAGGCCGCCCGCATCGCCGAGGACCAGTACGGGGACGACGACGTTGCGTACACGCGTGCGGATCGCGAGGACGCCGTGCTCATCGTTCAGGAGGCGATCGGGATGCCTGCTCCGGATCCGCCCCCGATGATGGGGGACGCCGGTTGACGGGTGTAGATTGCCAAGCAACTTGGTCCTAGGGACCAACTTGCGAACCCCGTCATTTCGCGGCTTGCGTCCCCCACCGGGGGTTCAGGTCTGTCATCGAAGATGGTGCTTTTCTACGGGCCTGACCCCGGCGTTGTCCGCATAGGGATCGCCTTCCGCCCCCCATTCGGCTGGCCCACTTCCGCCCTGACCCCGACCCCGCGGCCGTTAGGGCCGAGGCTGGGTAGCAGAGGTGTAATCCAGCGCAGGCCTAGGATTGGTCAGTGCAGATCACGGGAATCATTCGTCCCTCGGAAACAGACGGGCTTACAGTCGAGGCCGAGGACTACCAGGATAGCCGGACCAGGCTCGAGGCACAGATCCCCGACGGCTGGCAGCTCATCCAGACCAAGACCTCCTAGGGGCGGCTGGAACTCATTTCGCGGACAAACCGCAGAGGCCAGAAGCCGAACAGAAGGGGATGCACCCGAGCACCATGAATCGCCCCGGGTCTGGTGGAGGCTCTCAATCCATGGAGGATGAGAGTCATGTCAGCACCCAGGAAGTTTCCCGACGAGTTGCGTGAGAGGGCCACGAGGTTGGCGCTTGAGCTGCGGCAGGACCCCGGGACGAAGGCCGGTGCGATCAAGCGCGTCGCTGAGCAGCTGGGCATGCATCCCGAGACCCTGAGGAACTGGGTCCGGCAGGCGGAGGTCGACGGCGGCGTGCGGGCGGGCACCACTACGGGCGACGCTCGGCGAATTGCGGAACTGGAGCGGGAGAACCGCGAGCTACGGCGGGCGAACGAGATCCTCAGGACCGCGTCGGCTTTTTCGCCGCGGCGGAGCTCGACCGCAAGCTGAAGTAGCCCAGATGCCGACCGCGGTGCTCGTCGAGTACATCGATGGGCACCGCGCCCGGTTCGGGGTCGAGCCGATCTGTCAGGTCCTGGCACAGGCCGGGACCAAGATCGCCCCGAGCACCTACTACGCCTTCAAGACCCGGGAGCCGTCTGCGCGCACCCTGCGTGATGGGGCTGGTCGAGGACATCAAGGTCGTTCACAAGGCCAACCTCGGTGTCTACGGGGTGCGGAAGGTCACGCCGCGCTCAACCGCGAGGGTATCGCGGTCGCGCGGTGCACCGTCGAGCGGCTCATGCGCGCCGAGGGCCTGCACGGGATCCGGCGGGAGAAGTTCCGCAGGACCACCAACGGCGACGGTGCCGAGACCGAGCGCCCGGAGGACCTCGTCAGCCGCAAGTTCACAACCGAGGCACCGAACCAGCTCTGGGTTGCGGACTTGACCTACGTCCGCACGCACGCCGGCTGGACCTACGCAGCCTTCGTCATCGACGTCTTCAGCCGGGTCGTCGTCGGCTGGCAGGTGTCCACGTCGCTGCGCACCGACCTGGCGTTGGACGCCCTCGACATGGGCCTGTGGGAACGCCGGCGATCGGGACGGGACACCGCCGGACTGATCCATCACAGCGACCGCGGAGTCCAGTACCGTGCGATCCGCTACACCGAACGCCTCGCCGAGGCCGAGGCCGTCGCCTCGGTCGGTTCGAAGGGCGACTCGTACGACAACGCCATGGCCGAGGCGTTCAACTCGCTGTTCAAGGCCGAGTGCGTCCGCAACCCGGCGATGCGCCCAAAGGCGGCTGGAAGTCCGTCGTCGACGTCGAACTGGCGGTCGCCGAGTACGTCGACTGGTCAACCACCGGCGCCTCCACGGCGAGCTCGGGCAGGTCCCGCCGAGCGAGTTCGAGGCCACCCTGGGCATCCGACGCCGTCAGCGACTACGTTGAATCAAAGGCGCCTGCGCCCGCGGGAACCAACTAAACGAGCCTCCACGAAACCCGGGGGCGATTCAGTCTGAAGTGCCCCTGGGTTTGATGGATGAAGCGCCCGCCGCGGCTTTGCCTCACTGAACTTGCGGTTCACCGCCAAGAATCGCCACGGCCACCCGGTGGATTCCGGACACGGGGTTGTCGGCGCTGATCGTCGCCGGCAGGTTGATCCTGAAGGTCACGGACTGGGCATCCACGTGGTGGTGGCTCACCACGTCGTCGCGTCTGAGCACCTCCACCGCAGGATCCCCCATCTTGTAGCACCGGACGAAGGCCGGCGTAAACGAGGTGGTGAAGGGGGCGTCATTCGACATCGTCGTGTGGTGGTAGCCGAAGCCTGATTCGGACCCGTAGCTGGCGATGTGTGCCAAAAAGTCCGCCACGGCGCCTCCCTTTCCCGTGCCTTCCATGCGCTCCATGATCCGCTGGGTGAGTTGCGGCACCGTGAAGGAATTGGCACTGGGTTCGGACAGTTGGAGCCCGACACTTACAAGCAACAGCCTGTCCTCGCCGGGTACGTCGTCGGTGGCTTGGAGCGGCTCGATCTGGTGCAAACCTTGGACGGTGTGGCTCGAGGTGCGCCCGGTCGTCGTCTTGATCTCCACACCAGTCCCGTCCCAAGAGAAGTCGCGTGAGGAGCGTCGCCAGCCGTCCCACGCCTGGACGAGTTGGCCGACGTACTGTTCGTCGGCGTGGCGGAATACGGCATCGAGGAGCAGAAGTTCTCCTGCAAGACCGAGCAGCGCGCTTTGGGAGAGCTCGAGCCTCTTGATGGCGAGTTCAATAATCGGTTCCGTTATTGCGAAGGCCCGCGGTAGGTCTCTATCTGCTCCTTCGCGGAGCAACTCAGTGCTGATAAGGGCGCAGACCTGGTCGTAGTGACCGAAGGCGGGGAAAAGGATTCGGTTGGCTTCTAGAGCTGACGCGTTCTCGCGATGCCACGAGTGGTGCTGCACTGCGTCACGCACCGTCTTCGTTCTGGCTTGGAGCGCAGGGCCGGTCAGGAACAACTCCACGTGCCCCAGATGGTCGCGAGCGGCACCGACGATCTGGGACGTAGTGAGCCACTGGATCGTGCGATCACGGCCTTCGACACCCTTGGGGATCGCGGTGATCTGGGTGAGGACTTCCTCGTAAGTGGTCATGGGACCGTCTCTCTTCTCAGTTCAACAGGACACCGGCGCGTGTGGCCGCGAACTGCTCGGGTCCGCCAGCCGGGATACACAGAGCGACGGCGATGGTGGGGTGGGGCTGGCCTTTGAGCTGATTGATGTAGATCAAGATCTGACCGTCGGAGCCAGCGGGCCGCCAAGCGGAGTCCCCCCGTACCGAGGGCAACGGATCGTTGCGGTGGTAGTAGTCGAAGTAAAGATCGCTGCGGTACTGGCCTGGACCTGCTGTCGGATCACTGGCCCCCCAAGTGGTGGTGAGTTCCCCAGCCTCCACGTTCTTGGTGGTGGTCCTGACCGGGAAGGCCAGATGCGACAGGGGACCACTCTTGACGGTCTGGCCGTCCCCGAAGCGGATACCAACCCAAAAGCGGGGCTGCTGGACCCGCTTCTGCTGAAGGTCAGACATGGACCACAACCGCCCGGGCTCGCCGGTGACGAACAGTCCTCGAACCGGGCGGGTCAAGCTGGCTGCCCAGAGCCGGAGGTAAGCGGCGATCGCGTACGGGCAGGGACGCCGCGTCGGATCGCCCTGGCCTCCGGACACCGGTGGCCTATAGAGACCCGGATTCGCCAAGGGGCCCATCGCGGCCACGCGGGCCTCGATCTGTGACCAATGAGTGGAGATGGGGCTTTCAGTTCCAGGGGCGTAGGCGTCGTACTTCAGCTGGTCCAGCCAGTCGGCCACCTCATTAAGACCCAGCGGTTGATCCAGGATTTGGCCGCGCACCGTTCCTCCCGCGACGAGTGGCGACGAAGGACCTGCTTTGAAGAGATCTGCCACGAGTTGCGCATTCGGGTCTGGCCGACCCCCGCTGTTGAGGACAGTCAGGAATGGCCGCGCACCCGGCGAGAGAGGATAGTTACGCGTACTGGTGATCTTTCCCGTCGCGGCGAAGTTGTACCCCTGCAGCACCGCGGGTTCGGGCGCGCCACCCATCATGCGCTCGATGATGGCGCCCCGAATCGCCTCATCCGTGTCGTGGTAAGCGCTGAAGAGGCCGAGTTGATCGGACGCCGCGAAGACGCGGCACAGTTCGATGTAGGAGCCCCGGTAGCCGAACCAGCGCTGCATCTGCATCTGGGTGTCAGCCAGCGGGGTGCTGGCAGACCGCTGGAACAATGCCGTGGTCATCCCCTCGAGGGTGAGACCGCGCGCCATGACGTTGCCGGACACGAAGATCGTGCATAGGTCCCGAGGCGCATTCCACTGGCCTGACGCAGGGTCGGGGGTCGCGCGGTAGGACGGGCGGTCGTCAGCGATCGGATCGCTGTTGACCACCGAGACCCGGGTGCCGGGGATGATCTCGTCGGCCAGAAGTTCCTTAAGCGTCGGCCAGTCCGGGAACTGGGTCGGGTGGACGATGTTGAACTCGGTTTCGACCGCGCGGGCCGAGGCCTCGTACCGGTCGAGCCACACCTCCCACGATGAGGGGTGGGTGGTGAGGGTGGCAATCAACTGAGATGGCAGGCGCGCCTCCCCGTCATCGAGCAGCCGACGGGCGCTGCGCCTGTCGGGAACACCGGCCCACACGAGAAGGTCCTCGGCCGCTTGGAAGTGGTCCTGGATGTTCGCCGACGGGTGGAAAAGCATCGAGTGCGGCGCCATGACTGTTGCTTCGGCTTCCTCGGCGCCATTGAACAGCATGGTGGCCGCCGTGGCCGGGCCGACGCGACGGGAGCGGTGGAGGCGAATCGCGCCTGCCACCAGGAACGCTCGCACCGCCTGAGCGCGGTCGTCGTTTGGGTCATTGGTCGCAGGCCGGCACAGACGTGCCAGTTTGCCGCGGCGATAGAAGACCTCACCCCCGGTGTAGAAGGCTGGCATTCCTGCTGGTTCCGGGAACGTCGACGAGCGAGGTGCATCAAGATTGCGGGGCTCGGCTGTGTCGACCATGTGGCCTATGTCGAGCGGGGTTCTCAGCGAGACCAAAAAGTCCCTAGGTGCGAGGGGGTTGTGGTCCTCCTGAAGGAGGTTGGCCTGGGGCGTGGCCGTGTAGGCGATGTAAGTGGCAAAGAGGTTCTTGGGTGAGCCTTTGGGCGGGTCCCAGAGGTTGGCGATGGCACGCGGGATCTGCTTGAGGTTTCCATAGACTTGGTCTTGACTGGACTCCGCGACCGCGTCAAGGATCGACCCTTCGTCGGCCTCGTCGTCCAAGACAATCATGTGGACCGGACGGTCGAGCTCACCAATCGTGTTGAAGACTGACTTACGGAGGCTATCGCTGAGCGCACGCAGATGGTGCGTCTGCTTCATAGCCACGATGATGATCGGCTGCCGCTGCGCTAGGCGCTGCTTTACGGTGGCCGGCATCAGGCGGTACATGCTGTCCAGCGAATGGGTGCCCTCGGAGAGGGCTATCCCTGCCGCAGGGCAGAGGAGCCTTCTTGAGCGTTTGACGGCGTTGTCCGGGCCTGAGTCGAGCTGCTCGACCAGACGACTATAAGTCTGCCGCCAAAGGGATAGCCGAGTTCCGGCCAGAACGATCACTATGTCTACCCCATGATCGATGGCCAGGGCGGAGACGCCGAGCATCGAGGCGGTCTTGCCGGACTGGACCGACCCCATTACCAGCCCGGTCCGAACGCGGCTAAACGGCCATGCAAGCGGCTCAGGATCTCCGTCGCCGAGGATGCCGCGCTCAAGGATGTAGCGACTGTCGGCCTCGACGGAAGCCCTGGCGGTAGGGCTCAAGCCGTGGAGTTGCGCCTCGTAGCGCGACCACCATGTGTCCGCCGGAGCCAGGTCGGGCGGATTGAAGTAGACGCGTTCGGTGGGCGGTGGCGTATGCATGTGTTACTGCTGATCCCCCGAAAGGACCATCCGTTGCAGCGATTCGTAGCCCGATGATCCGAAGCGATCCCTGACGGCACCGGAGGCCTGGCTAGGGTCGAGGTCGAGGAGTTCGATCACTCCCTTGGCGATGCGCGCGATGTAACTCCACTGGGTCTTGGTTTGGGCCTTCCGGATGCGCTCCCAATCGGCGTTACTGGCCTCCCAAATCCTGTCGGCATTCCGCGCAATACGGTCCTCGATGTCGTCGGGAGAGGCGGCGAGCGCGAATGCGATGCCAACCAGTGAGCCCACGAGCTGGAGTTCCTGCCACTTGGCCCCGCTGCCACCATCCATGAACGCTTCTGACCACAGTTCGGGATGGCGGCCGTGCAGGTCGACAGCCCTGACCAACCACTCGAAGAGTTCGGCGAGGATCTTCCTATTGCGCAGCGGGTCCACGTCATTGCGTTGGACCCTCGTGAGCAACTCGTCGATATGCCGAGCGGTGGTCTTGAGTTTCTCACCTTCGGTGTCAAGTAGGAGCAGCGACAGGATCCAGGAGACGACCTTCGTCCGACGATAGCGAGTGACGCCGAAGCCATAGCCCCTGAGAGCCTCACCGAGGCTCCCAAGGTGGGGGACGTCGACGAGCGAGGGGGCAATGTCCTTGGTCTCGATACGCGGATCCGCGTCGCCGGCCGCGAGCAGTATCGCAGGCGTCAGTTCGATCTCGTGGAAGGCTGCGTTGCGGATCTCTTCCGCGTTCAAGTGCACACCCTGCTTGTTGTAGAGCTTGAAGACGTCGTGGATCTGTCTTGGGTCTGCCTGCGTGTAGAGGATGACGGGAACCTTGTAGGCGACCACCTTCGTAAAGAGCTTCTTGACCGTCATCCCCGCCCCCGCGACATTGATCACGTTGTCGACGATCTGCGTGTAGTACTTCCCTTGGAGGGGCTCCAACTCATGGCCCTTGAGGCCGCCGCTGTCGTTGTTGCGCAGCTTGAAGGGGAAGTAGTAGTCGTTCTCCAGGGCCGCGGTGAGCGTCTCGCCCTCCAAGGTCTTCCACGCCTTGCGGAACTTGAGGTAGTCCTCTGAGAAGTTCTTGAGCAGGTCCTTGCCAGGGTGTCTGGAGTCCGCCTCCTGCACCTTCGCCAAGGCGACGGGGTGGGTGCCCACGAATCGCAACAGTGCGGTTAGTCGCTGCTTGCCATCGACGACTTCTTGAGGGTCGGACGCGCCCACCTCACGAAGGATGATGGACGGGAGGGGTATGCCGCGAAGAACGGATTCGATCAGGGCCTGCCGGTCGGCCGTAGTCCAAACGTCGCCCCGCTGGTACGAAGGCGTAAGGTTCAGATCGGAGTCCGTGAGCTGGATGATCGGCCACACCTCGGCCGTTGCAATGACCGGTTCGGTGCTGAGTTGTTGCGCCCCAGGATCGGACTCCTCCCAAGCCGCCGACCAGATGCTCGTCGCCGCCGCGCGGGTAGCACCTTCCGACTCGAGGTCCTCGACGAAGGACTGCTGCAGCCGGCATGCTAGTTCAATGCGCTCGTTGAGCCGTTCGAGCGCTCGCGGCGTCAACTCACTTGGGGAGGTCGTCGTGTCGATCGCTTCAGCAGTATCCAGCTCGAGACTGGAGACGAGGCTGCCGAGGAAGTCTTCGCGGCCGGAGTTGGGCAACTGCTCAGCAAGATTAAGCCAACCCTGAACCTCCGCGAGCTCTGACATCCATGAGTCAGAAGACATGTCGATGTCGTCGCTGCTGATCGGCATAGATGCCGCGGTGACACCCGATGGCGTATCTGCCATTTCGGACAAGGTCGAAATACCATTAGCGATGCTCTCCCACAACTGCGTGCGGGGGTCTTCCTCGTCGATCTCGTCAACGGCAGGATTTTCGGTCACGCGATGGCTCCCAGGAGTTCGTGGTCAGTGTGGGGGGACGCGGGTGAGTCGCACAGCCCGTCCAGGAGGCTGTTGGCAATTGCCTTGACGACACGGGCGTTCACGGCGTTCCCAAGGGCCTTGTAGGCAGCGAGCTCGGAGGCGGGAAGCTGGATGCCGCCGAGGCTCTGAAGTTCGGCGCACTCGGCGGGTGTCATGTAGCGCCGCTGGCCTGTCAAGTTGGCCCCGAGGATCGGTACCTGGGTCTGTGTGAACGCGATCAGGCTGGGAGCCGTAGTCGGTCGCTTGACGCGGACGCCGGAGGCGCGCATCTGCAGGACGAAGTTGTCGATGTCGCGCTCCTCCCCCTGCGCATTCCACTCCAGCTTCTGGAAGCTGGAGTGGAATTCCCACGGACGCCATTCTCTGAGCCACGGCTCGATCCAGTCCACGTTGTCCTCATAGAACTTGCGGTTCTGACGAATAAAGCCACGCTTCCAGTTCGGGAACTGGAAGTCGCTCTCCCGACGAGCGTGGCTTGGGATGAGGGCCTGTTGGTCGGGGATGGTGAGGCCATCGAGCTTGAAGCCGAAGCTGCCGCCGACGTGCATTCCACTTAGCCCGTGCTTCGAGCGACGAGTCCAGACGCCTGCAGGCGTCTCGTCCTCGTACGGATAGGTAGCGCCGAACTCCATCGACCAGATTGGGAACGACGGCATCTTGAGGTCAGCCGGCGACCGCTTCAGGAAGTCGCCCCACATGTCGATGGCGTTCAACGTACTCGGGGGAATGGGACGGCTAGAAGGCACGTCGTGGCGCAGCACAGAGGTGATGTCGGTGGGATCCTTGTGCTTGGTGGGCCACTCGAACCCATCCAGTCCGTCGAGCGACCCCACGAAGTAGGCGCGGTCCCGAACCTGTGGGATGCCGAACTCGTGCGGCGAGAAATGCTCGATGTCGACCTCGTAGCCCAGCTCCTGCAGCATCGCGATGATCGTCCTCTTGGTACGCCCCCCGTCGTGGTTCAGGATGTTCGGGACGTTCTCGAGGATGAACCTGCGGGGCCGCTTGACCCGGAGGATCTGGTGCACCGCGAAGAAGAGGTTCCCCTGGGCGGTGTCCGCGAAGCCCATCTGGTCGCCGGCTTTGGAGAAGGGTTGGCACGGAAACCCTGCGGTCAGCACCTCATGGTCGGGGACCTCCCGTGCAACGTCTTCGTCGGAGCCCAGGTCGTTGATGTCGCTCCAAGGCCGGATGGCGAAGTTGTCCCGATAGAGGGCGTTCAGCGTCGGCTCCCACTCGGCCGCGAACACACCTTGGCCGCCCAGTTCATCGAGAGCGACATGGAACCCACCGAGCCCAGCGAAGAGGTCGATGAACCGGAAGGTTCCGCTGCTTGTTCCCACTACCCCAGTCCCCGTCCGCTACCCGGCAAGTCAGGCGAAATGCTTGTCGAGCATCGTGCCAACTCGCATTGTGTCAGCTGGGAGCGACATAATCCGCACCCGAAACGCCGGGCACGTCGAATTGGCAGAGCCGAGGCTACTTTTTGCCACCAGAGGTTGTTCCATGAGGGAACTAGACCCCCTCACCGTGGTGAAGCTTTGTCTGGGCCAGTGTCTTCACCGCTCCGGGGGTCGGCCGGCCACGGTCTGCAATCTGGGGCGCCCCTCAATTTCGCGGCTCTCGGATTCCTCGGCGCAAGTTACGAGACTCGGGAAGCGTCGTGATGCTCTGTCAGTCAACGGCTCAGATCCGTTGGCAGGTAGAGGGTGACGTTGCCGGAGTGCCCGGCTTCGTCTGGAGGCAATGCGCAAGCAGGCGTCTTTGGCGTTGGGGCGCCTGCTTGCCAACGGGCAAGGTCTTCTGGCGCTCCTCCGGTGGCCGTCAGAAGACATCGTTGGAGCCTACATGCCTGCGATGTGGGACCAGACAGTTGGGAAGATCCCAGTCTGGCGGAGCCGTACATTGAGATCACGCGTAATTGATCCTCAGCCTGCGGTCGGGCGTGTTGTCCCGTTCCTTGCGGTTAGCAAGCCCAGAGCTTGACCAAACCCCTGCAGATCGGTTGAAGACTGAGTCGGCGAGGACGTAGGTGACGAAAGGTCCTCTTAGGTTGCCCGTAAGCCGGCCCACCGCCACTCGGTGCCTGACCTGGTGTCGGTCGTTGAGATCGCTGGCTGTACGAGGCACGTAAGACCCGCATGATGAAAATGCACGCAAAGGTGCCACAACTCAAACACCTGAAGCGCGCCCAAATCTGCACGCCCAGCCATCGCGGACGCGCGTCCTGATCGCACCCCGCTGACGCCTAGCATCCGCCGAACAGGTCTTGCTATTCGGCACGATCTTCTGAATGGACGCATGCTACCGCCGGTAGGTGCTGCGCACCTGTCTCTCGCAGAGGTGAGGGAGGCGGGCGTGAGGGGCGGTGTGACGCTGTTCCGCGGGGACGGCGGGGCCGCGCGGCGGTATGTCGAAGCCGACCGCTCGCGCGCCGATGACTATTACCTCACCGACGCGGCCGTTGCCGAGTTCGTCCAGCTCGGCCGCGACGGCGAGGTCACGGCCGTCCGTGAGCTCGCCCCGGAGGCGTACGCGGCGTGGGTGGACTGGGCGCACCCGGTCACCGGGGAACGGCTGGGTGTCCCGCGCCAGGCGGGGGAGGGCCGTGGGGGATCGCCGCGCTTCGCGGAGATAGTGGTCAACGCCCCTAAGTCCCTTTCCATCGCCGCTGCCCTGCATCCGGAGGTGTCGGAAGCGCTCGATGCCGCGCAGCAGGACGCGGCAGCCGAGATCCGCCGCTGGCTCGCCGTCCATTCGGTGACGCGGGTCGGGCCGCGCGGCGCGCAGGAGGTGGTGCCGGTGGAGGAGCTGCACACTGTCGCAGTCGGGCACCGCACGAGCCGGTCGGGGGATCCGCACCGGCACATCCACCTCCAGATCGGCGCCCGGGTGCGCGCGGCCGGTGCCTGGCGTGCCCTCGACACCACTGCACTGTTCGCCCAGCAGGGCGCAATCCGCGCCCTCGGAACCACCGTGATCGCCGCCCATCCCGTGCTCGCCAAGGTGCTCCACCGGCACGGGCTGACACTGGACCCGGCTACCGGCGAGGTCGCCGAATTGCAGCCGTTCAACGCGGCGATGAGCAAGAGGGCCGCCCAGGTGGAGCGGAACCTCGCCCGCCTGACCGCCGAATGGGAGGCCGTGCACCCCGGCGAGACCCCTGGGCCGGCGGTCACCGCGAGGTTACAGGCGAAGGCGTGGGCGCACGAGCGGCCCGCGAAGAAACCGACCACCCGCTCCGAGGAGGCGACGTGGATCGCCGAACTCCGTCAGGCCGGATACGACCCCGCAACCCTGACACGCGCCGCACCGCCCGCGGTGGTTGCGCTCGACGAGCTCTCGATCGCGGAGATCGCCTCCCGCGCCCTAGACCGCTGCGCGGCCGGCGCCTCCGCTTGGACTACGCACACGGTCACCGAGCACATCACCGGCCTGCTGACCGAATATTGCGTGCGCGCAGCCGGCGACGAGCTGAGGGAGTTCATCGCGCTCGCGACCCGACTCGCGCTGGAGGACTGCTTCTCGCTCCTGCCGCCCGGCGCACCCGCACCGGAGCACGTCGCCCACCTCACGAGCGTCAGCGTGATCGGCGCCGAGACGGAGCTCCGCGACCTCCTCGCCGCCCGCGTCGCAGACGCCGAGCCCGAGCGCCCCAGTCTCGGCGGCCTCGCCCAGGCCGACGGCCTCGATCCCGACCAGCGCGAAGCGGCCGCGGCTGTTGCATCGAGGGATCCGCTCGTCGTCGTCGAGGGCGCCGCCGGTGCGGGGAAGACGACGATGCTCGCCGCCGCGATCGCCGCCTCCGAACGCGAAGGCCGTCCCGTGCGGGTGGTCGCCCCGACGAAGAAAGCAGCACAGGTCGCCGCCGAAGAACTCGACGTGCCTGCGGACTCGGTTGCAGCCCTCGTGCACGCGCACGGCTGGCGATGGAACGCCGACGGCGTATGGACCCGCCTCGCCCCCGGCGCAATCGACCCCGAGACCGGACGCAGCTACAACGGCTCGCCCGCAGCGGTACGGATCGGCCGGGGCGAGCGGATCGTTGTCGACGAGGCCGGGATGCTCGACCAGGACACCGCGCTCGCCCTGTTCACCCTCGCCAAGGAGTCGGACGCGACCGTGGCGCTGGTCGGCGACCGGGCGCAGCTTCCCTCAGTGGGCCGCGGGGGAGTGCTCGACATGGCCGCCCAGCTCCGCGGCCGCACCTGGCTGATGACCAGTGTGCACCGGTTCGCCGATCCGGCCTACGCCGACCTCACGATCGCGATGCGCGACGGCCGCGACCCTGGCGCCGTGTTCGACCAGCTCACCGCACTCGGCCTCGTCCGGATCCACGCAGACGCGGACGACGCCCAGGCGCACATCGCCGTCACCGCCCGCGATGGCGACGCGATCACCGTCGCGACCATCGAGGAAGCCACTGCCCTCAACGAGCGCATCCGCGCCCGCCGAATGGAGCAGGGCGTCGTCGACGGCACCCGCACAGCCACGGGCAGCGACCGCCTGAGCATTGGATCGGGCGACCTGATCCAGACCCGACGCAACGAAACCCGCCTCGGCGTCGCCAACCGGCAGACCTGGACCGTGCAGCAGGTCGAAGCTGACGGATCACTGTGGGCGCGCGAGACCGGCACAGGCCGACGGAGCAACACCAGCGTCCACCTCCCCGCCGACTACGTGGCAGAGCACGCGCACCTTGCCTACGCGGCGACCGCCTACGGTGCCCAGGGCGCGACTGTGACGACGTCGCACACGCTGCTCACCGACCAGACGAGCGCGGCGGCCGTCTACGTCGGCATGACCCGCGGCCGCCAGGAGAACCTGCTACACGTCGTCGCCGGGGACCCTGCGGATGCCCGGGAACAGTTCACCGCCGCGATGGGACGCGACCGCGCCGACCGCGGGCTCGCCGTCGCCACAGACCGCGCACAGGAAGCGGTTCGCAGCCTCGTCGACGACGGCCCGGCCAGGCGGGTTCGAGACGAAATCGCTGCGCTCATCGCCCGCGCCGAGGCCGCCGAGCGTAGGGCCGCCCAATGGGGACACGTCACCGACCTTCTCGTCTTACCGGGCAGACGGCTCCCGACGCCGTCCCTCAGGTCGGCAAGACTGGCCGCCATGGCCCGCGTATTCGGCGTAGAACAGGTCCGCCGAGCGGCCGGGCGCTTCGAACGCGCCAACCCAGACCGCGAAGCCCGCCATTGGGCAAAGACTGCAGAAAGCGCGCGAACCGAGGCCAAGGCGCTGAGGTCGCTGGCCCCTCGCGACGCCCTCGCCCGCATCGAGCGCACCCGGACAGCCCAGGCGCGGAAGGCCGCGGCCCGCATGGCCCAGAATGCCGAAGCCCAGCGCCCGACCATACGAGGGCACGTACCCCGCGGAGAGGCCTACGGCCCGAGCCTCTGATCGAGGCAGCGAACGTCGTGTGGCAAAGTGACCGCACCGGGGCGTGGCCCTTGTATGTGCCAAGAACTCGCTAGCGACGTCGTTCCGGGCTGGCGAAGGATCCGGCGCCGACGAGGCCCAAGTGCTCGCAGGCCAGCGCCTAAAAAATCGGCACTGGGAACATTTTGTTCCTGTTACTTGACAGTTCTTGGTCATTGGTGTCACGCTGGTGACCAGATGCACTACCGCATCTGAGGCGGCCAGCCCAAAGGGCCAGCCGCGACAAATAGGGCTACTGGCCACGTGAGAAGGAAATATCATGACCACAACTGCGACGCCCGCTGGGACGTTTAGCACATTCGGCACCCCCCTTGAGGGACGTCCCATCGCCCTCCTTGGCGTCCTTGATCCCTATAAGGAGGCCTCCGCCGCTATGACGCCGGCGGCGATGGCTAGGCTGCTCTTCATCAGCAATTTCGAAGAGACCGATCCTGAGTCGCCCGCTGCCGACCGGCACGGGTACCAGCGGCAGCCGATGAGGGAGCGGATTCCTAAGATCAGGGATTTCTACCTCAAGAAGGAGCCAACATCGCGGACAACCCCGATCATCGTCTCGGTCCGTCTGAGGGATGAAGCGGCTATTGAGCGATTCCTGGAACTCTTTGCTGCCGGCAACATCGAGGGCATCCGGCAAGAGTTCGATGAGAGCGTTATGTCCGTCGTGGACGGCCAGCACCGGTATCTCGGTCTGGTCGAAGCGTGGACAAAAGATCCTTCCTTCTGCCCGCTGGCGCCGGTCAGCCTGTATTTCGGACTGGATTTCACCGAGGAGGCCACCTTCTTCGACGTCATCAACACTGAGCAGAAGAAGCTGCCCAAGGCTCTGATCGAGATCACTAAGGCAGACGTGAGGGAGCTCGGACACGCTACCCACACACAGCGGGTCCGTCTCATTGCGACGATGCTTGCCCGTCACGAAGAATCGGTCTGGCACGGGCAGGTGAACCTGACCGGGGCGAGGGACCCGAACAAGCCTGTGACCTTTGAGGGCCTGCGGCGCTCCTCTGCTTCAATGTTTCCCAGCGAACTGCTTGGACGGTTGGAAGCAGCGGGCAAGGATGTCGACGAGGTTGCCCGCATGTACTGGGCCATGATCGCTGAGACCTGCGCTGAGGCATGGAACGAAGAATCTCGTACCCGTATCGATGAGAACGGGGACAAGGTCCCGTATACGCCCAAGTATCGAATCAAGGAACTCGTGGGAGTCGCCTCGCTGGCCAAGCTTGGTAAGGACATCATCACCAGTGCGTTGGAGCACCCGAACTTCAACGAACGAATGAAGAGCCTCGTGGGCGCACTCGCAGAAGTCGATTGGGAGAAGGTCAATCTCCAAAACGATGAGCGCAATCCGTGGATGGCCTCCCAGGCAGGGTTCGCTGGCCAGGCCGACCTCTACAAGACCCTCTATGCATGGGTCTACTACGGGAAGAAACCCCAAGGTTGACTAGTTGGAGGCCAGGAGCACCGTGCTCCTGGCCTCCAACATACGCTCCCCGAAGCGCCCGAAGGCTACTAGAATTCCGGGGCGCGGGGAGCCGAGGAGAGATCCACCGACTCACGCCTCCAGTAATGCCTGCCTGCGCCAGGATGAAGTAGGCCCGGCTCCGGTTGGCGGTGAGGGATCCTCTAACAGTGGAGGCGCCCCCGGTCCTGACGCCCCTGAAGTCTCACAACTTCAGGAATACGAGACGTCTCTCCGGTCCAAGCAATCGCCTCAACTGCCCTAGTTCAGTTTTCGCGGAATCGTGCAATTTCGGTCCGGGCCAAGATCGTCGGTGAGGATCCTGAGGTGGACCTCGGAGCGCGAACGGCTCCGGGCCGGTTGTCGTCTGTCCCGCGGCCGAGGATGAGCCATCAACCGTCGACGGGGGAGACCATGACATCGCCCCGCCGGGGCTGCCTGGTGTCGTCGCGGATACGGTTCCTTTCGTTGACGCTGACGTAGATGTAGCTGCGAAGGAGCCCGCCATGCAGTCTGCGTAGCCGGGAGCAGCGGCAGGAAGGCCACGCAGGTGGACAGCTTGGTCATCTCGGGATTGCCGACGCTAAAGCCCAGTAGGGTGCTAGCGTACGTTTTGTGGAAGAAACTCGCCCCAACCCACGCCAACGCGTGCATGAGCTTGCCAAAGAACTTGGAATGAGCTCGAACCAGGTTCTTCAGAAGCTCGCTGAACTCGGAATCCATAAGGCGAGTGCTTCCGGAGCCGTCACCGTGCAAGAAGCTCAATCACTTCGCGAATCTCTCAATACCGATGTGGAAGTCGCTCTGAGAGCGCGGGGAACCAGTACTCCCTCGGGCTGGAGTGCGAATCCTGTCAAGAGGCCCACGCACCCTGACGTCCTGAGAAATCTAAGGAGGCTTCACTCGGCATTTCCAATCAGTGAGGACCACCTAGCCTCCCTTAACCGCCTTGGGTCCCAGATTGTTTACACGGATTCCTGTCAAGTACGCGGTTACGAGGACTCCTACGTTGCACTGGTTCGATTTAGTGGAGCTATAGAGAGCGCATTCGGCATCACCCGCGAAGTCCTATTCTTCTATAGCCCACACCGCGACCTGCAAATACGTACCTTTAGGGCCGCCAAGACAGCCCTATCGGCCCTTCAACGCGACGTGACGCCGGATATGCTGTTTATGTGGTCGCCGGATGCTCGACTGACCGAGAAGCTGGGCGATTGGGCTTCGGGAAAGTTCCTCCCAATCTCATTGCAAGGACTCCATGCCGACGAACCCATCTCTTTCATCTCGCTCCTAAAGAACCACATCTTTGCACGGGATCTATTCTACGAGACCACGCCGGTTCATGGATCGGGATTTTTCGGCCGACACAGTCTCCTCCGAAGTCTCCAGGATGATATCCATAGCCAGCGGGTCGCTGGCCTTTTTGGCCTTCGAAAGGCAGGCAAGACGAGTGTTCTAAATGAACTAAAAGAGACCACGCTTGACGAGAGCCAAATCGTCATTCTTCAGGATCTTGAAAGCCTCCCGTCGCCACCGGACGACCCGATCCCAGATCTCATCGCCGACTTACGCTCAAAGCTTTTGGACGAACTCCGAACGCGGGGCCTTCGCACTCTTGACCTTGCGTCCTTGAATTACAGTTCGACGATAGGTGATTTTAAGCGAGCAATCCAGTCCACCCTGAGGGCTATGGAAAAATCGAATGTTTCCCTATGTCTTCTCCTCGACGAGATCGAATATTTGACACCTTCGGATGTCACCGACACCACTGAAGGTTCGATGACTTCGATTCCGCAATTTTTGGGGAGCCTGCGAAGTCTGGTGCAAGAGAATCGAAACTTTGTCTTTTTGGTTTCTGGCCTGACGAGTTCCGTCATCGAAACGGGTCGACTCTATTCAAGACCCAATCCATTGTTTTCATGGGCGAAGTCGTACTTGTGTAGGGCAGGTCGAGCTCGACGAGTCCGCTGCGCGCCACGGCCCGGAGGGCTTCCGGCAGTGACTCTTCTGTCGCGAGGAGCCCGATCCGCTGCATGCGGACCGGCGTCAGTTCGTCACGCCACGACATCGAACACCTCTTCGACGAGTCCCCCGGCGGCGGCCGAGGCGAGCGCCGCCCGCACCCGCCTCGCATCTGAGGCGAGCAGGGCGATGCTGCCGAGGATCGTCTCCGGTCCTTCGCGCGGCGATCTCACCCAGGCGAAGGCGTCGTCCTCGATCCGGTGCCACAGCGCTGCCTCGGCGCGCCACAGCTCGTCCGATGCCGTGACCTCGGCCAAGATCCGCCGCGGCGCTGGTGGCAAAGCCTCGCGGAGCTCATCGATGCTGTGGGCTGTCTCCCAGCGACTGCCGACCAGTCGGGCGGCTTCCTCCCTGAACGCGGGCGGGGGAGCAGTCCCCTCGAAAAGCCAGGTCTTGGCCATCAGGGTCACCACCGCCAGTTCGTGCCACGGACGCACCGCGGGAGCGACGGCGTCGAGGCGGCGCAACCACGCGAGCGTGAGCCTGTCGCGCAGAGGCAAGCCTCGGGGAGCTGAAGCCCACACGGTATGCGCGAGCTCGGTCTCAAGCTCCACGGTCGAGCCGGCCTGCCGGAGCCGGGGCCAGGCGGTGGCGAGCGTGCCGAGCTCGAATGCAGGGGGAGCAGGCCGCCCGGAGAGACGCGCGGCGTGCCCTGCGATGTTGTCTCGTTCGAAGCCTGCCGCGAGGGCGCGGGCGAGACGCGCGCCGGACGGCGGGAGCCAGCCGGCGAGAACCCGCAGCTCCCACAGCACGGCTGCTCGCGTGCCGTGGGCGGCGTCCTCGAGTGACGCCCCCGGTGCCAGGAAACGCGCGTAGACAGTGGCGCGAAGCAGGGTTACTGCGGCGGCGAGGCTGTGCTGGGCGGCGAGGTCTCGGCAGCGACCGGCGCCGAGGCGCTGCCGGGCGAGGCCGCCCGCGCGGACTGAGGCTGCCGTCCAGCCCGCGCTCACTCCTGCACCGCCTCGGCCAGGAGGGCCTCGATGATCTGGTGGACTGCAGCCGGGAGGCGCTCTCTTCCGGTTTGCGTGATCTGCTCTGCCCGAGCCTCTGCGGCGAGGACCAGCCGAGCGTCGTCTTGGGCGGAAGCGGCCAGCACGCGGTCGTAGGCGGCGCGCCGTGACGATTCACTCGTGAGCCGGGCTTGGGCGACGACCGCCTCTGCGGCTGTCCGCGCCGCGTCGAGCTCGCGCTCGGCCTGATGCCGGGCCTCCTCCACCGACGCTCGGGTGCCTTCAACGTCGGATCTGAGGCTCGCGAACGCTCGGGCGAGTTCAGCAGCCGGCCCCACTACGTCGGTGCCGGGTACGCCCGTGCGTGCGGCAGGCCCCGGCGACCCCACCGGCCGGAAGCGGTCCAGGAAGTTCGACCGGGGCATCTGCACCTCCGAGGCTCTCCGCGCGCACTGCACCCGCTAGCCCTAGTCTCGGTGGCGCCGGGCGGGGGCCCAAGGGCCGAAGGTCCCTGTGGCAGGGATCGCGGCCTCAGCTCACCGCGGGCCCTGTCGTCCGAGTGGCGTCCGATGATCCGGATCCGATGCACGTGGGTGGTGCTGCAGGAGGACCCGCCGTGTCCATGCAGGGCACCCTGTGGTCGCCGTCCGGCCATCGGGGCCGATGGGGGCGGGTGGGGCCGTTGGACTCTGGCCCGGACGGGCCCGCCCGGGCAGGGTGGTAGGCGGAACGGCCCACCAAATGGAAAGAGGGGATCCTCATGGCTCGGACAAGTGTTGTCACCGGCTCCGCCTCGGGCATCGGCAAGGCGACCAGGGAGCTGCTGGAGCTTAGGGGTGAGCGGGTCATCGGGGTGGATGTGCACGACGCGGAGGTGGTCGCCGACCTCTCGGATGCCGCGGGCCGCACGGCGCTGGTGGAGGGCGTGCGGCGTCTGAGCGGGGGCCGCATCGACGCCGTCTACGCCGTCGCCGGGCTCGCAGCCCCGACACCGGCGACCGTGGCCGTGAACTTCTTCGGCACGCTCGCCACGCTCGAGGGGCTCCGCTCGCTGCTGTCCGGCTCCCGCGCTCCGCGGGCGGTGCTGGTGTCCTCGATGGCCGCCCTGCTGCCCAGCGACGAGGACCTGGTTGCCCTGCTGGGCATTTGCGACGAGCCCGCAGCCTTGGCCCGCGCCGAGATTCTCGCCAAGGAGCCCGAGACGACCGGGGCGCTCATCTATGCATCGACCAAGCTCGCGCTCTCCCGGTGGGTCCGCCGTCAGGCCGCGACCCCGCAGTGGGCCGGTGCCGGCATTCCGCTGAACGCGGTCGCCCCCGGGATCATCGCCACCCCCATGACGGCAGAGCTGATCGCGACGGAACAAGGGCGTGAGGCCCTGCTGAAGATGGTGCCGATGCCGCTGAATGGCATCGCCGAGTCTGCCGTCGTCGCCAAGCTGCTGGCCTGGCTCGGCGGCGAGGAGAACACCCATGTGTGCGGCCAGATCGTCTACGTCGACGGCGGCAGCGACGTCGTCCTGCGCGGTGACTCCGTCTGGTGAGTCGCGCGAGCCCGGCCCTGGCCGGGCTCGCGGCCCTCGATGATGAACACACAGCCGACGCCCCCGAGGCGCCCGGCCTGCTGCCTGCGCGCTCAGGTTGCTGTGCGCCTCGCGTCGAGGTATCTGACAAGCTCCCCGACGGTCGTGACGCGGGGGTAGTCGCGTTCGGGGACGTCGACGCCGGTGGTGCCGGCGATCTGCTCGATGAGCCGGAGGAAGTCGAGGGAGTCGAGGTCGAGGTCCTGGCGCAGCCGGGCACCGTCCTCGAGGTCCCCAGGCTCCAGTTCTGGTGCGATCTGCCCGAGGGCCTCGATGACGGCGGCCCGGGCGTCCCATTCGGTCATAGCTCCTCCGGCTTCATCAGCAGTTCTTGGAGGCGTACCAGGTAGCGCCCGCCCCCGAGTCCGTCGCTCACGCGGTGGTCCGCGGCCAGCGTCGCCGTCACTGCGGGGCGCACGCCGAGCATCCCGTTCTGTGCCCACGGCCGCTCCACGACGCGGCCGATGCCGACCATAGCGACCTGGGGCGGGACGATGACGCCGAAGACGGTTTCGACGCCGAGATCGCCCAGACTCGTGACGGTGATCGTCGGGTCGGCCATCTCCGCCCGCTGGACCCGGCCCGCCCTCGCGCGGGCGACGAGGTCGCGGAGCTTCGCCATGAGCTCGTCGACGGAAAGGGTGTCTGCGTCGTGCAGCGCCGGCGCGACGAGGCCGCCTCCGCGCAGGGCGACGGCGATGCCCAAGTGGACGTGGTCGCTTGGCTGGAACGCGCCGTCGACGAAGAAGCCGTTCAGATCCGGGACCTCGCTGGCGGCGAGGGCCGCAGCCTTCAGCAGGAACGCCGCGGGCACGAGGCGCGTCGAGACGGGACGCGCGGCATTGAGCTCGAGCATCCGGGCCATCACCGGCGCGAGGTCGAGAGTAGCGCCGAGGTAGTAGTGCGGGATCGTCGCCTTGGACCGGGCCATGAGCGCAGCGATGGACGATCTCAGCGAGCCAGACCTGCTGGCGCCTCGGTGCTCGGCCCCGGGCCCGCCGGGCTGGGGTGGGACGAGCCCTACGGGGGGCGCGGGCGGCGAGGGCTCGGCGGCGGGCGGCGCCTGCGGTGTCTGTGGTGCCTGCGGTGCCGCGCGGCGCACGTCCGCTTCGGTGACGGAGCCCTGCTGTCCGGTCCCTTGGACCGTTGTGAGATCGATGCCGAGCCTGGCGGCGAGCCGCCGTGCTAGCGGCGAGGAGCGAACCCGCTGGGCGGGGGCCTCCGCACCGGCTGGGGCCGCCGTCGTCCGTGTCGCCTTCGCAGGCGGCCTTGGCGAGAGTTCGATTGGCGCCTCTGCGCCCTCGCCTTCGAGCCGGGCTATCGCCGTCCCCACGGGGACGGTCTCGCCGACGTCGACGAGCAGCTCCGCGACGACCCCGTCGTCGAAGGCTTCGACATCCATGACGGTCTTGTCGGTGTCGACGACAGCCACGAGGTCGCCTCTGTGGATGGTGTCCCCGGGCTTGACGAGCCACTCGACAATCTTGCCGTGGTCCATGTCCGCCCCTAGCGAGGGCATGCGCAGCTCAGGCACGGTGGTCCACCGCCTCTCGCGCGGCTGCGGCGACGCGCTCGATGGAGGGCAGGGCGGCCTGCTCAAGGTGCTTGGCGTACGGCATGGGCACCTCGGCCCCGCAGACGCGCACGACTGGAGCGTCGAGGTCGTAGAACGACTTCTCGGCGATCCTCGCGCTGATCTCTCCGGCGAGGCTCCCGCTGCGCCAGGCCTCGTCGACGACGACGGCGCGGTGGGTCTTGGCGACGCTCGCGAGGATGGTCTCCTCATCGAGCGGGCGGAGCGTGCGCAGGTCGATGACCTCCGCCTGGATGCCGTCGGTCGCGAGCTGCTCGGCGGCGTCGAGGGTCATCGGCAGGGTCCCGCCATAGGTGATCAGAGAGACGTCCTTCCCGGTGCGGCGCACTGCGGCGCGGTCGATGCCGACGGCGCTGGCGTCGTCGTCGAGCTCACCCTCAGCCGCGTAGAGCGAGCCGTGCTCGAAGACGAGCACGGGGTCGGGGTCCTCGAGCGCCGTCCAGAGCATACCGCGTGCGTCCTCGAGGGTGGCCGGGGCGAGGATGCGCAGTCCGGGGATGTGGGCGTACCAGCCCTCGAGGCTGTGCGAGTGCTGCGCTCCGAGCTGTCGGCCGGCACCGGTGGTCATGCGGATCACGATGGGAACGTTGAGCTGCCCGCCGGACATATGCAGGAGTGTGGCGGCGCTGTTCACGATCTGGTCGAGGGCCAGCAGGCTGAAGTTGACTGTCATGATCTCGACGATGGGGCGCATGCCGCCGAGCGCAGCACCGATGCCGGCACCGACGAATCCGCCTTCTGACAGCGGCGTGTCGCGGATGCGCTCGGGGCCGAACTCTTCCAGGAGCCCGAGGCTGACGGCATAGCATCCGCCGTAGGCGCCGACGTCCTCGCCCATGAGGAATACCCGCTCGTCGCGCAGGAGCGCGTCCCGGATGGCCGCGCGCATGGCCTCCCGGTAGGTCGTCTTCATGTCTTCGGCCCTTCGCTGTAGACGAAGCGTGCCAGCTCCTCGACCGGCTCGAGCGTTCCCGCCTCGGCGAACTCGATGGCGTCTAGGATCTCGTCGTCGGCCTCGCGCTCGAGCCGTGCCCACTCCTCATCCTCCAGGCGCCCGGCATTGGCGAGGGCGGCGCGCAAGTGTGTCAGGGGGTCGCGTTCCATCCACGCGGCGACTTCGGCCTTCGGACGGTAGCGCTCCGGGTCGAACATCGAGTGGGCGCGGAACCTATAGGTGCGCAGTTCGAGGAAGTGGGGTCCGCCGCCGGAGCGCACAGCGTCGACGGCCCGCCGCGCAGAGTCCGCGACGGCAAGGGGGTCCATTCCGTCGACGGCCCACGCGGCGACCTCGTAGGCCGCGGCCTTGAGCGCGAGGTCGGTCTGGGATTCGGAGCGCGCGAGCGCTGTGCCCATGGCGTAGAGGTTGTTCTCGCAGCAGAACAGGACCGGGAGCTGCCACAGGGCGGCGAGGTTGATGCTCTCGTGGAACTCGCCCTCGGCCATGGCCCCGTCGCCGAAGAAGCAGGCGGTCACCCGGTCCCTTCCGGAGAGCTTGTCTGCGAGGGCGAGGCCGACGGCGAGCGGCAGTCCGCCGGCGACGATTGCGTTGCCGCCGTAGAACCGGGTCGCCGCGTCGAAGAGGTGCATCGATCCGCCCCGGCCGCGGCAGCAGCCCTCGGCTCGGCCGTACATTTCGGCCATGAGCTTCCGTGCGGGGACGCCCCGGAGCAGCGCGTGGCCGTGCTCGCGGTAGGTGGCCACGACGGCATCCTCGGGGGAGAGCGCGGACATCACGCCGGCTGCGACGGCCTCCTCGCCGATGTACACGTGCAGGAACCCGCGGATTTTGGCCTCGGTGTAGAGACGCACGCAGGCCTCCTCGAGGCGCCGGATCCGCAGCATGTCCCGCAGTAGGGCCAGGGCGGGGCCTGGGTTGTCGGCGAGACGGGCGGCCGGGTGCGCGGTGATGCTCATGACCTTTCCTCCAAGGTGGACGTGTCGCCTTCGGGCAGGCCCAGCTCGCGGGCCTTGAGCAGGCGGCGCAGGACCTTTCCGCTGCGCGTGTGCGGGAGGGCGTCGACGAAGTCCAGGGAGCGCGGCGCCACAGCCGCGCCGAGGCGCTTGCGGGCGAAGCCTATGAGCTCGAGCCGCAGCTGGTCCGCCGGCTGCCAGCCGGCGCGCAGCTCAACGAAGGCCTTGACGGCCTCGCCCGCCACTGGGTCCGGGACGCCGATGACTCCTGCTTCGGCCACGGCGGGGTGCTCCATGAGCGTGCTCTCCACCTCGAACGGCCCGATGAGGTGGCCCGAGGATTTGATGACGTCGTCGCCGCGGCCGACGAACCAGAAATACCCCTCCTCGTCCCGCGTGGCGAGGTCCCCGCTGAGGTACCAGCCGCCGGCGAAGCACTTCCGGTAGCGCTCGTCCTCGTTGAGGTAGCCCCGGAACATCGAGGGCCAGCCCGGCCGCAGCGCGAGCTCACCGACCACGCCTGGTTCGGCGAGGACCACCACGCCGTCCTGCCGGACCGGACGCTCGTCGGGGCCGCGCAGCACGATCGCCGCGTCGACGCCCGGCAGCGGCTTGCCCATGGACCCCGGCCGGATGTCCATCGCGGCGTAGTTGGCGATCATGATCCCGCCGGTTTCGGTCTGCCACCAGTTGTCGTGGACAGGAAGTCCGAGGGCCTCCTGCCCCCAGAGGACGACCTCGGGGTTGAGCGGTTCTCCGACACTGGCAACGAAGCGCAGCGCGCTGAGGTCGTGACCAGCGGCCCGCTCCGCGCCGGCCTTCATGAGCATGCGCAGGGCCGTGGGGGCGGTGTACCAGACGCTGACCCGCTGCTGCCCGAGGATGCCGTACCAGCGGTCGGCTTCCAGCTCTTCCTCATCCACCACGACTGTGACCCCATGGACGAGCGGGGCGATAATGCCGTACGACGTCCCCGTGACCCAGCCGGGATCAGCCGTGCACCAGTAGACGTCTTCGGGATGCAGGTCTAGGGCGTACCGCCCGGTGGCCCAATGGGCTACGACGGCCTCATGGACGTGCACCGCCCCCTTCGGCGTGCCGGTCGTCCCACTGGTGAAATGCAAGAGCGCCGGGTCCTCGGGACGCGTCGGGGCCGGTCCCTCGACCGGTTCGGCGGCGCGCATGAGCTCGGCGAGATCGAGCGTGCCCGGCTCCGGCGCACCGTCCGCGTCGACGAGTAGCACGTGACGCAACTCAGGCAGGTTCGCCCGCAAGGCAGCGACCTTCTTCCGGTACTGCGCCCGGGTCGTCACGAGGACGCGGCCCTCCCCGAGCTGGAGACGCTGCCGGACCGGATCGGGCCCGAAGGCCGAGAACAATGGACAGAAGACACTCCCCGCCATGAGTGTCCCCAGAACGGCGGCGTAGAGCTCGGGGATCCGGCCCGCGAGCGAGAAGACGCGTTCCCCGCGCCCCACGCCGAGGCCGCGGAGCACGCCCGCAAAGCGTGCGGCCAGCTCAGAAATCTGTCGGTAGGTCAGCGCCCGGATCGTCCCGTCGGATCCGACGAATCGCAGAGCGTCGTGGTCGGCTAAAGGCCCTGCGGCGTGCCGCCCGACGGCTTCGTGCGCGATGTTCAGGCCACCCCCGGGAAGGCCGGAAAGCATGGCCCTTGCGGACTCCCACGTGAAAGCAGCCCGTTCTGACTCGTAGTCGGCCAGATTCGGGTGTACCCGGAGGATACGGGCATCCTTGCGGATCGGTGGCCAATGGGCGATCTGTGGAGTTCCAGCCCTCACACGTCCATGACATCCCTGCGGCACTGGGAGGGCCTAGTGCCAAAGGTCACGGGAAGATACTTCCCCCACGGTGGCGGCTAAGGTCGGACCTTCTTCGGTCCTGAATCAAGCCGCCTTTCGATCGGTTCGCGTTACCTCGTGGGATGTTGCCCGGCCGTATGTCTGGGCCGAGACTTGGGGTACGGCAGGGAGGCCGGCGTGGCAGAGCAGTGTTGATTGCCGGGTTCCGCCGTCCGGGTCTTGAACTGGAGTCTGGAGGATCCATGAGTTTGCTCGAGCAAGTTCAGGTGGGCATGTCGGTGATCGACGCAGACGGCGATGAGCTCGGAAAAGTCGAGTTCGTGAGGGCGCCCGACCCGAAATCAGCCGCCTTCGAGGAGCGAGTGGCGTCGATTCACGGCCTGATTGGCCTGGGAATTGGGTCGATCGTCGGAATCGAGCCCAAAGTTCCTCCGGAAATGGCTCTCCGGTTCTTCCGAAAGGGGTACCTCAAGATTGCCGCGCCGCATTTCTGGGCTGAGAACTATTATGCGGCCGGCGACGCGATCGAGAGGGTCGAAGGGCGGACGGTCTACCTATCGCTTAACCGCCACGGGCTCGATGCTCAAGAATGATCGCAGACGGGTGCCGGACCTCTCCCGTCGTCCACGCGCCTACGTCCGCGACAGCTGGAAGCAATGGGATGCGCCGGGCTCGAGCAGTATCTCTTCCTCGCTGACACAGATCCGCACGGCCTCGGCGTCGGCTGCGGCGGAGGTGACCCGTAGGGCGCCGGCCTCGAGGTCGACGTCGAGGAGTTGGTCCCGGTACCGCACTCGGAACCGCACAGAACGCAACTCCTTGGGCATGCGCGGCGAGAAGATGAGCGCGTCTCGAGTGAGGCGCAGCCCGGCGAAGGTGCGCTGGACGACGTCGATGGTTCCTGCCATCGCTCCGAGGTGGACACCTGCGCGGGTCGTGCCGCCCTGCGTGTCGTCGAGGTCGGCGTCGAGCGCCTCCCGGAACGTCTCCCATGCGCGTTCGGGGTCCATCCCGGCGAGTACGGAAGCGTGGGCCACGCGGCTCAGAGTCGAGCCGTGCGCCGTCCGGGCGAGATAGTACTCCACGGTCCGGGAAACCTGCTGCGGCGTGACGGTGTAGCCGAGCCGGCCGAGGAACGCGATGAGCTCCTCCTGGCCGAGCAGATAGAGGAGCATGAGGGCGTCCGCCTGTTTGGCCAGCTTGTACCGGTTGGGGCTGTCGCCTTCCGATTCGAGGATCAGGTCGAGGCGCTCGATGTTGTGGTATCTGTCCCGGTAGGCGTCCCAGTCGAGGTCCGCGAGGTGCCCGTAGCCCGCGAACTGGCTGATGATCCCGTCGCCGTGGAAGGGCACCGTCATCCTGCGGCTCAAATGCTCCCAGCGTTCGGGCTCCGACGGCCGGATTCGGAGCCTCTCCATGAGGTCACTGCGGTCGTGCCCCTGCACAAGCTCGAGGATGTGGCAGGCCTGAAGGCAGACCCATGCGGCCATGACGTTGGTGTAGGCGTTGTCGTCAAAGCCAGGTTCAGGCCGGTCGGGGTAGCCGGTGTGATACTCGTCCGGCCCCATGACCCCGCGCACGTGAAAGCGGTCCGCCCCGGCGTCGTGCTCCGCCATTGAGGCAAACAGCCTGGCCACCTCGATGACGAGCTCGGCCCTGCCGGAGCAGCCAATACCGATCCCTGGTCGCCTCGAAGTACTGCCAGGCGTTGAACGCGATCGCCAGGCCTACGTGCCGTTGGAGACGCGAATAGTCCTGCAGCCAGTGCCCTGACCGGCGGTTGAAGATCCAACGCGGGGTCTCCTCACGTCCATCGCTTCCGCTCTGCCACGGGAACAGGGCGCCTTCGAGACCCTGCTCCGCGGCCGCGCGCCGCGCGGCTGGGAGCCGGCGCCCGCGATAGGCGATGAGAGAGCGGGCGACGGCGGGAATCCGCGAGGTGAGCAGGGGCAGGACGAAAAGCTCGTCCCAGAAGACGTGCCCGCGGTACCCCTCGCCATGCAGCCCACGGGCCGGGACCCCCACGTCCAGATCCGCGACGAACGGCGCGAGGGTCTGGAGCAGGTGGAACACGTGCAGATTCATGACGAGCTGGACATGTGGTGCCGCGTCAAGCTCAACGGCGAAGAGCCTCCGGATCCTCTCCCATGTCGCCGAGTGTTCGGCCAGGAGCTCATCGAAATCTGCGCGCCCCCGCTCGAGGACGGCTACCGCGCCCGTCCGGGCCGAGGAAACCGCCCGCTCGCGACGTCGCGAACGTGGCGATCTTTGTGACCCGCACGGGGACGTCGGCTTGGAGCCTGAGGACGAACTGACGGTAATGCAGGCCCCCGATGCGGCCTGTCGAGGTCTCGGCCGGCTCCTGCCCGTCGACCGAGTTCCTCAGGGCGACGGCGATGCGGACGTGGCTCTGGGTGGTCTCTGCCTCGGCGACGACGTCTGCAACCGCGCCCTCGACGGCGGCCGCGTCGGCGCCGTCGTCTTCAGGTGGGCTCACATCGCGAAGGTGCCGCCGCGCGAGGAGGGCGTCTTCGAGCACATTCTCGTTGGCGACGTCGAGGTCCACTCCGCTGCGGATCGTCACCTCCCCGCTCCACCCCTCCGCGGTCAAGGTCGTCTCGAGCCCCATGAGGCGCGCTTGGTCCATGGACACGAAGCGCCGCTGACGCACGCGAAGGCGCCTGTCGCCGTCGTCCTCGATCACCGCCTCGCGCACGAGGACGGCCGAGCGCAGGTCCAGCACGCGCCGCTCCTCGCGCAGGGAAAGCCCGCCCTGCGACCACCACGAGCCGCCCTCGAGCCGCACGTCAAGATGCAGCCAGTTGGGCGCGTTGACCATGTGCTCGTCCTCGGTTTCCTGGTCCTGGACGAGGTTGACGACCCGGTTGTAGACCCCGCCGAGGTACGTGCCAGGGTAGCCCGCGCCACCCCGGCCGCTCTCGGGGGCCGCCCCACGCACGCCGATGTAGCCGTTGCCGAGCGTGGTGAGCGCCTCGCGGTGGCCCTCGTGGCCAGGGTCGAAGCCCTCGTAGACGAGAGTCCAAGGATCGGCGAGCACGAGCCCGAGGTCGAGCTCGCCGACGTCGTTGAGGACAACGTCGGCCCCGGCGGCTTCGAGCTTGGCCCTGGCGCCTGTGCGGTCGATGCCCACGACGAGTCCGAAGCCGCCCCGACGTGCCGCCTCCACGCCCGCCGCGGCGTCTTCGATGACGACGGCGCGCTCTGGCGTGACCCCGAGCCGGCGTGCGGCCTCGAGGAAGAGCGCGGGCTCCGGCTTGCCGGGCAGCCCCAGTCTTGCGGCTTCGACGCCGTCAAGGACGACGTCGAACGCGCCCTCGAGGTGCGCCGCCGCGAGAACGCTGCTGGCGTTCCGGCTCGCGGTCGCGAGGACGACGGGCACGTGCCCCGCGCGGAGGCGGTCCAAGAGATCGACGGTCTCGGGGAAGACCGAGACGCCGGATGATGCGAGGCGATCGCGGAACAGCTGGTTCTTGAGCGCGCCGAGGCCAAAGGCCGTCCACTCCCCGGGTCGGTCGGAGGCATCGCCGCGCTCGAGCTGGATGCCACGTGCGCCGAGAAACGTCAGGACGCCGTCCTCTCGGGGCCGGCCGTCGACGTAGCGCAGGTAGTCGTCACGCCGGAACGGAGAGGTGTTCGCACCCTCCGGGACCCGCGCATCGTGAAGCACCGAGCCGAACAGCTCGCGCCACGCGGCCTCATGCACGGCAGCCGCGTCGGTGACAACGCCGTCGAGGTCGAAGAACACGGCGTCGAACGGCGGCCGGGCGGCCTCCAGCGTTGGGGAACGGGTCATGGCACAGAGCTACCAGCGCAAGGCCATTCCCGCCAGAGCCGAAGACGACTCTGCGCCTCTGATTCCTCCCTTCTGTCCCCTCCAAGCTGGACATGTCGGGCGCGTCGGCAAGAACATGCTCGTGCTCTGGGCCGGTACCGCAGATTTCGTGGGCGGGAGCAGGTAACGTGGCTGTTCGTGGAGACCGGTGTGCCCTCAACGGGAAATCTGAGCCACGACGCCTGCTGGGAGCTGCTGGCGGCCGGGATCGTGGGCCGGCTCGCCCTGGTAGTCGATGGACACCCGGAGATCTTTCCGGTGAACTACGTCCTGGAGCGAGGGAGCATCGTCTTCCGGACGGCAAGAGGTGCAAAACTCTGGGAGGCGGAGGCCGACGAGCCGGCCGCGTTCGAGATCGATGGCTACGATCCCCGCCAAGAAGAGGCCTGGAGCGTCGTGGCGAAGGGCGGCCTGGCGGTCATCAGCAGCCAGGAGGAGAAGGATGCCGCCGATGCACTTCACCTCGAGCCGTGGCAGCCCGGAGTCAAAGGCCACTACATCCGATTGACACCCCGGGCCCTGACCGGGCGCCGTTTCAAGGTCAATAGGCCAGATCTATGGAACACCCGCGCGAACGATGCGCGGCGCTCATCCTTCGAATAGCCGGGCACGAGGCTCTTCGGCAGACGGTCCGCACCCGTGCGTTATAGGACCGGGTACCCAGTTGCCCCGCAACGACTGGAAGGGCCCCACACCAGGGGACCTATGGCACTACCGTCGCCCGGCGTCCGACGGTTCGATGGATGCGATGGCAGCGCCCCTCGGGGCTGTCGCCCTAAACGAGCGGCGGAAACTGTCAGCAGGCATCAGCCGATAGGGGAATCTTCCATGGCAGAGCGCATCCTCTACACCCGCAATGACGGCAGGTGGGGGTGGCGGCTTGAGGAGGACAACGGCCGGATCATCGCCATCGACGGCGGTCAGGGCTATGAGTCTGAATCCACGGCGCGCGAGATGGCAGACATGATCGTCGGCGGGCACTTCAAGGGTGCCAAGAAGATGATCATCAAGGGTATCGGCCCCGAGCGGCTTGAGCCACAGGCAGCGACAGGGAGCACAGCGCTCTAGCTGCGCCGATGCCTGGCCCGGCGAGCCGCGCTCCACGCAAAGTAGCCGCCCAGGCCCCCGAGGGCAGCGAGGCCTGTTCGCATGAAGGGCGCGCGCCAGCCGGTCCACCGCTCCCGGTCCATGGACACGAGGTCGCCGACCCCGCGGATGAAGGCCGCCGCGATGACCCCAGCGACCACCCGGTCGCCGATCCGCTCCGCACGGCTCATGAGCGGCTCGAGCTCCTCGGCCCGCAGGCGCACCTCGAGCCCACCCGAATCCACGATCCGGACGAGCCCGTTCAGCAGATGGGGGAGGTCCTCCACGAGGTCGATTGCCTCGAGGCCCGCGTCGCGGAGATCATGCAGGAAGGCCTGAGGGGAGTGCCGTTCGAGGAACAGCACGAGGACGTACGGCCGGAGCGCCTGGCTGAGCCGGAACTTCGGGTCCAGGACCCGCCCGAGGCCCTCCGCCATCACGACCATCTTCGAGATCACAGCCACTTCGGCGGGCATCTGCAGCCGGTGCGCGCGAATCACCGCGAGGAGCCGCTGGGCCAGGCGGGAGATGTTCAGATCCTGCAGATCAGTTCGGTCGTAGAGCGAGATGAAGCCGGCCACGTCGTCCGCGAGACTCGGCACGTCCGCTTCACGCGGTGACGTGGACATGTCCATGAGCGCCCGCGCGAGGCGGCGCGGGTCTTTCCTCCCGAGCGCCAGGAGCAGCCGGCCGAGTTGGTCGTGGAGCTGCTCGTCGATCTCCCCGACCATGCCGAAGTCGATGAGCGCGATCGCGCCGTCAGGCTGGACGAACATGTTCCCCGGGTGTGGGTCCGCGTGGAAGAAGCCGTCCTGGAAGACCATCTGGGCGAGGACGCCCGCAGCGTTGACCGCGAGGGCCGCACGGTCGAAACCGGCGGCATCGAGGGCCGCGATGTCGTTGATCTTGAGCCCCTCGACCCGCTCGAGCGTGAGGACACGTGAGGTCGTCGTGGCCCAGAACACGCGGGGGATGCGGACCCGGGCATCGCCCTCGAAGTTCGCCGCGAAGCGCTCGGCGTTGCGGCCCTCCTGGAGGTAGTCGAGCTCGGCGAGGATGGTGCGGCCGAACTGTTCCACGAGGCCTACGACGTTGTAGTCGGCGGCAGCGGTCCACTGCCGGCTCGCGTGGGCTGCGAGGTTCCGCAGAATCTCGAGGTCCTCACGGATGCGGTCGACCGCACCCGGCTTGCGTACCTTGACGACAACGCGTGTCCCGTCCGGAAGCTGCGCCCCGTGGACCTGGCCGATCGACGCACTTGCGATGGGCTCGTCGTCGAACGTTGCGAACGCCTCGCCGGCGTCGATCCCGAGTTCTTCGCGGACGACGGCGCGGATCGCCTCGGCGCCCACTGGTGGTGCCGCGTCCTGCAGCTTGGCGAGCTCTGTCTGGTACTGCTCGGGGAGGAGGTCCGGCCTGGTCGAGAGGATCTGACCGAGTTTCATGAACGTCGGACCGAGCTCCTCGAGGGCGAGTCGCAGGTGCACAGCGCCTCCGGCGGTGCGGTCGACCCCGACGCCCAGGAGTGCCGCGGGTGCCCAGCGGTCGAGGCCGGTGGCGTGCAGGAGGTGGCCCATGCCGTGGCGGGTCAGGACCTCCGCGATCTGCGCGTACCGGGCGGTTCGGCTCCCGGACACTCCGAAGACCATGATGCTTCCTCTCTGGGAAGTAAGCCGGCGCGCCCGTCCGTCGCCGCCAAACAGCCGAGCCCGACGCGCGCGGCAGCGAGCGATTCGGGCTCTCCATGCAGGAGAGGATACCGCCCGAATGGCACCAGGGAGAGGATGCCGACCCCTGGTGGTCGGTCGCCTGCCGTCAGGTTGGCCGCGCCTCTGGTCGCCGTCTGCGTGCGAGGGAAGAATGGAGCAACGAGACCGGAAGGTGGCCCGGTCCACGAACGAACGGAGGGCCCCGTGGGCGAGCTTCCGGTGCACGACGTGGGGGACTCCGCGCGGCTTCGCTCGCTCTACAAGGCGCGGGTCGGCGTCGTCGATTTCGTGACTGTCCCCGAGATGACGTTTGCCGTCGTGCGGGGGAGCGGAGACCCAGAGGGGACCGCCTTCTCCTCAGCGGTGCAGGCGTTGTACTCGGTGAGCTACACGGCTCATTTCATCGTGAAGAAGCGATCGGGGGAAGTCACACGGGTCATGCCATTGGAGGCGCTCTGGTGGTTTGACGGCATCGGGCAGGCCGAGGGCGCGGGCGCGCTCACGAACATGGCCGGCGTCGACCGGTCGGCGTGGCACTGGCAGGCGATGATCGCGCAGCCCGAGCCCGTTACCGCCGAGGTCGTGGAGCAGGCGATTGAAGACTGCCGCCCGAAGCACCTCGCCGCTCTCGATGAGCTGCGTTGTGAGCGCTGGGCAGAGGGGCAGTGTGCGCAGACTCTTCATGTCGGACCCTATGCGGACGAGGCGCCCACCATTGATCGCCTCCACGCCGCGATCGCGGAGGCCGGCCTGAGGCCCCGCGGGGCGCATCATGAGATCTATCTGGGGGATCCTCGCCGCAGCGCCCCCGAGAAGCTGCGCACGCTCCTCCGTCAACCCGTGGAGCCCATCGGGGAGAGAGCGCCCTGACCACTCGGTGGCGGGCCCACCATAGGGACCTTCGTCCTGACTACTCCCAGTAGGCCTTAGGACCCATGTTGGGCCGATTCCGCGGTGGTTCCATGGTGGTGTCGGGCGAAGGCACCGTCGGAAAGCGTCGGGGCACGTCGGAACCGTCTTCGGGAGTGGTTCGCATGGTGAAGATCCGCAAGATCTCCAAGCGAGGCGTCACAGCGAAGTACGTCGGCGGCCGTTTCATCGTCGTTCGTGGCGGGACTGCTGAAGTCGTCGATTCGGGCCATCGGCCCGAAGGGGACCTCGAGATCATGGAGGCCCTCCAAATGATTCTCAGGCACTACTGACGTCGTCCCCGGTGTCCACGAGCTGGCGAGCGCGGCCTGCCCCAACGGCGTTGCAGCGGCTACCGTTGGGCGCATGGCGGATACTGAGATCCTGCACCTAGAGGGGCCCGACGGCGCGCGGGAAGTCAAGCTGAGCAGCCCAGACAAGGTGCTGTGGCCCAGCGTCGAGGGGCATCATCCCCTCACCAAGCGCGACTTGGCCCACTACCTGATCTCGGTGGCATCGCCCTTTCTGCGGCTCAACGGCGACCGGCCCATGACTCTGCAGCGCTTCCCCGAAGGGATCGACGGCGAGGAGTTCTTCTCGAAGCGGCCGCCGAGGGGCGCGCCTCCCTACCTCAGGACGGTGACGTGCACCTACCCGTCCCACAGGCGCCACGACCAGCTCGTGTTCGACGAGGCCGCCGAGCTCGCGTGGGCGGCGCAGATGGGAACGATCACCTTCCACCCGTGGCCAGTGCGCACGGCCAATCTGGACAACCCGGACGAGCTGCGGATCGACCTCGATCCGCAGCCCGGGCGGGACTTCCGGGACGCCGTCACCGCCGCGCTGGCGCTGCGCGAGGTCATGGCCGAGGCCGGGCTCAAGGCCTACGCGAAGACCTCGGGCAACCGGGGCGTCCACGTCTATGCGCGCATCCGGCCCACGCACGAGTTCCTTCATGTACGGCACGCCGTCATCGGGATTGCACGCGAGCTGGAGCGCCGCATGCCGGACCTCGTGACCACCTCGTGGTGGAAGGAGGAGCGCGGCGAGAGGGTCTTCGTTGACTTCAACCAGGCCAACCGCGACCGGACGATCGCCGCCGCCTACTCGCCCCGGCCCTTGCCGCACGCGCCCGTCTCGACCCCGCTGACGTGGGACGAGCTCCCCGATGCCGACCCCCGCGATTTCACCGTCCGTACGGTTCCCGCGCTCCTGACCGCCCGTGACTGCCCTTGGGCGGACATCGACGTCGCGCCGGGCGACATTTCGGGCGCACTCGCCTTATGGGACGCGGACCTCGAGCGCGGGCTCGGCGAGCTCAACTTCCCGCCTGACTACCCCAAGATGCCGGGCGAGCCGCCCCGGGTGCCGCCGAGCAAGCGCAAGGCGGACCGAGCCGACGAGGACTATTCGGCACCCAAAGCGGAGCGCGACGCCGAGTGGGGCACCGCGATCGCTCCGCCGTACGGGCCGATGCTGGCCAAGCCGGTCAAGAAGCTCCCGATCGGCGAGTACCTGTACGAGCCGAAGTGGGATGGCTTCCGCTCGATCGTGTGGCGCTCCGGCGATCGGGTGGAGATCGGATCGCGCAATGCCCTGCCCATGACGCGCTACTTCCCGGAGCTCGTCGAGGCCATCGTTGCAAACGTTCCCGACCACTCGGTCATCGACGGCGAAATCGTCCTCGTGGACCCGGACACCGGTGACCGGCTCAACTTCGATGCCCTCCAGCAGCGCATTCACCCCGCGGCCTCCCGCATCGCAAAGCTGAGCGCCGCAACGCCGGCGAGCTTCGTGGCCTTCGACCTGCTCGCCCTGGGCCAGACCAACTACGTGGAGCGTCCGTTCCGCGAGCGGCGCGCGGCCCTTGAGGAGGCACTCAAGGACGCCGAGCCCCCGGTCTACCTCACTCAGGCGACCAAGGACCCCGCCCTCGCGCTGGAGTGGTTCAGCACGTTCGAGGGCGCCGGCCTGGACGGCGTCATCGCCAAGCCCCTCGGAGAGCTCTACGCCGAGGACAAGAGGGTCATGTCCAAACTCAAGCACGAGCGGACGGCCGACTGCGTCCTCGCCGGGTACCGGCTCTACAGGGACGAACCCGACGCCATCGGATCCCTCCTCCTGGGCCTGTATGACGCCCAGGGCCGGCTCAACTCAGTGGGCGTCATCGGGGCGTTTCCTCTGGCCCGCCGCAAGGAGCTGTTCGAGGAGCTGCAGCCGCTCGTGACCACGTTCGACGGGCACCCCTGGGCGTGGGCGCAGCCCGCCGAGGTGCTGCCGGACAACCGCGACCAGTCGGCACCGCGCACCCCTACGGCGGCGGCGCACTCTCGCTGGAATGCGAACAAGGACCTCTCGTTCACCCCGCTGCGGCCGGAGCGTGTCGTCGAGGTCAAGTACGACCACATGGAGGGCGAGCGGTTCCGCCACACCGCGCAATGGGTCCGATGGCGCCAGGACCGCTCGCCGGAGTCGTGCACCTATGACCAGCTCGAGGAACCCGTCAGCTACGACCTCTCCTCGGTCCTGAACCGGAACCGGCCCGCGTAGCCAGCCCGCGTTATTGCGGAGGTCGGAGTAGCCCCCCACTCCGCACCCCGAGCCAGAGCGTCCAGCGGTCGACGCTCTTGGTGACCAGCACGGAGTCGTGCCACGGATCATCGACGAGCGCATTCACCGCGGCCGCGGCGTCGGGCGCAGCGACGACGACGAGCGCGGGGCCGGCGTCGACGTCGTCCCCCAGCGGACCCCCGAGGAGCACGACGCCGCGGCGGACGAGCTCATCCATGAATGCCGCATGCCCGTCCCAACCATCTTGGGAACGGCGCCCCCTCCGTGCGTCCCACTCAGGGCCACGGTCGAGCGTGATCAGGAAGTGTGCCATGTCCCGACGCTAGGGCCGGGCCCTGCGGATGCCAACCTCCTGCGCGCATTCAGCGCCCGCGTCTTGCCGCGGAAACGCCAGCCCGCGGGGATCTGATTCGGCGGCGCTCGTCGCGTCGTCGTCGTGGCGCGTCAGATGCCCCATCGCGCAGGCGAGTAGGGTGCAGGCTCGATGCTGGGCTTGTTCCCCGAGACGTAGTCGGCGAGGAGCTCTGCGGAGCCGAACGCCATCGTCCATCCCAAGTGCCCGTGCCCGGTGTTGAGGAAGAGCTGCGGGACTTTGGTCGGGCCGATGAGAGGCGGTCCGTCTGGTGTCATGGGCCGCAGGCCGACCCTGAAGGTGGCCCGGCCGAAGTCCAGCGCTCCCGGGAAGAGCTCGTTGCCGGCGCTGAGGATGTTGTCGAAGTCCTTCGGAGCATGTGCCGTGCTGTAGCCCGCGAATTCGGCGGTTGCCGAAAGACGGAGTTTGTTGCCGAAGCGGGACCAGGCGACGAGAGTTTTCTCATCGATGCCGCCTCGGTGCGGGATATCGTCGTCGTTCGTGATCGGGGCCGTAACGCTGTAGCCGCGCGCCGGATAGACGGGGAGGCGCAATCCGGCCCGTTTCAGGAGCTCGCGGCTCGACGGTCCGCCCGCCACCACGAAGGCGTCCCCTGGGAACACGGAGCGCTCGGTGCGGACCGCCCGGACCCCCCGGCCGCCGTCGACCTCAAACCCCGTCACCGGCTCGCCGAAGCGGAATTCGACCCCCATCGCTTCGGCTCGGGCCCTGAGCTCCGCGGCGAACTGCTCGGGGTCGCCGCTCGAATCCGAGGGGTCGTGGATAGCCCCGGCGAAGGTTGGGAGGCTCCGGGAGAGGGCCGGCTCGAGCTCGAAGAGTTCCGTCGGCCCCAGCTGGCGCTGGGCCCGCCCGTGGTCCCGCATGAGCGTGCCGCGCTCGACGGCTCGCGCGAGGGCCGCCGGATCGCGGTAAAGATACAGGACCCCACCCGACGAAGGCTCGAACGCGAACCCGTTGTTGCGGAGGGCCTTCTCGAACAGAGTCTGGCTCCGCTGGGCGAGCTCAAGCTTTGCGAGCGTGTTGGAGGTCGCGCGGGCCGCCGAGCACTCGCGGAGGAAACGAAAGCCCCACGCGACGAGCTCGAGATCGAGGCGCGGCCTGACCCGGATCGAGGTGTCGGACGAGAACAGGGATCTCACGAGTTCCCACGGTGCCGACGGGGAGGCCCATGCGTAGGAATGGCCCGGGGCGATGAGCCCGGCGGTGGCCGCGCTCGTCTCCGCGGCCTCGCGGCCTTCCCGGTCGATGACGAGCACATCGTTGCCCCGGGACCGCAGCTCGTATGCGGTGCTCAGGCCCACGATGCCGGCACCGACCACGATCACCCTGGTCACCTCAGCGCTCCCCGAACCAGGCCACGGCTTGGACCTCGACGAGGAACCGCTCGTCGAGGAGCCCGCACACGACGGTCGCGCGTGCCGGGCGGTGGCTCCCGAACGCGTCGGCCCAGGCCGCGTTGTAGGCGTCGGCGAGCTGGGAATCCGTAAGGTACACGGTCGTGGACGCGACGTTCTCGAGCCCGAGCCCGAAATGGCCGAGGACTGAGTCGAGGCGGCGCAGGCACTGGCGTGTCTGCGCGTAGGCGTCGTCCGGTCCGACGACAGCGCCGGCCTCGTCGAGGGACACTTGCCCCGAGACGAACACGCAGTCGCCGACCCGCACGGCTGAGGGGTAGGGCGCCGTCGGCCCGGTCACTCCGGGTACGTCGATGGCGAACAGTTCTGATGGCACAGGTCTTCCTTCCGCAGGGCAGAGCAGATCTGCCCCGTGTGCTGCAGGGGCTCGGGCCCCGTGGGGTGGAGGGGCTGGGGAACGAGGGTCAGGGGGTGTCGAACGCTCGCAGGAACGCCTTCGTGCGCTCCTGCTCGGGCGCGTCGATGACCTGCGCCGGCGGGCCCTGCTCGATGATCCGGCCGCCGTCGATGAAGACGACGTTGTCCGAAACTTCGCGCGCGAACGGGACCTCATGGGTCACAATGACCATCGTCATCCCCGCGTCTCCGAGCTTCCGCATGACCCTGAGGACATCACGGGTCGACTCCGGGTCGAGGGCAGAGGTCGGCTCATCGAAGAGCAGCACCTTCGGCTTGAGGGCGAGCGCCCGCGCGATGGCGACCCTCTGCTGCTCGCCGCCTGACATCTGCTCGGGGAACGCCAGGGCGCGGTGCCGCAGCCCGACCTGGGTCAGGAGCTCGAGTGACGTCTCGAGTGCCTCCTCCTCCGTGCTCTTGAGAGCCTTGAGCTGGGCGAGCATGACGTTCTCGAGCGCCGTGAGGTGCGGGAAGAGGTAGAACCGCTGGAACACCATCCCGACCAGCTGGCGGAGCCGGGCCATGTTCTTCCATGCGATGCGCGTGCCGCTGAAGATGTCCTGCTCCTCAAGCCGGATGAGGCCCGAGTCGGGGATTTCGAGGAGGTTGATGCACCGCATGAGCGTGGTCTTGCCTCCGCCGCTGCGGCCGATGATGCTCACGGTGCTTCCGTTCGGGACGTCGAAGTCGACGTGGTTGAGCACAACGCGGCCGTCGAAGGACTTGGTGAGGTCTCGGATGGTGACCAGCTCGGTCACGGTCGAGGCATTCGGGGTTCCGATTCCCAGGAACTCGTGCATGGTCATGACGTCGCCTCCGACGTTTCGGGCGTTGATGCGAGAATCTGGCGGGCCCGCCGCAGGCGCCTGTGGCGCCGGACCGATAGGGGGGCGCCCTTCTGGACGCGCCGCTCGAGGAACACGAGCAGCTGCGAGAGCGGATAGCACACCACGAAGTAGACAGCCGAGATCACGATGTAGACCTCGAGCGCCCGGAACGTCTCGGACGCGATGAGCTGGGCCTGGGACATGAGCTCGCCGGCCGAGATCACCACGAGGAGCGAAGTGGACTTGAGCAGGTCGACGAACATCGTGGCCGTGCCGGGAAGCGCGAGCCGGAGTGCCTGGGGGAAGACAATGCTCGAGAACGTCGTCACGCCGTTGAGGCCGAGGGCCTGCCCGGCCTCTCGCTGGCCTCCGTGGACCCCGAGGAGCGCCGCCCGGAAGATCTCCGAGAGGTACGCCCCGTAGAAGATCACGAGGCTCACCGTGCCGGCCGAGAAGGCGTCGAGCCTGAGCCCGACCGATGCAAGGCCGAAATAGGTGATGAAGATGATGGCCAGGAGCGGAACGTTGCGGAAGATCTCCGTGTAGACGGCGGCAAGGGCACGGATCGGCTTCCTTCGGCTGACCCGCAGGAGGGCGACGACGGCCCCGACGACGACGGCGCCCGCGAACCCCGCGAGGGTGTAGCTGAGGGAGCGGCCGAGGCCCTCGGCGAGAGCCGGGACATAGTCCTTCCACTCCACGTTGAAGAGGGCGGCGGGAACACTCATGGCTTCCATCTCACTTTCCGGATGGCGCGTTCCACGACGCGGCGCGGTCCGCCGACTGCCGTGCGGCGGACATCGTCGGCGAGGGCGTCAGGTACTGGCTTGGATCGCCGCCGTACTTCTGGATGAGCTTGGCGAGCGTGCCGTCCGTGTACATCGCGTCGATCTCCTTCGAGATCGCGGCCTCGAGCTTGGGCTCCTGCTTGGGGACGTAGAAGCCGGTCATGTAGGGCTGGAAGTACTGGTAGTTGGGAGTCTGCTTGACCTGCGCGTCGGTCGGCGGGTCCATGTACTTGGTCTGGAGGCCGAGGTCTGGGCGCTGTTGCTGGGTGTACGAGATGAGGAGCGGATCGACGAATCCGACATTGACGCGCCCTGCCGCGACATCCGCGAAGAGGCCGTTGGCGTCTGGATAGGTGTGGAGCCTCGAATCCGGCACGGATTGGATCGCCTTGACCCAGACGTATCCGGTCACAGTGCCGAGGTCCAGGCCCTTGAGGGCGTCGACTGTCTGCGGGGCGGAGGCACCGTCCTTGATGGCCATCGCGGAGGGGGAGTAGTAGGGCGGATCGGTGAAGAGTCCCACTTTGGCACGGTCCTGGGTCCAGGCGATGCCGCCGATGGCGATGTCCACACGCTGGCTCTGCACGCCCGCGAGCATTCCGTTGAAGTCAGTCACCTGCGGAACAATCTTGAGGCCCAGCTTGTCCGCGGCCGCCTGAAGAATGTCCGCGTCGAGGCCCACCATCTTGTCGCCTTGCATCGAGGTGTAGGGCGCATACGGCTCGATTGCTACCGTGATCTGGCCGGGAGTCATCGTGTCGAGGGCGGAACCGCTTGACCCGGGACTCGCGGAGCTCGCTCCACAGGCCGCGAGCGCCAAGGACGCGGCCGCGGCAAATACAACGGCCATGCTTCGTTTCAGGACTGCCGGATCTTTGGCTGACATCTTCGTCTACCTTCCCTGTGAATTCGGGAGCTGGGGACCGACGGGCTTTGGGGAGAATGGCGCCCGTCGACTAGTTCAAGGCTAGTTCCCCGGATGCGGAAGCGATTGTACGATTCGTCCAGAATTTGAGGGCGGAAGGTGGGCTACGATTTCAGCACCGGACCTCGAAGGACCTGCCATGACTCACGAGACCATACTGAACGCACCCCAGCTGACGCCGGCCCTCGCGCAACAGATCGCAAGCGAGACTAGCGCCATTGTTGGCTTCAACATCATCATCACCGATGCCGAGGGAATCGTGCTCGGAAGCGGCGACCCCGAGCGGGTCGGCAGTTTCCACGAAGCCTCGCTTGAGGTCATCGCGACGCGGCATGCAGCGGCCCATTCGGCAGAGCAAGCGGCTGCGCTGAAGGGCGTCAAGCCCGGGGTGACCCTTCCGATCCTCCTCAATGACCACGCAGTGGGCACCGTTGGGATAACTGGGAGCCCAGCCGAAGTGACGCGGCTGGGCCTCATCATCGAACGCCAGACGGAGATTCTGCTCCAACAGGCGTCGCTGCTCCGCACGACGCTGCGCCGCGAGCGCTTCCTCGAGGACCTGGTCCGAGATGTTGGCTCTTTTGCCCAAGATCCACTCGATGAGCGGCTCATCGTCGAGAGGGCACGCGAATACAACCTCAACCTTTCGATTCCCCGAGTGGCAATAGCAGTTCAATGCCCTTCGGATACCCGAGAGACGTTGAGCCACTCGGGGTGGATTTCAACGATCGTTGTCCTGTTGCGGGAACACTTTCCGCATCGTCAGACGGTCGCGGTCACCACGGGAAGCGATCGGTACATGCTGTTGGCCCCGGTCGGCGAAGACGGACTCGAGGGGGTGCTCGCTACGTGCCGCAGATGCGCCGACGACCTCAGATCGCGGTTGCTGGGGGAGCCGAACATCGGTGTCGGGAGCATTGGCAAGAACGTCGACGGCCTCAAGACCTCCTACGACGACGCCCTCGACGCGCTGCGTCATGGCATCCGGGTCCGACAGCCAGTCGTGCACATCGCCACTATGCGCACCGCGCAGCTCCTCGAGGGGCTGACCGGACGCGCAAGGGACCGCTTCATCTCATCGGTGGCTCCGGGGCTCCTCCTTCAACCCGATTGGAGAACGCTCCGCGACACCATCATTGCGTGGTGCGAGAGCGGATTTTCGCTGGTCACCTCGGCGAAGATGCTGAGCATCCACCGGAATACCCTGGTGTTTCGGCTTGAGAAGATCGAGAGGCTGCTCGGCTGGACCACGCGCAGGAACAAGGAATACCTCGATCTCTATCTCGCGTGCCAGGTCGATCTCATCAGCTCCGGCTGATCGTGCGGCACGCGGGGTCGGGTCGCGACGGGCGGGGAAGGCGGCTTCGGGCGTCAGCTGGTCACGAATTGGCGCCCATCTACGAAGTCGGACAGGGGGAGCGTTGAGGTGAGACCCGCAGCGCCGCGCACGGTGATGCGGTCTTCACCCAGGTTGGCCACGGTTGTGCACAGTCGTTCGAGCAGTTCCCCGCGCGCGACGCTTTCCGCGAAGCCGCCCAGCTGCTGGGTCGGGTCCTCGGAAGTGGGGGCTGCGGGCTCGTCTAGCGTGGCGGGAAGCCGGCGGAGGTGGTTGGCGTGCCATTGCAGCGGCTGCTCCTCGGAGATCTCGGCGATGTCCACCAGACCGGCGGCGGTTTCCACCCCAGCCGCCCGCCCATCCTGTGAGGATCCGATGGTCACGGCGAATCCGCCGGCCATGGGGTGTGAGCGCAGGTACTCGAGCGCCGTCGTCAGATCGGGCGCGGACTGCAGGGATCGCATCACGAAGTGGCGCCCAGGGCTTGCGCTCGGATGGGCGACCTGGATGTGGTTGATGCCCCACACGAGGCCGTTCGAGGTCGCAGTGAAGGCATTCGAGGGCAGGAACCCGGGGTACCACTGGGCCGTGACCGTCGGCTCGCCGTCGATCGCGAGGGTGACGAACATCAGCTGCCCTTCAAGCGCGGGCGCGGCATCTTCATTGTGCGCGAGGACCGTGTTCCGGCCACGCCAGCCCAGGTCCGAGCATCCCGTGCCGTCGCTGCTGCCAAGGTCCCCGCGCAGGTTGGCCAGCAGCAATGCGTCAACGTCAATCTCGGCGCCGCGAGCGAGGGCCGCGAGCTCGGCGAGGGCGGTCGGATGGTGCCGTCTCGTCGCCGCGGCCACCCGGGCATAATTGTGGGCGCCGGTGCCCGCAGATACCCAGCGGCGCAGCCCCTCACGTGCTCAGCTGGCCGAGGTCCATCAGTCCTCATTGGTGCGATTCGCCCGCAGCTTGGGTCTGACCGGATACCCAGCGCTGGTTCGGCTGTGCCGCGAACACCTCAGCGACCAGGCGCACATGGTCCGACGGTTCGACCAGGCGCAGCGGGACTCCAGCCCGGAGAACCTTCTCGCCACCGTGGTCGATTTTGACCAGCAGAATCTCGCACGCACCTTCTCCCGAATCGATCCGCTCCAATGGGCGGCAATCGTCGCGCTCGTGGCCACCGCACCGCGGGTGCATGTCATCGGACTGCGCAAATGCCTCTCGGTGGCCCAGCTCCTGGCCTATCCGCTCCGGCTCGTTCGTCCCGCAGTGCATCAGTTGGCACCCGTGACAGGCCAACTGGCCGACGAGATCCATGAGCTTGAGGCCGGCGAGGTCTTCATCGCGATCTCGATCCGCCGCTACACCGCCGACACTGTGAACGCCCTGGAAGCCGCGAATCGACGCGGACTGACCACGATCGCGCTCACCGACAATGCCGCCTCGCCGCTCGCCAACCAAGCCCAGCACACACTGTTTGTCGACTGTGAGGGCGTGACCATCCTGCGATCCCTCACAGCATTTGTCTCACTTGTCCAGGCCCTTTCGACCCGCCGTCGCACTCCACCTGGGGACGCGAAGCCGCTCCGAACTCATCGTCGACGAGGAAATGCTCGAGGACTTGCACGTCTACACGGACGATCTCGGCCCATCCGACGCGGCCCATCGCTAGCGCCCTGGAGCCGGGCGAGGTGACGATCGACGACGGCGTGCGGCTGGTTCCCGCTCCCGGCCACACGCCCGGGCACCTGATAGTCGAGGTCTCCGGGGACGGGCGCCGCGTGCTGCTCGCCGGGGACCTCATCCACCACCCGCTCCAGCTGCGCCGCCCCGACGTCTCGGCCGCGATGTGCGTCGACCCGAGCGCCTCCGCGGCCACCCGCCGCGAGGTCCTCGACCGGTACGCCGACTCGGGCACGCACTTCTTCGCGAGCCACCTCCCCGAGGGCGGCGTCCTGCGCCGCGACGGCGCCGCGTTCCTTCTGGAACAAGGGTAGAAGGCCGTCGGCCAGCCAATCCGGCGGATCACGTCCCATCTCTGACACACTGGCGCCATGACCCCCTTGTCAGGCTGGCAGTATGAGGTCCCGCTCGACGAGTCGGAGATCGATCTCTCCACGATCGTGACCCGCCTCAACAGGATTCGGGCCGGGGCGCGGGCGCGCCTCGCGAACTCCGAACTCACGCGCGCCTTCCTCATGACAGCCCTCGGCATGATGGAGGAGCAGTTCGGCGGCAAGACGAAGGCGAAGCTGGACGACGACCCCATTCCCCTCGCGTTCCTCTCGCGGCCGCGCCTCGTGAGGCGAACCCAGGTTGAGTACCCCGAGCTCGACCCGACGGAGGCCAAGTTCCGCGACCGCTGGGGCGGCCATCAGGATTTCCTGGGCGACTTCATCTCGTACGCGCTCGCGGTCCGCCACCTGCGTGTGTGGCAGACGAGCACGGTGTGGGCCGAGGAGCTCGTGGATCCGGAAGCGGACTTCGCCGCCGCCGTCCACAAGTTCGCGTATCACGGCATCCGGCTCCTCGTGGACCTCCCTGCGTATCGGCTGCGGCTCCTCGCCGTGGCGTCCGCGGACACGGCGACGGCGGGGTCGATCGTCCAGCAGTCCTACGAGTACACCTCGCGCTCGATGCTCGGCCTGTTCGAGCAATGGGTCGAGAGGTTCCGCTTCAAGCTCCGTCCCGGGGTCGACGCCGAGCGCTTCATCATCCTCCTCCTCGCCGTTGCAGAGGGACTCGGCGAGCGTCTCCTCGCGGGCCTCGATGACTCTGTGCTCGACACCGAGCTCGAGACCTCGCTCTTGGGCACCGCGACCCTTGCGCTCTTCACGGGCCTCGCGGATCCGGGCGACGGCCTCACGGTCGAAGAGGCGGCCAATGCCCGCATCCGCGAGCTCGCCGAGGCGCCCGAGCCGACGGACAGCGCCGCGAGAACCGCGCCGCGGGAATCCGCTCCGACGGTCTCATGAGCTGCCGCCGGGAATCTTCCATGCCCCGCCGCGGTTGCACCCTGCCGTGAAAGCCTTCGGATTCCTCTCGTTCGGCCACTACGGGCCGTTCCACGGCTCGCAGACCCGGACGGCGTCGGACATGATCCTCCAGACCGTCGATCTCGCCGTCGGCGCGGACGAGCTCGGGGTCAATGGCGCGTACGTCCGCGTCCACCACTTCGCGCCGCAGCAGGCCTCGCCGATCCCTCTGCTCACGGCGATGGCCGCCAAGACCCGGCGCATTGAGGTGGGCACGGGCGTCATCGACATGCGCTACGAGAATCCGCTCCAGCTCGCGGAGGAGGCCGCGGCCCTCGACATCCTCAGCGCCAACCGGATTGCCCTCGGCATCAGCCGGGGGTCCCCCGAACCCGCCGTGCGGGGCTACGAGGCGTTCGGCTACACGGGCTCAGCCGATCCACGTGGCGCCGACCTCGCGCGGGAGAAGTTCGAGCGATTCCTCGCGGCGATCGGCGGCGAGGGAGTGGCCGACGGCGATCCGCGCCAATTCCCGCACGGAACCAAGCTCCCGGTCGAGCCGCAGTCACCCGGGCTGCGCGAGCGGATCTGGTGGGGGAGCGGAACGCGGGACACGGCCGAATGGACGGGGAAACAGGGCCTCAACCTCATGAGCTCGACGCTCCTCACGGAGGATGCGGGGGTGCCGTTCCATGTCCTCCAGCATGAGCAGATCGAGCGCTACCGGGCCGCCTACCAGGCTGCCGGCCACACGCGGGCGCCGCGCGTGTCCGTGAGCCGCAGCGTCTTCCCGATCACCACGTCGCGCGACGCGATGTACTTCGGCTCGCGCCCGGAAGGCGATCAGGTGGGGATCATCGACGGCTTCCGCTCTACCTTCGGCAAGACCTACGCCGCGGAGCCTGACGAGCTCATCGAGCAGCTCCGCAAGGATTCGGCCGTCATGGCGGCAGATACGGTCATGCTCACCATCCCGAACCAGCTCGGCGTCGAATACAACCTGCATCTCCTCGAGTCGTTTGCCCAGCACGTCGCGCCTGCGCTCGGCTGGAAGCCCAATACGGAGGGCCCGGTCGAGGGCGAGCCACTCTAAGTACGGTCGCGCAAGGGTCGAAGGGCCAGCGCGGCCAGGGCGAGCATCTCGAGCCCCGTCCACGCGAGGATCCCGCCCCAGACTTCGGGCGAGAAGCTCAGGGCCCCGTCGCGGATCGCCACGACCGCGAAATAGGGTCCCCAGAAGACGACCGGGGCGAGCGCGAGGGCCGCGGCGAGGCGCACGGGGTGTTCGGGCGCGGGTCGGAGCGCGAGCCATACGGCTCCGACGAGGGCGGCGCCGATCGCGGCGACGGGCACGAGCCAGGCGTCCCGCAGGGCCACCATGAACTGCAGCGCGACCGACGGCACGAACGCCATGGCGGCAGGCACGACGCCGGGAAGCCGCCAGCGCAGCGCGAGCAGCAGGACCGGGACGAAAAGGGCCGCGGTCGAGACGAAGAACGAGCCGAGCGCGACGATGATCGCCGACGACGTCGGCTCCGTCACGACGCGCGGCCCGCCAGCCGAGCCCGCGTAGGTCTGGATGAGCCCGTGGCGCGCGAAGACCGCGAACTCCTGGAGGATGAACGCGGCCACCATGCCGCACAACATGGCGCTCACGACGGCGGGGACGAGCCGAAGCGCCCCGCGCTCGACTGGGTGCCGCCTCGCCGCGGCGAACGGTGCCCCCAGGATGAGGAAGCCGCCCGTCGCGAGCCCGAGGTGGGACGGGCTGAAGAGCGCCTTGATGTTCTGCTCGATGCCGAACACCGAATGCCACGCAAAGTCCGCGGCCCCCGACGCGAGGAAGAGGACGACGCCGAACGCTGCCGGGCCGTAGCCCGGAGGAATGGCCGCCCGCCACGACGTCCCCGGCGCGCGCCGACGCCACGTCAGGGACGCGATCCACAGGGCCGAGGCCGCGAACCCCGAATAGAGGATCGCGTGCCATGGCGTGAAGAACGTCTCGAGATCGGGCAGGTTGTTGTGCGCCCAGCCGTCGACGTACGTGCCCGCGAGGAGCCACGCCCCGGCCACGAGGGTCACGGCGTCCTCGATGGCGCTCGTGTGCCGATGCGCGAGGTGCGGAGTGCTCGGAAAGACGGGTGCTGCTGCGGCGTCCACGCCACCACAGTAGGCCCTCATCGGCCCGTGCGGGAGCGGCGGGACTGCCGTCAGTCAGAGCTCGTCGAGCAGGCGTCGGGCCACGTCGTCGGGCGACGGCGTCGCAGCCACTTCCGCGGCGAGCCGCCGCGCCGCACTGCGATGCTCGCCGTTGCCGAGCAGCCGGCCGACGGCCTCGGCGACGCCGTCGACGTCGAGCCCCGCCGAGCCCGAAATGCCCACGCCCGCCCGCTCGATGGCCTCCGCATTGAAGAATTGGTCGGCGCCCTGCGGAACGACGAGCTGGGGGATGCCGTGCTCGATCGCCGCGAGCATCGTGCCCGAGCCCCCGTGGTGCACGATCGCGTCGAGCGTCGGCAGGATGGCCGCCTGCGGGACGAAGCGGTGCACACGCACCGTGTCCGGCACGTCGCCGAGGGCCGCGGGATCGCCCTCGGGCCCGCACGCGACGACGACCTCCGCGCCCGTGCGCGCCGCGCCGAGCACGGCCGTGCGGAGGGCGTCCACGGCGCCGAAGGAGACGGTCCCGAGCGTCACGAACACCCGCGGCCGCCCGTCCACGTGAGGCGCGAGCAGCGACGGGTCCGTCTGGGGTGCCGCCTCGCTCCACGCCGTCGTCCGCACGGGAATGCGCGGCTCGGGCGTCGACTCCGCGAGGGTCTGGAGCCCCGCCGGGAACGGGTCGACATATCCGCCGGCCTCGAAGCCAATGGACGCGCCGGCGACCTGCCATGGCTTCCTCGCGTCGTCCCCGTTCGCGGCCCGGGCGACCGCGGGGAGGCTCCCGAAGAACGGGGACCATTGGGTGATGCCGAACGCGAGCGTGCGGGCGCCGGCCTCGTCCGCGACGAGCTTCGCCGCGGGGAACATCGCCTCGTAGATCACGAGGTCGGGCGGTTCCGCGGCCCACTGCTCGCGGAGCACGGGCGCCGCGTGGCGCGAGATGACGTTCCCGAAGAACGAGGGCACCCAGCGCTCGCGGAAGTTCTCCTTGACCTCCGGGAACGTCGCCATGACCTCGGCGGTCACGTCGCCGATCGTCGCCCCCTCGGGAAAGCCCAGCCGCGTGGGGAAGTCGAGGCGACCGTGGAACGGCGTGCCGACGGCCACGTGCACGTCCGCGCCCGCGCGCTGCAGGGCGAAAGCGAGAGGCATGAGCGGGTAGAGGTGGCCGTAGGCGGGTGCGGAGGCGAGGGCGATTCTGGGGCGGGTCATGGCTCCTGCTCGGCTTCGTCGGGGGGCGGGTGAAGGGCTACTTGAGGAACTTCGACGTCGTCCGGTCGGCGAGGATCTTCCCGCCGGTCTGGCACGTCGGGCAGTACTGGAGCGCGCTGTCGGAGAACGTGACCTCCCGGATCGTGTCCCCGCACACGGGGCACGCCTCGCCCGTCCTGCGGTGCACGCGCATGCTCGCGCGCTTCTCGTCCTTGAGATCCTCGGGCGGCCGCCCGACCGCCTCGGCCGTCGCTCCCTCGAGGGTCTCGCGGAGGGCGGTGTACAGCCGTGCCGTCTCCTCGTCGTCGAGCGTCGACGCGACCGCGAACGGCGAGAGCTTCGCGACATGGAGGATCTCGTCGCTGTACGCGTTGCCGATCCCCGCGATGATCTTCTGGTTCCGCAGGAGCCCCTTGATCTGCTGGCGCTTGTTCAGCAGTGAGCGGAACTTCTCGAGCGTGAATTCGTCCTCGAGCGGCTCGGGCCCGAGCTCCGCGATCGGGGGGATGTCCTCGAGCCTCCGGACGATCCACACCGCGAGCCTCTTCCAGGTCCCCGCCTCGGTGAGGTCGACACCCGTCGTCTGCTCGCCACGCACGAAGCCGAAGCGCGCGGCGACGTAGCCTTTGCCGCGCGGCGGCGCCGGGTCAGGCAGCTTGTCGAGCACGCGCACCCATCCGCCGAGCGCGAGGTGGACGACGACGTGAAGGCGGCCTGCGCCGTCGTCCGCCCCTGCGCCTTCAGCAGAGGCGGGCGAGACAGTAAGGACGACGTACTTGCCGCGTCTCCCCACGGATTCGACCTGCCGCCCGACGAGCTCGGTGTAAGGCGGGTCAGCCGTCTTGAGGGCGTGGAAAGCGGGGAAGTAGACGCGGTCGAGGGTCGCGCCTGCGAGGCGGCCGTCGAGGAACGCGGCGAGGGCTGTGACCTCTGGAAGCTCGGGCATGGCTGCCTTTCGTCCGCACTCGATGCAGGCTCCCCACAGGCACCCGGGTGCTTCCCGGAGGAACCTCGCTCGTCAAGACCCATCGTGGCAGAAAATGCTCCCCGGGGCAGCGCAAGCCTTGTGCCTATACTTTCAGCGGCATGGCCTCGGGCACCGCCCCGGCCCTCACGACCACGAAAGGCGAGCCCCATGAGCAACGTCCCCGCCGACCTCTCCTACACGGCCGAGCACGAGTGGATCTCGAAGGCAGACGGCCAAGGCGTCGTGCGCGTCGGAATCACTGATTTCGCCCAGGACGCCCTCGGCGATGTCGTGTATGTCCAGATGCCGGAGGTCGGCACCGACGTGGCCGCGAACGCCGTCGTCGGGGAGGTCGAGTCGACCAAGAGCGTGAGCGACATCTATGCCCCGGTGAGCGGCACGGTTGTGGCCCGCAACGAGGCGCTCGACGCCGATCCGGCCCTCGTGAACTCGGACCCCTACGGCGAGGGCTGGCTCATCGACGTCCAGCTCAAGGACGCCTCGGAGGTCGACGATCTGCTCAGTGCATCGCAGTACGAACAGCAGGTAGGGTAGACGACGGGGGAAGATCGAAGAGGAGGAATGATGGGGAGCGAGGAGCGTCGCGGGTCCGACGCCGGGGAAGCCACGCAGCGCAACATCTCGGCGTCGGAGACGACGTCGATTCATTTGCCGCCGCTTGTCCGGGAACCGACGACTGCCCGCCAGCTCACGTCTGAGGAGGCCGCGGCGATCGCTGCCCTCCCGCGCAGTTCTGCCCTCCTCATCGCCCACTCGGGCCCCAACGCGGGAGCCCGCTTCCTGCTCGACTCCGATACGACGACGGCGGGCCGGCACCCGAATGCCGACATCTTCCTCGACGACGTCACGGTCTCGCGCCGCCATGCGGAGTTCCGGCGGACGCCCGACGGCGGCTTCGAGGTCGTCGACGCGGGAAGCCTCAACGGCACGTACGTGAACCACGACCGCGTCGACAGCGTCGTGCTGCGCACGGGCTCCGAGGTTCAGATTGGCAAATTCCGGCTCACGTTCTACTTGAGCCCTGCGTCGAGCTCGGCGAGGCACACCGCCTAGGGGGCGCGCATGGCACTCGCTCATCCGGAGCGCAGAGGGACGTCCTCCCTCAACATCGGTGAAGTGCTCGCCGCGCTCGCCGAGGAGTTCCCGAGCATGACGGCGTCCAAGATCCGATTTCTCGAGGAGAAGGGGCTCATCTCGCCCCAGCGCACCCCCGCGGGCTATCGGCAGTACGGCGAGGGCGACGTCGAGCGACTCCGGTTCGTGCTCGCCCTCCAGCGGGATCAGTACCTCCCGCTCAAGGTCATCAAGGACTATCTCGACGCGATCGATCGGGGCGAGCGCCCTGAGAACGTGCCCGGCGGCCTTACGCTCGCACCGCGTGCCGTGAATGACGACGTCGCGGCCGAGCTCGGGGGAAACCGCGCCCGTTCGCTTTCGGAGGAGCAGCTTCGGGCCGAGTCCGGCGCAAGCGCGACCCTGGTCGAGACCCTCGTGAGCTACGGTCTGATCGCGTCGGAGAACGGCCGCTTCGACGAGCACGCGCTCCAGGTCGCGCGGGCGTGCGTCCAGCTCGAGTCCCACGGCATCGAGCCGCGGCACCTCGGGCCCTTCCGTGCGGCTGCGGAGCGCGAGTTCGGGCTGGTCGAGCGAGCGGTGGCCCCGGTCGCGTCGCGGCGCGACGAGGCGTCGAGGGCGCGCACCGCTGAAACCGCACGTGAGATCAGCGATCTGTGCCTCACGCTGCACAGGGCTCTTGTGCACGGCCGGATCTCAAGGATGGAGGGGTGATGATCGAAGTCGAGGTTGTCGGTGTCCGCATCGAACTTCCGTCCAACCAGCCCCTCGTGCTCCTCCGGGAGAAGCACGGGGAACGTCACCTTCCGATCTGGATCGGCACGGCCGAGGCGAGCGCCATCGCCCTCGCGCAACAGCACGTCGTCCCGCCGCGGCCGCTCACGCACGATCTCCTCGTGAACGTCGTCCATGGCCTCGGGCGCCAAGTGGTGAGCGCAACGATCGTCGCCGTCCAGGACAGCGTGTTCTACGCCCAGCTCGGCTTCGACGACGGAACCGTCATCGAGTCCCGGGCTTCGGACGCCCTTGCCGTCGCGCTGCGCGTCAACTGCCACATCTGGTGCGCGGACGCGGTGCTCGAGGAGGCGGGCGTCCAGCTCGCCGAGGGCAGCGAGGAGGGCACCGAGGAGGCCGCCCCGAGCTCGGACGAGGAAGAGAGCGAGATGCGCCGATTCCGCGAGTTCCTCGCCGACGTCGAGCCCGAGGACTTCGACGAGTAGCCCGACACGGCTGCGCTCGAGGCCGGGGTCTTTGATTTCGGTTCGGCTCCCCTCTAACGTCGTGGGTGGACGCTCCCATTGCATCCCCGGCTGGCGCGGGCGACACTTGAAGGTGCACTGACGGCTGTAATTACAGTGCTGCGCTTCAATCGCCTCCCTCTCCTGGGCGGTGCGGCATCCCCCAGGGGAGCGAGAGAAGGAGGGTGACGTGAGTCCCAAGGGCGAGTCGGGAAAGCTACGCCATATCAGCGGCCCCGGCGCTGATGTCCCGGTCGGCGAGCAGGGCCTGTTGTTCAACGAGGACCTGCCCGTGCTCGACGAGGAGGCAGGCTACCGTGGCCCCACCGCGTGCAAGGCGGCTGGCATCACGTACCGGCAGCTTGACTACTGGGCGCGCACGGGTCTCGTCGAGCCGACGGTGCGCGGGGCGGCCGGAAGCGGCTCCCAGCGGCTGTACGGCTTCCGCGACATTCTCGTGCTCAAGGTCGTGAAGCGCCTCCTCGACACGGGCGTCTCCCTCCAGCAGATCCGCATTGCTGTGGGCCACCTCCGCGAGCGGGGCGTCGATGACCTCGCGCAGATTACCCTCATGAGCGACGGCGCCTCGGTCTACGAATGCACGTCGGCCGACGAGGTGATCGACCTCGTCCAGGGCGGGCAAGGCGTGTTCGGCATCGCCGTCGGGCGCGTGTGGCGCGAAGTCGAGGGCAGCCTCGCAGAGCTTCCGAGCGAGCACGCCGAGGACCAGACTTTTCCGGGCGACGAGCTGAGCCGACGTCGCGCCGCCCGCAAGACGGGCTGAGTACGGACGACGACGGCGCAGCTCGCCGACGTGCGAAAGGGCACCCCGCGTGGGGTGCCCTTTTCCGTGGGCTCAGCTTCCGTGGCTCAGCGCGCGGCGCGCGGGCGGAACTCGCGGCTCTGCTTGATGACTTCGGCGAGGAGCTGATCGTAGAGCGCGGCCGTGCTGCGAGCCGCTTCTCCCGGCCAGTGGTGTACGGAGTGCGCGGCGCCTTGGATCTGCTGCCAGTTCGCGAGCTCGGGGATGGTCGGCGCGAGCATGAGCGGGCCGAACATCTGTTTCATCTCCTCGAGCCGGTACGTGTGCTCGGTCGACGAGGGGCGAACCCGGTTGGCGATGATTCCCGCGGGCGCGAGCTTCGGCGCGAACTCTTGGCGGAAGACCTGGATCGCGCGCATAGTGCGTTCGGTTCCGGCCACGGAGAAGAGGCCTGGCTCGGCAACGAGCAGCACGCGGTTGCTCGCGGTCCACGCCATGCGGGTGAGCCCGTTGAGCGAGGGCGGGCAGTCGATGAGCACGAGTTCGTAGCCATCGATGCCGTCGAGGACGGCGGCGAGCCGCTTGAGGTCCCGGCGGCCGAGGTCCGGGCGGTCGTAGACGCTGCTGAGCGAGCCGCCGAACGCGACGTCGAGCACGCGGTTCTTCGTTCCGTCGAGGGCTGCTGCGCGGTTCACCCAGGTGCTTCCCACGACGTTGTCGGCGAGCCGTGCCCGGCGAGGGGCCTTGAGCAGGCGAGCGACCTCGAGCTTGCCGTCGGCGGCCACACCCAGGGCGGTCGAGGCATCAGCATGGGGATCGAGGTCGACGACGAGGGTCGGAATGCCGGCGGCGAGGGCCGCCGATGCCAGGCCCGTGGTCACAGACGTCTTCCCGACCCCGCCTTTGAGGCTGCTGATGCTGACTACTTGCACTGGAGAATCCACTACCTATCCGCTGGCCGACTCCCCACCATCTTAGTGGCCATCGGGCGCAGCTTCGGCCGGGCCCGGGGCGCGGCGGAGGGCTTACGTTACTCGATCTTTTGCGCGTGATTCCGGCCACAGCGGGTTGAGTTGGTAGTTTTCTCGCATAGAGACTAGGCACCACCTAGCCAGACCCCTCAGTGCCCCTATCAGGAGTCGACGTGTTCTCGAAAATTCTGGTAGCCAACCGCGGTGAGATCGCCATCCGTGCTTTCCGCGCCGGCTACGAACTTGGTGCCAAGACAGTCGCTGTCTTCCCTTATGAAGACCGCAACTCGATCCACCGCCAGAAGGCGGACGAGGCCTATCTCATCGGCGAGGAAGGCCACCCGGTCCGCGCGTACCTCGATATCGAGGAGATCATCCGCGTCGCCAAGGAAGCCGGCGCGGATGCCATCTACCCGGGATACGGCTTCCTTTCGGAGAATCAGGGGCTCGCCCGCGCCGCGGCGGAAGCGGGCATCACGTTCGTGGGCCCGCCGGCCGAGGTGCTCGAGCTCGCTGGCCACAAGGTCCACGCCCTCGAGGCCGCCCGCAAGGCCGGGATCCCCGTCCTCAGATCAAGCGCTCCGAGCGCGGACGCCGAGGAACTCCTCGCGGAGGCGGACGCGATCGGCTTCCCGATCTTCGTCAAGGCCGTTGCGGGCGGCGGCGGGCGCGGCATGCGCCGCGTCGACACGCGCGAAGCGCTCCCCGAGGCCCTCAACGCGGCCATGCGCGAGGCGGACGCCGCGTTCGGGGATCCGACCGTGTTCCTCGAGCAGGCCGTGCTGCGTCCGCGGCACATCGAGGTCCAGGTGCTCGCGGACGCCGAAGGCAACGTCGTGCACCTCTTCGAGCGCGACTGCTCGCTTCAGCGCCGCCACCAGAAGGTCATCGAGATCGCGCCCGCGCCGCAGCTCGACGACTCGATCCGCGAGGCGCTCTACGCGGACGCCGTGAAGTTCGCGAAGGCCCTCGGCTACGTCAACGCCGGCACCGTCGAGTTCCTCGTCGACACCGTGGGCGAGCGCGCGGGCAAGCACGTGTTCATCGAGATGAACCCGCGCATCCAGGTCGAGCACACGGTCACGGAGGAGGTCACCGACGTTGACCTCGTGCAGGCCCAGCTCCGCATCGCCTCGGGGGAGACACTCGCCGATCTCGGCCTCACCCAGGACTCGATCCAGCTCAAGGGCGCGGCCCTCCAGTGCCGCATCACGACGGAGGACCCGGCCAACGGCTTCCGCCCCGACGTCGGGAAGATCACTGGCTACCGCTCGGCCGGCGGCGCGGGCGTGCGGCTCGACGGCGGCACGGTGTACCAGGGCGCGGAGATCAGCCCGCACTTCGACTCGATGCTCGTCAAGCTCACGTGCCGCGGCCGCGACTACGCGACCGCGGTCAAGCGCGCGCGCCGCGCCCTCGCCGAGTTCCGCATCCGCGGCGTCTCGACGAACATCCCGTTCCTGCAGGCCGTGCTCGACGACCCGGCATTCGTCGCGGGCAACGTCGCGACGTCGTTCATCGACGAGCGCCCCGAGCTGCTCCGCGCGCGCAGCTCGGCGGACCGCGGAACGAAGCTCCTCTCGTGGCTCGCCGACGTCACGGTCAACAGGCCCAACGGTGAGCTCACCGTCCACGCCGACCCGCGGGCCAAGCTGCCCGCGGTTGATCCCGCGACGGCGCCGGCGGGGTCGCGCCAGCGGCTCCTCGAGCTCGGGCCTGAAGGCTTTGCGAAGGCGCTGCGCGAGCAGACGGCTGTGGCCGTGACCGATACGACGTTCCGCGATGCGCACCAGTCGCTCCTCGCGACCCGCGTCCGCACGCGGGACCTCGTCGCGGCCGGCCCTGCTGTCTCGGTCCTCACTCCGCAGCTCCTCTCGGTCGAGGCCTGGGGCGGCGCGACCTACGACGTCGCGCTGCGCTTCCTCGGCGAGGACCCGTGGCAGCGCCTCGCGGCACTCCGCAAGGCCATTCCGAACGTGTGCCTCCAGATGCTGCTGCGCGGCCGCAACACGGTCGGCTACACGCCCTACCCGGAGGAGGTCACGGACGCCTTCGTCAAGGAGGCCGCCGAGACCGGGATCGACATCTTCCGGATCTTCGACGCGCTCAACGACGTGAACCAGATGGCCCCGGCCATCCGGGCTGTGCGCGCGACGGGCACCGCGGTCGCCGAGGTCGCGCTGTGCTACACGGGCGATCTCCTTGATCCGAACGAATCGCTCTACACGCTCGACTACTACCTCGAGCTCGCCCAGAAGATCGTCGACGCCGGTGCTCACATCCTCGCAATCAAGGACATGGCGGGCCTCCTCCGCCCGGCCGCCGCCGCGAAGCTCGTCTCGGCGCTGCGGGAGCGCTTCGACCTCCCGGTGCACCTGCACACCCACGACACGGCGGGCGGTCAGCTCGGGACGCTCCTGGCCGCGATCGATGCAGGGGTCGACGCCGTCGACGTCGCCTCGGCGGCGCTCGCCGGCACGACGAGCCAGCCCCCGGCGTCGGCTCTCATCGCTTCGCTCGCGCACACGCCGCGGGATCCGGGGATCTCGCTCGAATCCGTGAGCGCGCTCGAGCCGTACTGGGAGGCCGTGCGGCGGGTCTATGCGCCGTTCGAGTCGGGTCTCCCGGGGCCGACTGGGCGCGTCTACCGCCACGAGATCCCGGGCGGCCAGCTCTCGAACCTGCGCCAGCAGGCCATCGCGCTCGGCCTCGGCGAGCGGTTCGAGGCCATCGAGGACATGTACACGGCGGCGGACCGGATCCTCGGCCGCCTCGTGAAGGTCACGCCGTCGTCGAAGGTCGTCGGCGATCTCGCGCTGCATCTCGTGGGCCTCAACGCGGATCCGAAGGACTTCCAGGAGAACCCGCAGAAGTACGACATCCCCGACTCCGTGATCGGCTTCCTGAGCGGCGAGCTCGGCGACCCGCCCGGCGGCTGGCCCGAGCCGTTCCGCACGAAGGCCCTCCAAGGCCGCAACGTCAAGGTCCGCGAGGAGACCCTGAGCCCCGAGGACTCGGAGGCGCTGCGCGGCGATTCGGCGACGCGCCGCGCGACGCTCAACCGGCTCCTGTTCCCCGGCCCGACCAAGGACTACCTCGCGAGCCGCGAGACGTACGGGAATCTCGCCGTCCTCGACACGCGGGACTACCTCTACGGATTCCAGCGCGGCAAGGAGCACGTCATCGAGCTCGAGAAGGGCGTCCGCCTCATCGCCCAGCTCGAAGCCGTCTCCGAGCCGGACGAGAAGGGCATGCGCACGGTCCTCGCGCTCCTCAACGGCCAGTCGCGGCCCGTCTCGGTGCGCGACCGGTCCGTCGAGAGCAACGTCAAGCTGGCTGAGAAGGCGGATCCCTCCAATCCCGGCCACGTCGCCGCTCCGTTCGCCGGCGCTGTAACGGTGACGGCCAAGGAGGGCGACGTCGTCAAGGCCGGGGACACGATCGCGACGATCGAGGCCATGAAGATGGAGGCGTCCATCACGACGCCGACCGCGGGTACCGTTTCCCGGATCGTCATGAGCGGCGTCCAGCAGGTCCAGGGCGGGGATCTCCTGCTCGTCGTGTCGGCGTCCTGACGCGCGAGAAGGGCACCCCCTGACGGGAAGCGGCTACACTGGCAGCGATCGCAGGCCGGGGCGGCGGAGCACAAGCGCCGCCGCCCCGGTCGCGTTTGACCTTCACGTCCGCGTGAGTGACGAGCCAGAGCGGGAGCTATGACCGAGGACAAGATCCAGCAGCACGACGCCGAGTCCGGCGCCGGCGTCGAGGCCGTGGCCGACGCAGAGGATGAGGCACGCGTCGCCCCCTCGGAGCACGAGGAGGAGCCGCAGGACTCCGGGGGAGAGCCCGCCGTCGACGTTGCGGACGCTGACTCTGCCGACCCTTCGAACGACGATGGAGAGCCGGTGCACGACGGCGAGCCCACGCACGACGGCGACGTTCCGGCCGACGAGCCCAGCGCTCCGGTCGAGGTGGTCACCGTGAGCGACGCGCAGGATCGCTCGTCCGCCGGCTCGCTGGCTGCCCTCACGATGCCGCAGCCCGTCCTCGCTCCCATCGTGCCGCCGGAGCCGGTCCGCCCGCCGACGGGCTACGTGCTCCGGGCGCCCCTCACAGCCGCCGAGGTTCCCGCAGACGGCCAGGCGACCGTCGGCGATCGGCCCGCCTTCGACGTCGGGGGTGCCCCGGCGGACCCTGATGATGCGGCCGAGCACCTCGCCGCAGACGAACACCGCGACGAGGCCGTGAGCGAGCGGCGCGTCCGTCCTGCCGGGCCTGAGCCGGCGTCGTCCCTCACCTCCGACCGCCTCATCGAGAAGACCGCCGCGCCTCCCGTCGGCGGGTGGCGGCTGTGGCTCTACAAGCTCACGTTCGGCTACGTCAACGTGGGCGACTCCGACGCGGTGCGGATCCAGAGGGCCCTCGAACACCGCATCGCCACGCGTCTCGGCGATCGGACGCGCTTCGTGCCGGTCCTGTCGCGCAAGGGCGGAGTCGGCAAGACGACCGTCACGACGCTTCTCGGCATGGCCCTCGCAGGCCTGCGCGAGGACCGTGTCATTGCGCTCGACGCGAATCCCGACCGCGGCACGCTGTCGGACCGGAACCCGGGCCGCGCGAACTTCACGGCGCGCAACCTCGTCAAGGAGCGCTTCAACGTCGATTCCTTCGCGCAGCTCTCCGCGTACACGGCCCGCGAGGGTTCGCGGCTCGATGTCCTCGCCTCCGATGCGGACCCCATGGTGGCGGACGCGTTCGACGACGGCGACTACCGCGCCGTGACGGAGGTCCTGGGCCGCTACTACTCGATTGTGCTCACGGACTCAGGCACGGGCATGGTCCACTCCGTCATGAGGGGAACGCTCGACAAGGCCGACGCGGTCGTCCTCGTCTCCGGCGGAAGCGTCGACGAGGCGAGGCTCGCCTCTGAGACGCTCTCGTGGCTCGAGGCGCATGGCCGGGACGATCTCGTGAGGAAGGCGATCGTCGTCATCAACATGGCCGCGGGGGACGGGACGCGGGTGGATGTCGACGAGATCGAGGAGCACTTCCGCACCCGCGTGGCGCACGTGCTCCGCATACCGCACGATCGCCATCTCGCCGAGGGCTCTCAGATCGAGTTCCGCAAGCTGCGCCCCGCGACGCGCCAGGCGGCCGACGAGCTCGCCGCCCTCGTGGTCGACGAGCTCGTCGGCTGACTCCGGTCAGACGACTGAAGGCTTCGGCGCCGCGTAGATCTCTTCGACGACGCTGCCGAAATCGGCCATGACCTTCGCGCGCTTGACCTTGAGGGACGGCGTGAGGTGCCCGGACTCCTCCGTGAAGTCCGTGGGGACGACGCGGAAGGCCTTGATGGCCTCGGCCTTGGACACCGAGCTGTTGGCGCGGTCGACCACCGATTGGACGTGCTCGAGGACGAGTCCGTTGGCCGCGGCCTCGGCGAGGCTCATCGGCGGTTGGCCGTGCCGGTCGAGCCAGCCCGGAAGCGCCTCCTCGTCGAGCGTCACGAGCGCCGCGATGAACGGCCGCCCTTCGCCGACGACGACAACCTGGGAGACGAGGGCGTCCGCGCGGATCTGATCCTCGAGCTGCGCGGGCGCCACGTTCTTGCCTCCGGCCGTGACGATGATCTCCTTCTTGCGGCCCGTGATGGCGATGAAGCCGTCCGCGTCGAGTTCGCCGATGTCGCCCGTGTGGAACCAGCCGTCCGTGAAGGTCTCCGCCTGGAGCTCGGGGAGGTTGTAGTAGCCGCGCATGACGCACACGCCCTTGGCGAGGATCTCGCCGTCGTCCGCGATGCGCACGGCGTTGCCGGGCAGCGGTGCGCCGACGGTTCCGATCTTGACGAGCGACGGCGTGTTGACGCTGATCGGCGCCGTGGTCTCTGTGAGCCCATAGCCTTCGAGCACGAGGAGGCCGATCCCGTGGAAGAAGTGGCCGAGGCGCTTCCCGAGGGGCCCGCCGCCCGAGACGGCGTAGCGGATGTGCCCTCCCATGGCTGCGCGGAGCTTGCGGTACACGAGGGCGTCGAAGAGCAGGTGCCGGAGTCGGAGCGCCGCGCCGGGCCGCCCGCCGTCGTCATGGGCCGCCGACCAGGCGATGGCCGTCTCTGCGGCCGCGTGGAAGATCTTGCCCTTGCCCTCGTTCTCGGCCTTGGTCGAGGCCGAGTTGTAGACCTTCTCGAACACGCGCGGCACGGCGAGAATGAACGTCGGCTGGAAGCTCTGGAGATCCGGCAGGAGGTTCTTGATGTCCGGGGTGTGGCCCACCTGGACGCCCGCGGCGACGGCGAGCACGGAGATGAATCGCGCGAACACGTGCGCGAGGGGGAGGAACATGATCGTCTTCGCACCCGTGGCGAAGACCTCGCTCACTGCGGCGATCGCGTTCTCGGAGAGCCCCACGAAGTTGCCGTGCGTGAGCTCGCATCCCTTGGGCCGGCCGAGGGTGCCCGAGGTGTAGATGATCGTGGCGAGGGAGTCGAGGGTGGCGGCCGAGCGGCGGGCCTCGAGCTCGTCGTCGCCCACGGCGGTGCCGGCGGTGCGCAGGACGTCGAGGCCCGCGGGCGTCATCTGCCACACGTTCGTGACGCCGAGGCCTTCGGAATCGACCGCGACGCGGATCGCGTCTTCGTGCTGGGCGGTCTCGCCGAACGCCGCAATCGCACCCGAGTTGCCGAGGTTCCACGCGATCTGGGAGGGCGAGGAGGTCTCGTAGATCGGTACGGAGACACCGCCCGCGAACCAGATCGCGAAGTCGACGAGCGCCCACTCGTAGCACGTGCGTGCCATGATCCCGATCCGGTCGCCCGCGCCGATGCCGCTCGCGATGAGGCCCTTGGCGATCCGCTCGACGTCGGCGCGGAACTCCTTCGCGCGGATGTCCTGCCACGCGCCCGCGGCGTCGCGGCGCGCGAAGAGGGCGGGGTTTGACGGCTTCTCGGCCTGCTCGACGACGAAGTCGGTGATGTTCTGTGCGACGGCGTGGGGGACGAGGGGCGGGACGATCTTCTCGCGCACGATGACTCCTTTGCTGTGCCCTCGTTCGGCGGTGCCTTCGAGGGTGCGTACCTCAACCATAGCCAAGCGCGCGGTGCTGTGGCCTGCGCCACGTTGCGAAAGCTACTGGCGAGTAACTTTACGCGAACGGCGGCGGCTTCGCCACCGGCGCTGCCTAGACTGGGGCGGTGCCCACGCCTCGACGCCACTTCCCGCCCCGCCGCCCTGCTGGACCTCGGCTCCGCCGCCGCGGGCTCGCGATCGGGATCGACATCGGCGGCACGAAGGTCGCTGCCGGCGTCGTCGATGCAGAGGGGCATATCCTCCGCGAGGCCCGCCGGGCCACGCCCGGATCCCAGCCGCGCGAGGTCGAGCGGGTCATCGTCGAACTCGTCGACGAGCTGAGCTCCGACTACCGCATCTCCTCTGTCGGCATCGGGGCTGCGGGCTGGATGGACCTCGAGGGCGGAACTGTGCTCTTCAGCCCGCATCTCGCGTGGCGCAACGAGCCGCTCCGCGACAACCTCGAGCGCCTCCTGCGCCGGCGGGTGCTCCTCACGAACGACGCCGACGCGGCCGCGTGGGCCGAATGGCGGTTCGGCGCAGGGCGTGGGGAGCCGCGCCTCGTGTGCATCACGCTCGGCACGGGCATCGGCGGCGCGATGGTCCTGGGAGGCCGCCTCGAGCGGGGACGCTACGGCGTCGCGGGCGAGTTCGGGCACCAGATCATCATGCCGGGCGGCCACCGGTGCGAGTGCGGCAACCGCGGCTGCTGGGAGCAGTACGCGTCGGGCAACGCGCTGGGGCGGGAGGCACGCGAGCTCGCGAGGGCCAATTCTCCCGTCGCCCAGGAGCTCATCAAGGCCGTCGAGGGGGATATCGAAGCGATCACGGGTGCGGTGGTCACCGAGCTCGCGCGCGACGGCGACCCGACCTCGCGAGAGCTTCTCGAGGACGTGGGGGAGTGGCTTGGCCTCGGGCTCGCGAACCTCGCGGCGGCGCTCGACCCGGGAACCTTTGTGGTGGGCGGAGGGCTCTGCGACGCGGGCGAGCTCCTGCTCGATCCCGCGCGGCGTGCGTTCGCGCGCAACCTCACGGGCCGCGGGTTCCGTCCCGCGGCGCGTATCGAGCGGGCCGCGCTCGGGCCCCGCGCGGGACTCATCGGCGCGGCAGATCTCTCGCGCGTGAATCGGGTGGCCGGGTGGGGGCGATGAGAGCGGTGGGTGCGACGAGCGCGGACGGGCAGGGCGCTAGAGCCGCGCTCCGTCGTCGTCCTCGTCCTTGTCCCGCGGGAGCCGCATGATGAGGAAGCCCACCGAGGCGATGAACGCGGCGACGAGGCCGGCGATCGCGTAGCCGGGAATGCCGCGCCAGAAGAGCGCCGAGAGGAGCAGCGCGACGGGCGCGCCCAGTGCCCCCACCCACGCGATGACCGACGCCGGGTCGGCACCCGCGAGAACGGGCTCGGGCTCCTCGGGAACGAACTCGCCGTCGCCCTCGGCCTCCTCATAGTCCCGCGGGCCCTGCTGCGGCGTGCTCAGCCCGAGCGGGTCGAACTCCCCGAAGGCGCGCGGGCGGTCGGCGGCGTCGGCCCTCTCGGCGGGAGGAGTCGCGGCGGCGCGCTCGGCGGCCGAGGGCTCGAGCGGGGCGGGGCCGAACTCCTCGTCGTCCCAGCCCGGTCCGCCGTGCGGATCGCCCGCACGGAGCCTCGCAACGAGATCCCGCCAGACGTCGTCGTCGGCCTCGTGGTCGGCGCGATCGGGGTCCGGCCTGCTGTTCATGCGGGCTCCTCCGTGCGGACGGGGGCGGTGACGGGCTCGCTGTCCGAATCGGTTCCCGTGACTTCGTGGAAGAAGGCGGCCGAGCGCGAGAAGATCGTCTCGGCGTCGTTGTCGAGCGTCGCCACGTGGTAGCTGTCGCGCAGCCGGATGAGGCGGATGTCCCCGCCGCCGTAGTGGCGCGCGATCGCCGCGACGCTCCGCTCGCTCGTCACCGTGTGGTCGACGGTCGAGCGGAACACCTGCAGAGGGGCCGTCGCCCGCGGGAGCAGCGCCACGGTGTCGCGGAAGAGGAGCTTCAGTTCGTGGGCCGCGGCGACGGGAACCCGGTTGTAGGCGTGCTCGTCCTGGCCAGGCCGCTTGATGTCGTTGCCGAGCGCGGGCACAGAGCGCATGGCGTAGCGGATGATTGCGGAAACGTGGGAGCGGGGGTCGTCGATGACGAGCCCGGGGTTGACGACCGAGACGCCGGCCACCGGGTGAAGCGCCGCAAGTCGGAGGGCGAGCGCGCCGCCCATCGAGAGTCCCGCCGCGACGACGGTCGAGCACTCCCGCGCAAGCTCGAGGTATGCCGCCTCGTAGGCGTCGTACCACTCGTGCCACGTGCGCGTCGCGAGATCCTCCCATGTGGTGCCGTGCCCCGGGAGGAGCGGTGTCACGACCCGGAAGCCTTCGTGGCGCAGGGCTTCGGCCCATGGGACCACGCTCGGGAGGCTGCCCGTGAAACCGTGGCTCAGGGCGACGCCGACCGGCGCCGTGACGCTCTTCATGTCATGCATTATGCCCCGACAGCACGCTCCGTGGATTGGGCGGCGCATCTCTCGAAGAATTCTGCCGTGCGCTCGACGATCAGCGGGGCCTCGACGTCGCGCGTCGCGACGTGCGCGCTCGCGTGGAGCGGCACAAAGTCGATTTCGTGGCTTCCCGCGCGCGCGAGGATCCGGCGGATCGACGACGGCGGGACCACCGGGTCGACGTCAGACTTGAACGCGATGAGCGGCGCCTTGACCCTCGGGAGTGATCGCTCGGCGGCGGCGAAGAGGAGCTTGAGCTCGTGGACCGCGGCCAGAGGAGTGCGTGTGTAGTCGCCTTCGTCGCCGACCGGTGCGGGCGCGTCCGGCTCGTCGATCGGGTCGGTCGTGCGCTGTACGAGGCGGATGGCGCGGATGTAGCGCACGCGCCAGTCGTAGAAGCCGAGGCCCGGATTGACGACGGCGACTCCCGCAACCGGGAGGCGCGAGGCGGCCCGGAGCGCGATCGCGCCGCCCATCGAAAGCCCCGCGACGAAGAGGAAATCGGTCCGCGCGGCAACACGCTCGCACGCCGCCTCGAAGCAGTCGGCCCACTCGCGCCACCGCCGGCTCTCCAGATCCTCCCAGTCCGTCCCGTGGCCCGGGAGGAGCGGCACCTCGACGTCGAAGCCCCGTGCCGCGAGCCCTTCGGCCCACGGTGCGACGGAGGAGGGGGTGCCGGAGAAGCCATGGCACATGGCGACGCCCCAGCGCGGTCCCGGCGTCTCGGCATGCACGACCATTCACTTATCGTGGCATTCCCGAGCGAACAGTGCACGCCGATTCCCACCCGCGGGGCCCCGGCGTCACTAGAGTGAAGGCAGCAGCATGCTCCTGGACGCACGTCGACGGAAGGCAAGCGTTGATCTACAGGGCTCTCAAACTGATTTTCATCGGACCGATCGTCAAGCTCCTGTTCAGGCCCTGGGTCAAGGGGCGTGACAACGTGCCGGACACCGGCGCGGCCATCCTCGCCTCGAACCACCTCTCTTTCTCCGATTCGATCTTCATGCCGCTCATGGTCAAGCGGCCCGTCGTGTTCCTGGCGAAACAGGAGTACTTCACGGGGGTCGGCATCAAGGGGTGGCTCACGGCGATGTTCTTCCGCCTCACGAACCAGCTGCCCATGGACAGGTCGGGCGGCGAGGCCTCGGCTCAGTCGCTCGTCGCGGGCGCCGACGTACTCCGCAACGGAGGGCTCCTCGGGATCTACCCCGAGGGCACGCGCTCGCCGGACGCACGCCTGTACCGGGGCAAGGTCGGCGTGGCGCGCCTTGCGCTCGAGACACGAGTGCCGGTGGTTCCGGTCGCGATGATCGGCACCGACAAGGTTCAGCCGATCGGCCAGCGGTTTCCGACGATCCGCCGTGTGGGCGTGATCTTCGGCCGCCCGATCGATTTCTCGGAGTATTACGAGGGCGCCGCAGACCGCGCCGTGCAGCGCGTCGTGACGGACCGAATCATGCAAGAGCTCCAGCGCCTCTCGGGCCAGGAATACGTGGACATGTACGCCGCGACGGTCAAGGCCCGCCTCGCTGCGGAGCGCGCCGCCGAGCACGGTGGGGAGTCGAAGGGACGTCCCGGAGGCGGCGCGGGCGGCGAGGCGACTGCGGCGGGCGCGTGACCGCCGTCGTCCGCTCTGCCGGCGGCCGCGGCACGTGCGCTCGGGCCTAAGCTAGCCTTGTTCCGTGACTCAACTCTCCACGCCCCCGCCGGCCCCTTTCACGAGCACCTCGCAGAGCGGTGCGGCCGACTATCCGGGGCTCGACGACTGGCGCGGCCTTCCGGTGTCGCAGCAGCCCTCGTGGGCCGATCCGAAGGCGTTCGCCGACTCCGTCGCGGAGCTTTCCGTCCTCCCGCCGCTCGTGTTCGCGGGGGAAGTGGACCTGCTCCGCCACCGCCTCGCCGACGCGGCGCAGGGCCGGGCGTTCCTGCTCCAGGGCGGGGATTGCGCCGAGACGTTCGAGGCCGCGACCGCGGACCGCATCAGCGCTCGCGTGCGGACGATCCTCCAGATGGCCGTCGTGCTCACGTACGGCGCCGCGATGCCCGTCATCAAGATGGGCCGTATGGCGGGGCAGTTCGCGAAGCCGCGCTCGTCGGACACCGAGACGCGCGAGGGCGTCACCCTCCCGGCCTATCGAGGCGACATCGTCAACGGCTACGAGTTCACGCCCGAATCCCGCGCGCACGATCCGCGCCGCATGCTGCAGGCGTACAACACGTCGGCGGCGACCCTCAACCTCATCCGCGCCTTCACGCAGGGCGGGTTCGCCGATCTGCGCCTCGTCCACGCGTGGAATCAGGGCTTCACGAAGAACCCGGCGCACGCGCGCTACGAGTCGCTCGCCCGCGAGATCGATCGCGCGATCACGTTCATGGATTCGTGCGGCGCAGACTTCGAGGCGCTCAAGCGTGTCGAGTTCTTCGCGAGCCACGAGGCCCTTCTGCTCGACTACGAGCGGGCGCTCACGCGCATCGACTCGCGCACGGGGCTCCCGTACGATACGTCGGCGCACTTCCTCTGGATCGGCGAGCGCACGCGCGAGCTCGACCACGCGCACGTCGACTTCCTCTCCCGTGTCCGCAACCCGATCGGTGTCAAGCTCGGCCCCGGGGTTTCGGGCGACGACGCGCTGCGCCTCATCGATCGGCTCGACCCCGATCGCGAACCCGGCCGCCTCACGTTCATCACGCGGATGGGCGCCAAGAACATCCGCGAGAAGCTCCCTCCCGTCGTCGAGAAGGTCACCGCGTCCGGCGCGCAAGTCCTGTGGGTCACGGATCCGATGCACGGCAACACGGTGACGTCGCGCAACGGCTACAAGACGCGGCGCTTCGACGACGTCGTGGATGAGGTCCGCGGCTTCTTCGAGGTCCACCACGGTCTCGGGACCGTCCCGGGCGGCCTGCACATGGAGATGACCGGCGACGACGTCGCCGAATGCCTGGGCGGCTCCGACCCGATCGACGAGGCGGCCTTCGAGGACCGCTATGAGTCGGTATGCGATCCGCGCCTCAACCACATGCAGTCGCTCGAGATGGCGTTCCTCGTCTCGGAGGCGCTGACCCGCCGCTGAGCTGCAGTCCGCCGCCGCGCCCGCCGTCGTCCCCCAGGGGAGGGCGGCGGGCGTTCGCGTCATACGACGGTGAGCGTGATGGTGGACCCCTCGGGGACGTCCTGGTCCACGGGGTCCTGAGCACGGACGGTGCCGAAGAAGCCGCCTAGCACGTTCTGGATCTTGACCGTGAAGCCGAGCTTCTGGAGCGCGTCCTGCGCGGTGCTCACCTGCTGTCCCACGAAGTTGGGAACGTGCACCATGCGCGGCCCCTTGGAGAGCGTGATCGTGACGGTATCGCCCTTGACGAGGTTCTGGCCGGCCGCGGGCGACTGGGCCGAGACCGATCCCGCCGGGACGTTGCGGTCGAAGACCGGGGCGTCCGCGACGGCAGGCTTGAAGCCGGCCGCGGTGAGCGCTGCGACGGCGTCGGCCTGCTTCATCCCGACGACCTTGGGCACCGGGATGGGCTGCGGCCCCTTCGACACTGTGAGCGCGACCGGGGTTCCGTGCTTGACGGGCGTGCCGGCCGTCGGATCCTGCGCCATGACCGAGCCGGCGGGGACGGTGTCGCTGTACGAGTCGGAGACCGTGCCGAGGCGCAGCTTGGCGTCCGCGAGCGAGGCCTTCGCGGCGTCGAGGGTCTTCGAGGTGAGATCTGCGAGCGGGAACAGCTCGGGCCCCTTCGAGACCATGAGCTGCACGCCCTCGAACTTGCGCACCTGGGCGCCTGCGCCGGGCTCGCTCGCGACGATGAGGCCGGACGAAACGCTGTCGTCGAACACGTCGTGCGTCGTGAAGCCGAGGCCGGCCCCCTGAATGAGGGCCTGGGCCTGCGCCACCGTGAGGTTCTTGACGGGCGGGACCGTCGCGAGGGCCCCGGGGCCGAAGCCGAAGAACCACCCGATCGCCGCGGCGAGGAGGGCGAGGACGACGACGACGACGATCCAGATCGCCCCGCGTCGCCTCGGGTTTCCCCGCCCGAGCTGGTGAGTCGGCCGCGCGGCGGCGGCCTTGGCCGCCCGATCGGCCTCTCTTGCCTGCCGTCGCTGTTCGCGCGCGCTCAGTGGCGCCGGAGCCTCGGAAGGAGCGGGCCGCGGCATGACTGCGGTCTGTCCGGACGCGACGGCGGTGATGACCTCGGTTCCCCGCGACAGCGCCTCGGTGCGATCGCCCGAGAGGCGCTCCGTGAGCGACTCGTGGTGATCGAGCGCACCCGTGCGGGCATCGCGGTCGACGGCGGCCCTGTCCGCGGTGCCGGGCGCGCGGTAGTCGAGCTGGGCATCGGTGAGCGATCGGCGGATGTCGCGCACCTCCCCCAGGAGGGCGAGGGCGGTCGGCGGGCGGCCGTCGGGGTCCTTGCGGGTCATCCAGCCCACGAGCTCGTCGAGTTCGGGCGCGAGCCCGGGGGCGATGGCGGACGGCGGCGGCACGTCGTCGTTGACGTGCTGGAACGCCACATGGCTGCGGTCCTCGCCCATGAAGGGAAGCCGGCCCGTGAGCATCTCGAAGAGCATGATGCCCGTCGCGTAGAGATCGCTCCGCGCATCGACGGGGCGCCCCATGAGCATCTCGGGCGAGATGTACTCGGCCGTGCCGAAGAGGCTGTCGGTGATCGACGTCGCCGAGAGGCTCCTGGCGAGGCCGAAGTCGCCGACCTTGACACGCCCGTCGTCGGCGAGCAGGACGTTGGCGGGCTTGACGTCGCGGTGGATGATCCCGGCAGCGTGGGCGGCGGCGAGCCCGTCCACGACGGCGTCGATGAGCGCAAGCGCCTGCTTGGGGGCGAGAGGGCCCTGCTCGTCGAGGAGGTCGCGGAGCGTATGGCCAGGTACATGTTCCATGACGAGGTACAGCAAGCCGCCGTCTTCGCCGCGGTCGAGCATCGAGACGACGTGGGGATGGGAGAGCTGGGCCGCCGCGATGGCCTCGCGCTCGAACCGCTCGGCGAAGCTCCGGTCGCGGCTGAGGTGGGGATGCAGGACCTTGAGCGCGACGCGGCGGCGGAGCGTCGTGTCCATCGCGAGATAGACGGTTGCCATGCCTCCCGTGCCGAGCAGCGAAAGGACCTCGTAGCGCCCGCCGACGGCGCTCCCGACAAGGCCGTCCGTATGCTGTCCGTTCACCCTACGATCCTACCGAGAGAGGCCCCGAGGGCGCGGACGTGCCCGGTCAGCGAAACAGATTCATGTTCGCGTTGATGGCCGCGACGTAGTCCTTCGTGTCGTCGAACATCCCGCGCTTCGCCACGGACGACTGGCCCTGGTAGTAGCCCGCGATGGCAAGGTCCTGGCTCGGACTCGAGGCGAGCAGGGCACGGAGGATCGCGATGCCGGCCGTCGCGTTGTCGCGCGGGTCGAGCGGATTGAGCTTGCGCCCCACGAGGTCCGAGGCCCACTGCGCGGAGGACGGGACGATCTGCATGAGGCCAATCGCGTTGGCGGGGGAGACCGCGCGCTGGCTGAATCCCGACTCGTGGTACGCGAGGGCGAGGGCGAGGGCGGGATCGACGCCCATGCGTCGCGCCGTGTCGGCCACGATCTGCTTGGCCTGTTCGCGATCGGGCACGGGCGAGGCATTGAGGATCCGCTTGTTCTCGTTGGCCGAGGCCACGACGGCGTCCGGGTACGTGAAGCCGAGGAAGCTGCTCCCGACGAGGGGCTTCGCGGGTGCCGCGGAGCTTGGCGTCACGGAGGAGGCCGGAGCGATGGCCGGCGCCGGGAGCTTGAGCGAACGCCCGGCGTAGATGACCGAAGTAAGGCTCAGTCCGTTGGCCGCAAGGAGGTCGCCAAGCGGCACGTGCAGCTTGGACGCGATGCCGTAGAGCGTGTCGCCCGGCTTGATCTGATAGCTCCCGCCGCTCGGTGCCGGGGCCGAGTCTGCGGGGGCGGCGGACGCGGGCGAGATGGAGGGCACTGGGTCGCCCGTGAGCCGGAGCTTCTGGCCCGGGAAGATGAGGGACGACGCCTCGAGGCCGTTGAGCTTGAGGACCTGCTGCCAGTCGAGGCCATACCTCGATGCGATGCCGATGACTGTGTCGCCATTCACCACGGTGTAGTCGGCAGGGGCCGGCGGCGCTGCGGGCACCAAGCTGGGGGCGAGCCGCGAGGGAACCATGGCGGCGATTTCAGAAGCGGGCACGATCTCGGCCTGACGAGCCGAACGGGCCGCCGTGAAGGCCTCCTGGACATGTTCGGGTGCAGGGGCCGCAGCGGCAGGCTGGGCAAGCGCGAGCGACGAGAGGACGACCGCCGGAAGCGTGGCCGTCGTGACAGCGACGGCGGGCAGCTTGGCCTTTGCCGCGGGTTGAGCCGGGCGGTTGGTCGACATAAGAAGTCCTCCGTGTGACGCGTGTGGCTGATGTTATTCAGGTGATCGCATAACACTTGCGATACATATGTGACTGGAGTGAATCTCTCATGGATCCCTCACAAGCACAAGGCGCGGGTGCGCGGATCCCCCTCGCCACCTTGTGCGAGCCCCGACTATGAGCGGCGGCAGAGTCCGTGGCACGCTTGTCGCGTGAGTGAGATAGACGAGCTGGTGTCAGAGTGGCTTCCCCTGCCGGATGTTGCCGAGCGGCTGGGCTGCAAGATCACGAAGGTCCACGGGCTCTTGGATGAGCGCGCGCTCATTGCGCTGCGCGTCGGCGAGCGGGCCATCCGTTCCGTTCCCGCGCTGTTCCTTGATGGCGATCACGTGGTCGACAGCCTCAAGGGCACGATCGCGGTTCTCGCGGATGCCGGATTCTCGGACGAGGAACTCGTGTCGTGGCTCTTCACCCCCGACGATTCGCTCGGCGGCCGTCCCATCGACGCCCTCCGAGCGGGGCGCAAGACCGAGATCCGCCGAAGGGCCCAAATCCTCGCCTGGTAGGCGACGTCGCCTGGAGGGCAGCGTCGTCCGACTGGCGGTCTGAGTCTGGTGTGGCGCGCGGGCGTCAGGCGGCGCGCTGGACGGCCGAGAGGCCGAGGCTGCGGAGAGCCCCCCGGATGTCGTCCGGAAGGCGAAGGGCGTCGAGGGCCTCGAAGGCGCGTTCCGAGAGGCCGTCGATGAGGTTCTCCGTGGCGTCGAGCGCCCCGCTGCTGCTGATGACGTCGCGGAGCCGCTCGACGTCGTCGTCGCCAAGCTCCTGCTGCCCAAGGCTCCGTTCGAGCAGGGCCGCGCCTTCCGACGTCGCCCGTTCGAGTGCGAACGCCACAAGCACGGTGCGCTTCCCCTCGCGCAGGTCGTCCCCCGCCGGCTTTCCCGTGGTCTGCGGATCGCCGAAGACGCCGAGCACGTCGTCGCGCAGCTGGAAGGCCTCGCCGAGCGGGAGCGAGAACCGCGAGTAGGCGGCGAGAAGGCTCTCGTCGGCGCCCGCGAGGGCACCGCCGATTCCGAGCGGATGCTCGGTCGAGTATTTGGCCGACTTGTACCTGATGACGTTGGCCGCTGCGTTGACCGCCTCGCTCCGGGAACGGCTCGGGCCCGCGACCTCCTCGAGGATGTCGAGATACTGCCCGGCCATGACCTCGGCGCGCATCGTGTTGAAGATCCGACGAGCCGAGGTTCCCGCCGCCGCGGCGGGCCCGATCGCGGTGAACGCCTCTTCCGAGAATGAGAGGCACAGGTCCCCGGTGAGAATCGCGGCCGCCGTGCCGAACCGCTCCTCGTCGAGCGCCCAGCCCCGCTCCCGGTGGAGCGTCCCGAAGCGGCGGTGGACGCTTGGGCCGCCACGGCGGATGTCGGACCGGTCGATGATGTCATCGTGGATGAGCGCCGCGGCCTGGAAGAGCTCGAGGGCCGCGCCCGCCTGAACCGCCTCTGCGCCGAGTTGGCGCCCTCCGGCGCCGCGCCAGCCCCAGTAGCACAGGAGTGCGCGCAGTCGCTTTCCGCCTGTCACGAGGCCCGTGATGGCCCCCATGAGCGGGGCGACATCGTCCGAGATGCGGGCCATCGCGGCGCTCTGGTCATCGAGGAAGCCCGCGAGCCTTTCGGCGAGCGCGTCCCGGTAGGCGTCCTGTTCCTCGTCGAGGCGGGCGCTGCCGGCTTCGGGCTGGGTGCGATCGGCGGTCATGGCTACTTGATGGTTCCGGGCGCCACCGAGGCGCCCACGGTGAACGTCGTCCTCCCGTTCACGACGACGACGGCGACGTTGATGGTCTCCTTGCCTCCCGAGCGGACGAAGTCCTGGCTATCGGTCGTGCCGACCTTGGTCTTCGCGACGGCCGTGAAGCCCTGGGCCGTGAACGCCTTCGAGTAGAAGTCGAGGATCTGATCCGACGTGGAGGATGTCGAGGCCACGAGCGACGCGGCCTGGGGGTTGGCGCTCGCGTCGTAGCTGGTCGAGAGCGGGGTCGCGCCGGGCATGATGGGGATGAGCTGGGTCGGGAAGCCCGGCACCATCGCGTTGACGGTCGCAGAGGACGAGCCCGACGGCGTGGCCGAAGCGCTCGCCGAGGCGATCGAGGAAGCGGACGACGGCGCGGCCGAGGGGGAGGGCGACGAGCCGTTCCCGTTTGCGGCCGGCGAGCATCCCGCGACGGCGAGGGCTGCGAAGACGACGACGGCAACGAAGCCTCCCTGACGATTGCCCAGCTGCTGACCCATGCGCATTCTCCGTACGTCCGTTCCGTCGTGTGTCGCGTGCCCAGCGGTCTGGGCCGAGCCCCCGGTCAAGTCTAAGTGGCCGCGTGGGGCAGGCCCTTCGCGGCCGGTCCGCCGCCTACGATGGAGGAGTGGAGGAGCGTGGCGGGCGGGCGGTCGGCGAGGGGGACTCGGAGCCGCTCGATTCGCTGCGGCGGCGCGGAATCCTGCACGTGGACATGGACGCGTTCTTCGTGGGCGTCGAGCAGCGCGAGCGCCCAGAGCTGCGCGGGCAGATGGTCATCGTGGGCTTCCCCTCCGAGCGGTCCGTGGTGCTCTCCGCGAGCTACGAGGCCCGCGCCTATGGCGTGCGGAGCGCCATGCCCATGGCGTCGGCGCTGCGCCTGTGCCCTCGGGCGATCGTGGTCGAGCCCCGGCACGCGCTGTACTACGAGGTCTCGCGCGAGCTCATGGCCCTCTTCCGCGAGTTCACCGACCTCGTCGAGCCCCTGAGCGTCGACGAAGCGTTCCTCGACGTCTCGGGCGCGGTCCGCCGCCTCGGGGCGCCCGAGCACATCGCGGCCGCCATCAAGGCAGAGGTGCGCTCGCGGCTCGGCCTGACGGCCTCCGTCGGGGTCGCCGCGACGAAGTTCGTCGCCAAGATCGCGTCGGCGAGGAGCAAGCCGGATGGGCTCCTCGTCATCCGGCCCGAGGACACGGTCCCCTATCTTCATGCGCTGCCCGTCGAGGCACTGTGGGGCATCGGAGGGAAGACGGCAGAGGTCCTCGCGAGGCTTGGGATCCACACGGTCGAAGACCTTGCCCACACGCCCGATTCGACTCTGCGGCGCATGCTGGGCGCCTCGGGCCTGCATGCCAAGTCGCTCAGCTGGGGGATCGATCCGCGCCGGGTCACTCCACAGCGCGAGGAAAAGAGCGTGGGAGCGGAGGAGACCTTCGCGTCGGACGTCGTCGAGGACGAAGTGCTCAAGCGTGAGCTTCTGCGGCTCTCCCACCGCGTGGCGGCGCGGCTCCGATCGGCTGGCCTCGAAGCGGGGACCGTCGCCCTCAAGCTCAGGTACGCGGACTTCTCGACCCTCTCGCGGTCACGGGCCCTCACGGTTCCCTCGGATTCCGCCCATGTCCTCTACCGCGAGGGAGTTCGCCTCCTCGAAGGCATCGGGCCGCGGCCGCAGAGCGTCCGCCTCGTCGGGCTGCGCGGGGAGCGGCTGTCGCGGGGCGGCGGCGCCGTCCAGCTGAGCCTTGAGCGCGGCGAGGACAATTGGCGCACCGCCGAGAAGACGATTGACGCCGTTGCCGCCCGTTTCGGGCACTCGTCCGTGCGCCCCGCGAGCCTGCTCGGGGAAGGCTCGGACCGCCGTCGCCCGTCGTCTGCGGACGAGTCCCCAGGCCCATCGCTGTGACCTTCGTCCCCTTTTGGTTGACCGGGCGGGGGCCTATCCTTAAAACACCTTGAATATCGAGAAGCATCGTTTCGGCGGGGCCTCAACAGCGGGCTCGGATCGGCGAAGACGAAGCGGCAACTGCCGGAGGTCTTACGGTCGGGCTCGCGGAACCGAACGTCGGTTCGATGCGTTGTGCTGGTAGCGGTTCATCACCCGCTGCGGCAAGCATGAAGGAGTCGCGATGCCTCTCTCCGAGCACGAACAGAAGATGCTCGAGCAGCTCGAGAAGCAACTGCACGAGGAAGACCCCAAGTTCGCAGACTCTATGGGCGCCGATGCCTTGCGCCGCTTCTCGACGCGCCACATCGTGCTCGGCGTGCTCGGTGTCATCGTGGGACTTCTAGTCCTCCTCCTGGGCGGCGTCCAGTTCTCGAACATCTTCGTCGGTGTCGTCGGCTTCCTGATCATGGGCGCAAGCGTCTACTACGGCACGCTGCGCAGGGCAGGCCATATGCGTACCCCGCGTTCCGGCCACAAGCCTGGGGGAGGATTCCTCTCGAAGCTGGAATCGCGCTGGGAAGAACGGCGCAAGGAACAGGGCGGGGGAGCCTGACCGGTTCCACTCCACTTTCCTCCCCGATACCCCGGCCGGATGATCCGGCCCCGACATGAGGGACCCGCATCAAGCGGGTCCCGCGGCGTTTAAGCGCGACTCCTCCACTTTTCCTCCACAATCCTCCACCTCGGATCTCTCGCGAGATTCCGGGGTTTTTCTTTGCACAACTCGCGAGGAAGCCTGCCGTGTCGCGTTGACGGTGGGGGAGAGTGGAGTAAAGTGGTGGCTGTAAGAGGGAAGTGGCGGATAGGGACGTGCAGCTCCTCGGATCAGACGGGTGGTGGTGCCGATGTTGCTCGGTACGCATTCGCCGCGTCTGGACGAGAAAGGGCGGCTCATCCTCCCGGCCAAATACCGCGACGAGCTGGCCGACGGGCTGGTTCTGACCCGGGGCCAGGAACGCTGCCTCTACGTCTTCAGCCAGAAAGAGTTCGAGCGGATCCACGAGCAGATGCGAGAAGCCCCTATCTCCTCGCGTCAGTCACGGGATTACCTCCGGGTCTTCCTGTCTGGAGCCTCTGATGAGGTGCCCGACAAGCAAGGGCGCGTCACGATCCCGCTGAACCTGCGGAAGTACGCGGGTCTCGAAAGGGACCTCGCCGTCATCGGCGTAGGGACCCGCGCGGAGATCTGGGACGCCCAAGCCTGGGAGGACTACCTCGCCGAGAAGGAAGCCTCCTTCTCGGACACGGACGAGGACGCCCTTCCAGGGCTCTTCTGACGGAATGGCCGGCTGGCCGCGATCTCCAGCCGCCCGCGGCTCCGTCCTGGCTCACCTTCCCCGGTGCCAGGCTGGAACCCACGGTGCGGAGGGGGATCACGATCAGCCGACGGCGGGAACGCCCCACGGGACAGGTGGGGCACCCAATGGACCACACGGCACCAAGGAGGGGACATGCCGCAGCAGGACGAGAACCGCCCGACCTCGGAGCGGCACGTCCCCGTCCTCAGGGAACGCTGCGTCAGCCTGCTTGCGCCCGGCGTCGAGGCGGCGCGGGCGGCGGGCCGGAGCCCCGTCGTCGTCGACACCACGCTCGGCATGGGCGGGCACAGCGAAGCCATCCTCGAGCGCTTCCCCGATGTGACGCTCGTCGGCATCGACCGCGACGAGCAGGCGCTCGCCCTCGCGGGGGAGCGGCTGGCACCCTTCGGGGCGCGGGCACGGCTCGTCCACGCCGTGTACGACGAGATCCGAGAGGTGCTCGACGAGCTCGGCCTCGACGGCGCGGACGGCGTCCTCATGGACCTCGGGGTCTCCTCGCTCCAGCTCGACGAGCGGGAGCGGGGCTTCGCGTACTCCTATGACGCTCCGCTCGACATGCGCATGGACACCAGCCGGGGCCAGACGGCCGCCGACGTCGTCAACACGTACAGCCTCGAGGACCTTGTCCGCATCATTCGCACGTGGGGCGAGGAGAAGTTCGCGGGCCGCATCGCCCGCCGGATCGTCGAGGAGCGTGCGAGCCGCCCGTTCGAGACGACCGGCCAGCTCGTCGAGGCGATTCGCGCCGTCGTCCCCGCCAGCGCGGCGAAGACGGGCGGCCATCCGGCGAAGCGCACGTTCCAGGCCCTTCGGATCGAGGTCAACGAGGAGCTCGACGTGCTCGAGCGCGCGGTGCCCGCGGCCGTGGATTCGCTGCGGCTGGGCGGCCGCATTGTCGTGATGTCGTACCACTCGCTCGAGGACAAGGTCGTCAAGAGCGCGTTCCAGTCGCGGGCGCGCTCGTCGGCCCCGCCCGGCTTCCCGGTCGAGCTCGAAGAGCACAAACCGGAGCTGAAGGTCATCACCCGCGGAACGGAGACCCCGACCGCGCAGGAGATCGAAGAGAACCCCCGGGCCGCCTCGGCCCGCCTGCGAGCAGCCGAACGGATTAAGGTCAGGAGCACACGATGAGCGCAGCCGCCCAGAGGAAGGCCGTCCCCGCCGGCACGTCTGCCGTCGCGGGGAGCCTCGCCCCTGCGGGCGCACCCCGGCGCACTCCGCTCTCCGTCGTCCGCTCTCTTCCGGCGCGTCGACGCGCGCCGTTCGCGATCTTCTGCCTCGGTGTGCTGGGCGTCGCGCTCGTCACCGTCCTCGTGCTCAACATCGCCGTCTCGACGGGCCAGTACCAGCTCGTCCAGCTTCGGAGCGAGCAGCTCGGGCTTGAGAAGCAGAACCAGGATCTGGCGCAGCGTGTCCAGAACTACGAGGCTCCCCAGAATCTGGCGGCCAGGGCCGCACAATTGGGCATGGTGGCATCGACGTCCAAGGGGCAGATCGACCTCAAGACGCTCCTCGTCACCGGGAAGCCCAAGCCAGCGGACAAGGGCGCTTCGGCCGGGGCAGTCATCGCGGCACCCGAGGTTCCGGGGATCGTGGCGGCCGCTCCGGCGGCGCAAGGAGGTTCGGACGTGCTCAAGCCGGATCAGGCCAAGACAGTCGCGGGTCAGCCGGCACCCGCGCCGGCGGCCCCAGCCCCGGCCAAGGCGACCCCTGCGCCGCAGCTCAACGGCGGATCGGTGCCGGCCCCGCAGCAGAAGACTCCAGGCCAGTAGACCCGTGAGGCGGGATGCCGGCCGACGCCAGGATCGAGCAAGGGACGAGTAGTGGCGACATCGACGAAGCGGACTCCTGCAGGGCACGGGATCGCGGACCGTTCGGGGAGGGCCGCTCGCTCAGGCCGGACCGCCCTTTCGCGCGCCGGGGGCGCGACGGGCAGACTCCGTCTCGGCGTCGGCGCGATGCTCGCGCTCCTCCTCGTGATCGGCGGGCGCCTCGTCCTCGTCCAGGGGCTCGGCGTAGGAGGCTACGCGCAGGCAGCGCTCGACAAGAGGCTCCAGACGACGGTGCTTCCCGCCGAGCGCGGCGAGATCGTCGACGCGTCGGGGAAAGTGCTGGCCCAGAGCGTCATCCGCTACAACATCACCGTCGATCAGACGAAGACGAAAATCGACACGTTCAAGCGGCGGGACAAGGACGGCAACGAGACGACCGTGACCCGCGGCCAGGCGATTTCGGAACTCGCCGGCGCGCTCGCGATGCCCGTCGACCAGGTCACGTCGGCCATCACGGGCGACAAGAAATTCAACTACGTGGCCCGCAACGTCACTCCTGACGTCGAGGCGAGGGTCACCGACCTCGAGATCCCGGGCATCTACTCGGAGGGCTCGTCCCAGCGGGTCTATCCCCAGGGGGCGGTCGCGGGCAACCTCGTCGGGTTCGTCGGCAGCGATGGGACCGGGCTTGCCGGCATCGAGCAGACGCAGGACGGCCAGCTCTCCGGCAAGGACGGGAGTCGTGTGTACGAGATCGGCGCCGACGGCCTTCGGATTCCCGTCGCGACGGACGAGCTCACGCCCGCGCAGAACGGCCAGACGATCAAGCTCACGATCAACTCAGACCTCCAGTACTTCACGCAGCAGGCCATTCAGACCCAGACCGAGAAATACAGCGCCGAATGGGGCATTGCGATCGTCGAGGATGCCACGAACGGCAACATCCTCGCGATGGCGGACTCGAACGCGATGGACCCCAACGACCCCGGCAAATCTGCCGCAAAGGACCGCGGTGTGCGTGCCGTGACGGCGGCTTATGAGCCTGGGTCGGTGGAGAAGACCCTCACGATGTCTGCGCTCATCCAAGAGGGCAAGGCGAACCCTTTGAGCGAATACACGGTGCCGCCTACCGTGACGATCGACGGCCAGACGTTCGCCGACGCCTTTACGCACGGCACCGAGAAGCGCACTCTCGCCGGCATTCTCGGCTATTCGATGAACACCGGAACCGTTCTGGCAGGGCAGGCCCTCAACAGGCAGGAACGCTACGACTGGCTCACCAAGTTCGGAATCGGCCAGGCGCCGGACATCGGCCTGCCCGGCGAGGCCACGGGTATCCTCCACAAGCCAGACGAATGGGACGCGCGGCAGCAGAACACCGTGCTCTTCGGCCAGGGCGTGACACAATCCACGCTCCAGACGGTGCGCGCGTACCAGGCCATCGCGAACAGCGGCCAGATGATTCAGCCGCGCCTCATCGACGGCTACGTCGGTGCAGACGGCGTTGCACGCAAGGCAGCGGATCAGGCCACGAACCAGGTGGTCAGCAAGGAAACCGCCCAGCAGGTCAGGGACATGCTTGAGAGTGCCGTGACCAAGGGCGAAGTGAAGCCTGCGGCGATCGACGGCTACCGTGTCGGCGCCAAGACGGGAACCTCGGAGGCCCCCCGCGAGGACGGTGTGCCCGGCTTCGACGGCGTGACGTCCTCGCTCATCGGCATGGCGCCCATGGACAACCCCAGATTCATTGTTGCTGTGGTGATCCAGCGCCCCAAGGGGGACATTTTCGGCATCGGAAACGCCGACGTGTTCCGCTCCGTGATGTCCCAGACGCTGCACACGTACAACATCCAACCGTCGGCAGGCACCCCAGCCGCGTTCCCCCAATACGTCCAGTAGCCCGGCCGACTGAATGACTCGGAGCCCGCGCGAGCGGTGGTGCGACCCGCCCGCCGTGGCCCCTTGGGCCCGCGTTCGCGGAGGAGGCGGCCCGGGCCGAACGGCTAGAGTTGGAACCTGACGAAGAGCAGCGAAGGTAATTTGTGAGCGAGCACCCGAGTCCCCAGGACCGGCCGTCCATCGCGCAAGCGGATGCGCCGGCCCGGTCGCCTTTCCGACCCCAGCACGTCGATCCCGTGCCCCTGGCTTCCGTGGCTGCCCTGCTGGGCCTGCCCGAGGCGGCGGTGGGCGGCGGAGCCGTCACGGGCGTCTCGCTCGATTCGCGGAGTGTCGAGTCCGGTGACCTCTATGTTGCCGTTCCGGGAACGGGCCGCCACGGCGCCTCGTTCGCGGCACAGGCCGTCGAGAGGGGCGCTGCGGCTGTTCTGACCGACGAGGCCGGCGCCCGCCTCGTCGCGATCGACGACACGCTCGCGAGTGTCCCTGTCCTCGTCGTGGAGGACGTGCGCGCCGCCGTCGGGCCCGTTGCCGCATTCGTCTACCGCAGCCAGACGGGAGGAGAGGCCGAGCCGCACCTGCTCCTGCTCGGCGTGACAGGCACGAACGGCAAGACGACGACGACGTACTTCGCGAACGCGCTCCTTGCCGGCCTCGGCCACCGCACGGGACTCATCGGGACGATCGAGATCCTCGCAGGGGGAGATGCCATCCCGAGCAGGCTCACGACGCCCGAGTCCACCGACGTCCACGCCCTCTTGGCGCTCATGCGCGAGCGCGGGCTCACCGCAGCGTCGATGGAGGTCTCCTCCCACGCGGTCGAATACCGACGGGTCGACGGCGTGAGATACGACGCGGTCGGCTTCACGAACCTCACGCAGGACCACCTCGACCTCCACCTCACGATGGACGAGTACTTCGCGGCGAAGGCCAGGCTCTTCGCCCCCGACCGTGCCGCGCGCGGCGTCGTCGTCGTGGACGACGAGTGGGGGCGGCGGCTCGCGCGCGAGGCCGCGATTCCCGTCACGACCGTCTCGCTCGCGGCCGAGCCGGCCCCAGGGGCCGACTGGGCCCTCGCGTCGGTTCGGCGCAGCGGCCTCGGAACCGCGTTCGAGCTCCGCGGCCCGGACGGCCAGGCGCTGCGGCTCCACACCGGCCTGCCCGGGGCGTTCAACGTGGCCAACGCCGCCCTCGCGGCGCTCCTTGTCCACGCGGCAGGCGTTCCCCTCGAGGAGATCCAGCGGGCCGCGGATGCCGCGGATCCCTTCAGCGTCGAGGTGCCGGGACGCATGCAGCTCGTCGGCACGCGGCCCGCCGCCGTCGTCGACTTCGCCCACAACCCCGACGCCCTCGAACGCGCCCTCGAGGCGGTGCGGCCGCCCGGCGAGGGCAGGCTCGTTGTCGTGTTCGGCGCCACGGGCCAGCGCGATCAGGGGAAGCGGCCCATCATGGGCGCCGTCGCGGTGAGGGGCGCCGACGTCGTCGTCATCACCGACGACGACCCCCACGACGAAGACCCCGCCGCGATCCGGGCGGACGTGCTCGCGGGCGCGCGGGCCGAAGACGAAGCGCTTGGCCTCGGCCGCATCATCGAGGAGGTCGCGCCCCGCGCGGCCGCGATTCGGCGGGCCGTCGACTTGGCCTCGGCTGAGGACGTCATCCTGGTCGCGGGCCGCGGTCATGAAGTGTTCCAGGAGGTCAAAGGCGTCGACCTCGAGCTCGACGATCGCGTCGAGCTCCGCGCGGCCCTCGAAGCCCGCGGATTCAGCACCGTGGGGGCCGAGCAGATAGAGTCCACAACCGATGATTGAGTTCAGCGCCGCGGACATCGCACGCATCACAGGGGGGCGCCTCGTCGGCGATCCCGGCGTCGTCCCCGTCCACGTGACCACCGATTCCCGCGAGGCCGAGCAAGGCTCGCTCTACGTCGCCAAGCCCGGCGAGCATGCCGACGGCCACAGCTTCGTGGGCGCGGCCTTTGCTGCAGGCGCCGTCCTGGCGCTATGCGAGCGTGAGGTCGCGGACGACGACGGCGCGCCCTTCCCGGCGGTCATCGTGCCGGACGCCGTGCTCGCCATGGGGACGCTCGCGAAGGAAGCCGTACGCCGCATCCGCGAGTTCCGGGCGGCGAGGGGAGAGGCCTTCACGGTCGTCGGGATCACGGGCTCGGCGGGCAAGACGACGACGAAGGACCTTCTCGCGGGGATCTTCCGGTCCACCCCGGAGGGTGTCGCCGCGCCGCTTTCGGTCGTCGCGCCGCAGGGGTCCTACAACGGCGAGGTCGGCGTCCCGCTCACGGTCTTCCAGGCCGACGAGTCGACGCGGTACCTCGTGATCGAGATGGGCGCGACAGGCATCGGCCACATCGCCTATCTCGCCGATATGGTCGTGCCGGATATCGGCGTCGTCCTCGCGGTCGGCTCGGCTCACGCCGGGGAGTTCGGCGGAGTCGAGAACATCGCCCAGGCCAAGGGGGAGCTCCTCGAAGCCCTCTCGCCCGCCGGCACCGCCGTCATCAATCTCGACGATCCACGGGTCCGCGCGATGGAACCGCGGACCGCTGCCCGCAAGACGTTCTTCACGTCGGATCCCGACGCTGCGGCCGAGGCCTCGGCCCGGGGGAGCGTCGTCGTCGCGCTCGACGCCCACGTGGGGGCAGACGGGTGCCCCGCGTTCGATCTGCGGATCGACGGCGAGGAGCCGATCGCCGTCCGGAGCAGGCTCATCGGCGCGCACCACACGGCCAACCTGCTCGCGGCCGCCGCAGCAGCCCATGCGGCGGGCGTGCCCACCCAGGCGATCGCGGCGTCGCTCGCCGAGCAGGGGCCCGCAAGCCGGTGGCGCATGGAGCGCACCGACCGCCCTGACGGCGTGACGGTCATCAACGACGCCTACAACGCGAACCCCGAATCGATGCGCGCGGCCCTCCAGACCCTCGCCGACCTCGGTCGCAGCCGCCGCACATGGGCTGTCCTTGGCGCGATGCTCGAGCTCGGCGACGAGTCGATCGCGGCCCACACGGCCGTCGGCACGCTCGTGGTGCGGCTCAATATCGACCGCCTCGTCGTCGTCGGACGCGAAGCGCGAGCTCTCTACGTCTCGGCCGTCAACGAAGGATCGTGGGGCGACGAATGCCTCTTCGTCGAGGACGCGGAGGAGGCCTTCGCACTACTTGAGCGCGAGCTCGCCCCCGGCGATCTCGTCCTCGTCAAGTCATCGAACGGCGTGGGCCTTCGGCACCTCGGCGATCGGATAGCATGGGCCGCGCAGGCTCAGACCACTGACCCCGCGGGAACGGAGCTCATGTGATCGCACTGCTGATCGGGGCCGCGCTCGCGCTCGTGCTCGCATTCGTCGGCACGCCGTTGTTCATCAGGCTGCTCGTCCACCGTGGCTATGGGCAGTTCATCCGCGACGACGGGCCCACGAGCCACCACACGAAGCGCGGGACGCCGACGATGGGCGGAACGGTCTTCGTCCTCGCGACCGTCCTGGCGTACTTCCTCGCCCACTTCATCGTGTGGCTCATGCACCCCGGAAGCGGCGGGCCCACAGCCTCGGCGCTGCTCCTGCTCTTCCTCATGGTCGGCATGGGATTCGTGGGCTTCCTCGACGACTTCATCAAGATCTCGAAGCAGCGTAGCCTCGGCCTGAGCGCCCGTGCGAAGCTCATCGGCCAGGGTGCCGTGGGCATCGCGTTCGCGCTCCTCGTGCTCCAGTTCCCAGACGGGAACGAGCGCACGCCGGCATCGATGACGATCTCGTTCCTGCGCGACATCCCATGGCTCAACCTCGCGTTCGCGGGGACCGTCGTAGGCTCAATCCTCTTCGTCGTGTGGGCGAACTTCCTCGTCACGGCCGCGAGCAACGGAGTCAACCTCACCGATGGCCTCGACGGCCTCGCCGCGGGGGCCTCCATCATGGTGTTCGGGGCGTACACGCTCATGGGCATCTGGCAGAGCAACCAGCGCTGCGGCTCCGCGCGCGTGCCGGGAACCGTGTGCTACGAGGTCCGCGATCCGCTCGACCTCGCGCTCCTCGCGGCCATCATGAGCGCGGCGCTCGTCGGATTCCTGTGGTGGAATACGTCGCCCGCGAAGATCTTCATGGGGGACACGGGATCGCTCGCCATCGGGGCGGCCATTGCGGGATTCGCGATCCTGACCCGCACCGAGCTCCTGCTCGGGATCATGGGCGGCCTCTTCGTGCTCATCACGCTCTCGGTCATCCTCCAGGTGGGCTACTTCAAGGCCACGAAGGGCAAGCGGCTCTTCAAGATGGCGCCCCTCCAGCACCATTTCGAGCTCAAGGGCTGGGCCGAGGTGACCGTCGTCGTGCGATTCTGGGTTCTCGCTGGGCTCTTCGTGGCCGTGGCGCTGGCGGTGTTCTACGCGGAGTGGGTAGCTGGGCTGTGACGGAGGCTGGACTGTGACGGAGGCTGGACTGTGACGGGTAGCTGGGACAAGGGCCATGGAAGCGCGGTCGAGTCGCGCCTCGAGGGGCTCACCTCGTGGGACGCGGACTGGTCTGGGCTGCGGGTCGTCGTGACGGGCATCGGGGTCTCGGGCTTCGCCGCCGCGGACACGCTGATCGAGCTCGGGGCGAGCGTCGTCGTCGTCGACGCGTCGGTGAGCGAGCGCACCGAGGCGCAGGCCGAGACGCTGCGGATCGTCGGTGCGGTCGACGTCCTCCTCGGGCCCGACGCCGTCCAGTCGCTGCCCCGCGTCGAAGGCGCGCTCCCGGACCTCATCGTCACGTCGCCCGGCTGGCGGCCGGACCAGGCCGTCCTCGCGGCGGCCGCGCGCAGGCACATCCCCGTGTGGGGCGACGTCGAGCTTGCATGGCGCGTGCGCTCCCGCCGGGGCAAGAAGACCGCGGAATGGCTCGCCGTCACCGGAACGAACGGCAAGACGACGACGGTCGGGATGGCCGAGTCCATGCTCCGCGCCGCGGGCGTGAAGGCGATCGCCGTCGGGAATGTCGGGACCCCGATCCTTGACGCGATCCGCGAACCGGTCGAGTACGACGCCTTCGTCGTCGAGCTCTCGAGCTTCCAGCTCCACTGGGCGGAGTCGCTCTCTCCGCTCGCCTCCGTTGTGCTCAACGTCGCCGAGGACCACGTGGACTGGCACGGCTCGTACGAGAGCTATCTCGCCGACAAGGCCAAGGTGTACCGGAACACGCAGAAGGCCGCCGTGTACAACGTGGAGCAGGTGGAGACTGAGCGCATGGTCGAGGACGCCGACGTGGTCGAGGGGTGCCGCGCGATCGGCTTCACGACCGGCTTGCCCGGGCTCAGCATGCTCGGCGTCGTCGAGGGCCTCCTCGTGGACCGGGCCTATATCGAGGAGCGCCGCGACCAGGCGGCCGAGCTCGCCTCGGTCAAGGACCTCGGAAAGATCGCACCGCGTCACACGGTGGCGAATGCGCTCGCTGCGGCAGCGCTCGTCCGGGCGTACGGCGTCGAGCCGGTCGCCGTGCGCGAGGGCCTGCGCCGCTATCTGCCCGGCGATCACCGGATCCAGCCGATTGCGTCCGTGGGCGGGATCGAATGGGTCAACGATTCGAAGGCGACGAACCCGCACGCGGCTGCGGCGTCCCTCGCGGCCTTCGACTCCGTCGTCTGGATCGCGGGAGGGCTCTCGAAGGGCGTGACCTATGACGAGCTGGTGGGGCGCCACGCGTCCCGCCTGAAGGCCGTCGTCCTCATCGGCGTCGACAGCAGCGAGCTCGCGGCCGCGCTCGCGCGACACGCGCCGAATGTCCCCGTGATCCCCGTGGAGCCGGGCGAGACTGGAGGGGATCAGCCAGAAGGGGCATCGATCATGGACGACGCCGTCGCACGCGCCGCAGAGGTTGCCGCTCCCGGCGACACGGTGCTCATGGCACCGGCTGCGGCCTCGATGGATCAGTTCACGTCGTACGCCCAGCGGGGCACGGCGTTTATCGACGCGGTCCGTCGGCTCGTCGAGGGGCAGGCTCACAGCAAGGAGTAGAGGATGGCCACAGCGCAGCAGGAGCGGCCGGCCAAGACTGCGCAATCGCTGTGGCGGCGCCTCGAGGGGCCCGGTCCGCTCGGCGCGGGTGCGGGCTATTACCTCATCCTGGGATCGACGCTCGCGCTCACGGCCATCGGCATCATGATGGTGCTCTCGGCGTCGAGCGTCGAGAGCATCTCGCTCGGCGACAGCCCCTATACCTCGGCCCTCAAGCAGGCCGCGTTCGGTGCCGTGGGCGTCGCCGGGATGCTCATCATCTCCCGCATCAACGTGCGCTGGCTCAAGCGCCTCGCATGGCCGGGCATCGGCGCGACGCTCGTGCTGCTGCTGCTCGTCCAGATCATCGGCAAGCGGGTGCTCGGCAACAAGAACTGGATCGACGTGGCAGGGTTCAGCCTCCAGCCGTCCGAGTTCGCGAAGCTCCTGCTCGCCCTCTGGATGGCCACGGTGCTCAGCAAGAAGGCCAACCTGACGCACAGCTGGCTCCACGCCCTCGTGCCCGTGGTCCCGATGGGGCTCGCGGTCGCGGCGCTCGTCATCTGGGGCCACGACCTCGGCACGACGCTCGTCATCCTGCTCGTGGTCGCGGCGGGCCTCTTCTTCGGCGGCATCCCGACGCGGATCTTCCTCGTGTGCGGCGCGATCATGACGGCGGGCGCGATCGGCTTCGCCGTGACGAGCCCCAACCGCATGTGCCGCATCTACGAGTGGCTCGGCCAGAACCCGGCGGTCTGCCAACAGGACGGCGCCGATTTCGGCTATCAGGTGCAGAACGGCCTCCAGGGGCTCGCCTCCGGCGGCTGGCTCGGCGTCGGCCTCGGCCAGAGCCGACAGAAGTACAACTGGATCCCCGAAGCGCAGAACGACTTCATCTTCTCCGTCCTGGGGGAAGAACTCGGCCTCTTCGGGACGCTCCTCGTCCTCTCCCTCTTCGCCGTGCTCGCCGTCGCGATCTTCCGCGTCGTGGTGCGGCAGCGCGAGCTCTTCCCCCGCGTCCTCGCGGGCACCATCATGGCCTGGCTGCTCGGCCAGGCTGCCCTCAATATGGCGATGGTCACGGGGCTCCTCCCCGTCATCGGCGTCCCGCTCCCGTTCATCTCCTCTGGCGGCTCAGCCCTCGTGAGCTGTCTGTGCGGCATCGGCGTAGTCTTGTCTCTGGCCCGCGAGGACATGCGGCCCGCCGGTGCCGCACGCTCGAAGCGGACGGCGAAGAACGCGCAGAAGGCGACGAAGCGGAAGGCCACCACGTAGCAATGCCCGATCAGGACCCCTCCCGGACCGCCGGGCAACCGGCCGCGTCCGGCCCGTCCGTCGTCCTCGCCGGCGGGGGGACCGCCGGTCACATCAGCCCCCTCCTCGCGATCGCGCGCGCCGTCGAACGCCGCGACCCGTCCGCGAGGATCCTCGCCGTCGGAACCGCGTCGGGCATGGAGACGCGCCTGGTTCCTGAAGCAGGGTTCGATCTCGCGACGATCGACAGGGTGCCCCTCCCGCGCAAGCCGAGCCTCGACCTCGTTAGACTTCCTCGCCGTCTCGCCGGCGCCGTGAGGCAGGCGGAACGCATCCTCGTCGACGCGGAGGCCGACGTCCTCGTCGGGGTCGGCGGCTACGTCTGCACGCCCCTGTACCTCGCCGCACGCCGTCGCGGCACTCCCATCGTCATCCACGAGGCGAACACGCGCGCTGGCCTTGCCAACCGCGTCGGCGCACTCTTCACCCAGCGGGTCGGCAAGGCCTTCGGCGAGACGCGGCTCAAGCACGCCCGGCTCGTCGGCATGCCCATGCGGCGCGAGGTCTCGGGTCTCGACCGTGACGCCGCGCGCGACGCGGCGCGCCGATCGCTCGGCCTCGCCGTCGACCGCCCCACGCTCGTGGTCACGGGCGGCTCCTCAGGGGCCCTGAGCATCAACCGCACGATCGCGGGGTCCCTCGCCGCGCTCGCGTCCGCCGGAGTCCAGACGCTGCACATCACGGGCCGCGGCAAGGCCGTCGCAGCGGACGACGGCGCGCCCCTCGCCGCCGAGGGCTACCGCCAGGTCGAGTATGTGGACGGGATGGAGACGGCATACGCCGCCGCGGACCTTCTCGTGTGCCGCTCGGGCGCGGGCACGGTCTGCGAGGTCGCGGCCGCAGGCGTCCCCGCCGTGTTCGTCCCGCTGCCCATCGGGAACGGGGAGCAGGCGCTCAACGCGCGCGGCCTCGTCGAGGCGGGTGCCGCGAAGCTCGTGCGGGATGCGGACTTCACGCCGCGATGGCTTGAGCGCGAGATCATCCCGCTCCTGGCCGATCCCGCGGCGCTCGCCCGCATGTCTCAGCGCGCCCGGGCACTCGGGATCCGGGACGCGGACGAGGCGATGGCGACGATGGTGATGGAGGCAGCAAGCTCGTGAACGATCAGGCCACTCGTCGGCTCGGCCCGCTCGCCGAGCTCGGCCGCGTGCATTTCGTCGGGGTCGGCGGCGTCGGGATGTCCGCCGTTGCGCGTGTCATGGTCGCGCGCGGCGTGCCCCTGAGCGGCTCCGACGCGAAGGACCTCCCGGTCATGAGGGAGCTCGCGGCGCTCGGCGCGCGCATCGCCGTCGGCTACGACGCGGCGAACCTCGGGGACGCCCAGACGGTCGTCGCGGGATCGGCGATCCGGCAGGACAACCCCGAGCTCGCCGAGGCTCGCGCCCGTGGACTCCGCATCCTCCACCGCTCCGAAGGCCTCGCCGCCGCGATGTCGGGCAGCCGCGTGCTCGCGGTCGCCGGCACGCACGGGAAGACGACGACCACGTCCATGGCCACGTGGATGCTGCGCGGTGCCGGCCTCGATCCGAGCTTCGCCATCGGCGCCAACGTCCCGGCGCTCGGCGTCAACGCGGCCCAGGGCTCGACAGACATCTTCGTGGCGGAGGCCGATGAGTCCGACGCGTCGTTCCTCAACTACCGCCCGCTCGTCGAGATCATCACCAACGTCGAGGCAGACCACCTCGACCACTACGGCACGGCTGAGGCGGTCCACGCGTCCTTCGATGCGTTTGCCGCGCTCCTTCCCTCGGATGGCCTGCTGGTCGCGTGTGCGGACGATCCGGGCGCCCGTGGTGTGGCCGTGCGCGCGCGAGCCGGGGCAGCGGGCGACGGCGGCCCGCGCGTCCTGCTCTACGGAACCTCTCCGGACGCGGACCTGAGGCTCGTGCTCAAGCCCGACGGCACGACGCTTGCCTGGGACGGCGGCGAGGTCGCTCTCCCGCTCGGCGTTCCGGGCGTCCACAATGCCCTCAATGCGGCGGCGGCGTTCGGCGCCGTCGTCGTCGGACTCGGCGCGGATGCCGAAGCGAGCGCGGCGGCGCTCGCGACGTTCAGCGGTGCCGCGCGGCGCTTCGAGCTCAAGGGCGAGGCCAACGGCATCCGCGTCTACGACGACTACGCGCACCATCCGACCGAGGTGCGGGCCGCCCTCGCCGCGGCGCGCAGCGTGGCCGGAAGCGGGGGAGTGCACGTGCTCTTCCAGCCGCACCTGTTCTCCCGCACGCGCGAGTTCGCGGGAGAGTTCGCCGCGGCGCTCTCCCTCGCGGACACCGTGCGCGTCCTCGACATCTACCCCGCGCGCGAGGATCCGATCCCGGGAGTCACGAGCGAGCTGGTCACGGCGTCGCTTCCCGGCGGTTCGTACGCGCCGTCGGCTGCGGCGGCCGTTGAAGATCTCGTGGCTGCGGCTGCCCCCGGGGACATCGTCTTGACTGTTGGCGCGGGCGATGTGACGGCCTATGGGCCCGTGCTCGTCGAGGCGCTTGCTGCGCGGGCACAGGGAGGCCTCCCGCATGGCACCTAGCCCGCGCAAGCCCAGGGTGCCCCGGACGGGTGCGCCGGCCGAGCCCGAGTCTGCTTCGGCCGAACCGCGCGAACCGCGTGAGCCTCGCGGGGGAGAGGCCCGTCGGGTGTCCTTCGGCGCGACGTCCAAGGTCACGGTCCTCCGGCCGGTGCACGACGACGGCGAGGCTCGGCTTCCCGAGGACGCGGAAGAGCCGGCGCCCGGAGCGACGGGCGCCCCTGACGCCGACCATTCCGCCAAGCGCGCCCGGCGCGGGCTTGGGCGCGCCCGCAAGGCCCCGCCGTCGGCCGTATCCCGGCACGCCTCGGGTGACGTCCTCGCGTTTCCCGTGCCTCGAGCGAAACGCATCCGGCGGCGCGTACTGCTCGTCGCGACGACGGCGGTCGCGCTTGTCGCGGCGCTCATGGCCCTTGTCATCTTCACGCCCGTGCTCGCCGTGCGCACGGTCACCGTGCAGGGAACGAAGATGCTCGCGCCGGCCCAGGTTGCCTCGGCCCTCAAGCCGCTCGAGGGCCGGTCCCTCACGCTCGTCGGGCCGGACGACGTCTCGCGGCTTCTGCGGCCCATTGTCCAGGTCAAGTCGTCGCAGAGCCGCGCCGTTCCGCCGAACACGCTCCTCGTCACGATCGTCGAGCGGGTTCCCGTGGCCCTCGTCAAGCAGGACAAGGGCTTCTCAGTGGTCGATGGGGACGGGGTCGAAATCGCGCAGACGGCAGATCGCGGCGCATTTGCCGTGCCGGTCATCGACTCGGGCGGAAGCGCCCTCCCACACGGGACGTTCCTCGCCGTCACCGGCGTGCTCGGCGCGCTTCCCACGGATGTCCTCTCCCAGCTCGCGACGGCCAAGGCCGATTCGGTCGACTCGGTGCAGCTCAAGCTCGCAAACGGGAAGACCGTGATCTGGGGCAACTCCGAGGATCGCGATCTCAAGGCGAAGGTGCTCGAGGCGCTCATGAAGGCCACGGAGAACCCCGTCAAGGGGCAGACGCCCGTCAATGTCTACGACGTGAGCGTTCCGCGGCATCCCGTGACCCGCTAGGGCGGATCCGCGTCCGTCGCGCCAATGCGCGCGACACGCCTAGGCGGTCGTTGCACGCGGGAAGTGCGGGAAATACCGTCTTCACCAAGAGCTAGTTGACATAACTATAACCTTCGACTTGAGGGTTAAGGTTGTGGGATTCAAACCTCTTGCAGATCAGCAGGCTTTCGAACAAGGGACACTCAACGTGGCAGCACCGCAGAACTACTTGGCCGTCATCAAGGTCGTCGGCATCGGCGGCGGTGGCGTGAACGCAGTCAACCGCATGATCGAAGTCGGTCTGCGAGGAGTCGAATTCATCGCCATCAACACGGACGCCCAGGCGCTGCTCATGAGCGACGCGGACGTCAAGCTCGACGTCGGCCGGGAGCTCACCCGCGGGCTCGGCGCGGGCGCCAACCCCGAGGTCGGACGCCAGGCGGCGGAGGACCACGCGGACGAGATCGAAGAGGTGCTCCGTGGGGCAGACATGGTCTTCGTCACGGCGGGCGAGGGCGGCGGCACGGGAACGGGCGGCGCTCCGGTCGTGGCCCGGATCGCGCGCTCGCTCGGCGCCCTCACGATCGGTGTCGTCACGCGCCCGTTCACGTTCGAGGGCCGCCGCCGCGCGACGTCGGCCGAGAACGGCATCGAGGCGCTCCGCGACGAGGTCGACACGCTCATCGTCATCCCCAACGACCGCCTGCTCTCGATCAGCGACCGCAACGTCTCCGTCCTCGACGCGTTCCGCTCGGCCGACCAGGTGCTCCTCTCGGGTGTCCAGGGCATCACCGACCTCATCACGACCCCGGGCCTCATCAACCTCGACTTCGCGGACGTCAAGTCCGTCATGCAGGGCGCGGGCTCGGCCCTCATGGGAATCGGCTCGGCGCGCGGCGAGGATCGCGCCGTCAAGGCTGCCGAGCTCGCGATCGCCTCCCCTCTGCTCGAGGCGTCGATCGATGGGGCCCACGGCGTGCTCCTCTCGATCCAGGGCGGCAGCGACCTCGGCCTCTTCGAGATCAACGAGGCCGCGCGCCTTGTCCAGGAGGTTGCTCACCCCGAGGCGAACATCATCTTCGGTGCGGTCATCGACGACGCGCTCGGCGACGAGGCCCGCGTGACCGTCATCGCGGCCGGCTTCGACGACGTCAAGGCCACCTCGCCGTCGCTCGAGGACACTCAGGCCAAGGCCGCCGCCCAGGCTGCGGCTGCTGCCGCTGCCCAGCCGGCGCCGGTGGCTCCTGCCGCGCCGCGCCCGGTGGCGCAGCCTACGCCCGTGCACGCGGGACTGAGCCAGTGGAGCCAGTCTTCCGCGGGGTCGCACGCCGACTCGGGTTTCGACGTCGAGCTCCCGGCCGTCGTCGAGCACGACCTCACCGGCTCGCGAGACGACCTCGACGTGCCCGACTTCCTCAAGTGACGTTCGGCGCGGATGCGAGCGGCCTCGGCAGCGCCGGGGCAGAGCACATCTTCTGGTGGCGCCGGGACATCCGTCCCGGCGTCACTGCCGCGTTCACCCAGGTTTCGGCGGGGAATCTCGCCTTCCACGTGGGAACGGACGACGACGGCGTCCGTCGCCACCGCGCGGCCCTCGCGGTCGCGGCGGGCGTCGACAGGGTCCGCTACATGGAGCAGGAGCACGGGGATCGATCCGTATGGGCCGAAGGCTCGGGCGACCTGCCGGTGGCCGACGCGCTCCTTTCCCGGGGGCTTCCCGTCGCCGTCATGGTGGCCGACTGCGTGCCGATCCTCCTCGCGGGGGAGTTCCCGGACGGCCGGCCCGCGCTCGGGGCCGTCCATGCGGGCCGTGCGGGGCTCGCGGCCGGCATCGTAGCCTCCGCCGTCGACGCCCTCCGCGAGGCGGGCGCGCAAGGCATTGAGGCGTGGATCGGGCCAAGCATCTGCGGGCGCTGCTACGAGGTGCCCGCGGCGCTCCGCGACGAGATCGAGGGGAAGGTCCCTGGAACGGCGTCGACCACGTCATGGGGAACGCCTGCCCTCGACCTTTCCGCAGGAGTCGAGGCCCAGCTCGACGGGCTCGGCGTCCCGGTCCACAAGGACGCGATGGCCTGCACGTTCCAGGAGCCCCGGCTCTTCTCGCACCGGCGTGCGCCCGGCGAGGGACGCTTCGCGGGGGTGGTGTGGGCGCATGGCTGAGAATGCCGGACAACCGGACCACAGCGCTGCCCGGCGTGAGCAGCTCGCGTCGAATCTTGCCCGGATCCGAGCCCGCATCCTGGAGGCGGCGCGCGCCGCCGGCCGATCCGATCAGCCTGAGCTCATCGTCGTGACGAAGTTCCACCCGGCCGACGACGTGCGGGTCCTCGCCGAACTCGACGTCACGGACGTCGGCGAGAGCCGCGATCAGGAGGCCTCGATCAAGGCGGCCGAGCTCGCAAGCCTCGGCCTCACGTGGCACTTCATCGGCCAGCTCCAGACCAACAAGGCCAAAAGCGTCATCCGCTATGCCGATGTTGTCCACTCGGTGGACCGCGCGTCGCTCGTCGCCGCGCTCGCCAAGGCCGTGGCCGGCGAGCCGTCGCGGGCCGGGCGCCCTCCGCTTGCGTGCCTCGTCCAGGTCAATCTCGATCCGCAGGCCGAATCGGGCCGTGGAGGCGCGCTGCCGGGGGAGGTTCTCGGCCTCGCGGACCTCATCGGATCGTCCGAGGGCCTCCGGCTTGCGGGGGTCATGGCCGTCGCTCCGCGCGGCGGGGAGCCGCGGCGCGCGTTCGCCCGGCTGGCCGAATGCTCGGCCCTCCTGCGCGGGGAACATCCGGAGGCGACGATGGTCTCGGCGGGCATGAGCCAGGACCTCGAGGAGGCAATCGAGGCAGGCGCGACACACGTTCGGATCGGCACGGATGTGCTCGGTCCCCGGCCACGTGTGCTGTAGCGTCGAAGAGTCGGGACCTTCAGGGCCGGGACCCGGTGCATGAGGACCGCGCGGCCCGAGTACAGGAGTCGAGCATGGCCGGAGTTATGCGGAAGACGATGGTTTACCTCGGCCTCGCAGACAGCGATGAGCAGTTCGAGGCCGAGCCCCAGCACGTCCGCACGGAAGCTACACGTACGGAAGAGGACAAGCCGGTGCACACCGAGCGCGACGAACGCCGCCAGGCGTTTTCCACCCGCGAACCCGCGTCATCCGAGGTTGAGGAGTATCGGGCCCCCGTGACCCCCATCAAGCGTGCCGCGGCCGTGCGCGAAGACGCCGGGCTGCGCCAGATCACCACCGTCCACCCACGCTCGTACAACGATGCCAAGGTCATCGGCGAGAGCTTCCGCGACGGCATCCCCGTCATCATGAACGTCACCGACATGGGCGAGGCGGATGCCAAGCGCCTCGTCGACTTCTCCGCTGGACTTGTCTTCGGTCTGCACGGGAGCATTGAGCGTGTGACGAACAAGGTCTTCCTGCTGACGCCGTCGACGATTGAGGTTCTCGGCGAGGACAAGAACGTCAGCGAGAGCCAGGCGAGCTTCTTCAACCAGAGCTGAGTTCCGGAATGGGCATTCTGTGGGCCGTGGTCTTCCTCGTGCTAGAGCTGTTCCTGGTGGCTCTCATCGCGAGGCTGGTCTTCGACTGGGTCCAGTCGTTTGCCCGTTCGTGGCGGCCACGGGGCGTTTCGCTCGTCGCGGCGAGTGCGGTCTACGCGGTGACGGACCCTCCCATGCGGCTCTCGAGAAGGATCTTCAAACCGATTCATCTCGGTGCGATAAGTCTCGATATCGCTTTTCTGATCCTCGTGATCGCGGTGTATATCGCTATGGCTATCGTTCGGAATCTCGCGTAGGTTCTTAGCAAATGTTCCGGGGACACCTCAGGAAGCCCGCGTGTGCGGGCGGCCCAAGTGGAGCTACCGGGCGCACGTCAGTTACCGTAGTCACGGTGGCGCAAGCCCCTGACTGACTAGACCAAAGAGGTGAGCAGATGGCTCTGACGCCAGAAGATGTCGTCAACAAGCGTTTCCAGCCGACCAAGTTCCGCGAGGGCTACGACCAGGACGAGGTTGATGACTTCCTTGACGAGATCGTCATCGAGCTTCGCCGCCTGAACCAGGAGAACGACGAGCTTCGCAAGAAGGTCGCCGAGCTCACCTCGAAGGGCGGAGCGCCCGTCGCTGCGCCCGAGAAGCCCGCCGCGGAAGAGGCCAAGCCGGTCGAGGTCGCCAAGCCCGAGCCCGCGCCGGTCGTTGCTGCGGCCGCTCCGGCTCCTGCGGCGGCGCCCGCCGTGCACGCCCAGACCGCCGAGTCTGCCGCGGGCCTCCTCGCGATGGCCCAGCAGATGCACGACAAGCACGTCCAGGACGGCGTGGACCAGCGCGACAAGATCATCGCCGAGGCCCAGATCGAGGCAAGCAGCCTCGTGAGCGAGGCGCAGGAGAAGTCGCGCAAGACGCTCGGCGCCCTCGAGCAGCAGCGTTCCGTCCTTGAGCGCAAGGTCGAGCAGCTCCGCGGCTTCGAGCGCGACTACCGTGCTCGCCTCAAGGCCTACATCGAGGGCCAGCTCCGCGATCTCGACGCCCGCGGCTCCGTGGTGTCGAGCGAGATCCCCGACAACGCCGAGGTCTGAGACCCCGAGCCTTCTGGCCGGCGGCCGCGCATAAGCGGCCGCCGGCTTCGGCATGCCAACGGAAAGCAGTATGGAAAACTCTTCGGTGACCCCGTCACAGGGGCGCGCGCGGTCGTCGAGCGGCCATCGCCGCGTTTCGGGACGCGCCATCGCGCTCCTCGCAGCCCTCGCCGTCGTCGCGTACGCGTTCGACCAGCTCACCAAGCTCTGGGTCACGAGCGCGATGGCGGAAGGGGAGCGGATCGCCGTCCTCCCCCCGCTTCTGCACTGGTATTACATCCGCAACTCAGGTGCGGCCTTCTCCATCGGCGAGAACGTCACGTGGGTTTTCAGCATCATCATGACGGTCGTCTCCGTGGCCATCATCCTGTATGCGCGCAGGGTGCGGTCGCTCGGCTGGGCCGCCGCCCTGGGGCTCGTGCTCGGCGGGGCGCTCGGCAACCTGACGGACCGCCTGTTCCGCGAGCCGTCGTTCGGCATGGGGCACGTGGTGGACTTCATCCAGCTGCCCAATTTCGCGATCTTCAACGTCGCGGATTCGTGCGTTGTCACCGGGGTTGCTCTCATCTGCCTCCTGACCCTTCTGGGCATCGGGGCCGATGGAAGCCGGCACGGGAAGTCCCGCTCGGCGGAGCACGGGGCCGCGGGCGAGGATCCGGGTGTCTGAGCAGCACATCGTTCCCGAGGAGCTGGCCGGGCTGCGCGCGGACGCCGGCCTGGCCGCCCTGCTCGGGGTTTCGCGGTCCGCCGCCGCACAGCTCCTCGCGGGCGGGCATGCGAGCTGCGGCGGACGGGCCCTCGCCAAGTCGGATCGGCTCGCTGCCGGCGACGAGATTGTCATCGACGCGCCCGAGCGGCGCGATCCCCTGGAAGTGGTGGTGGAGCACGTGGACGGCCTGGACATCCTCCTCGACGACGATGACTTCGTCGTCGTGGACAAGCCCGTGGGCGTCGCCGCGCATCCCTCGCCCGGGTGGGTCGGGCCGACGGTCGTGGGAGGCCTCGCGGCGGACGGCTTCCGCATCTCGACCTCCGGTGCGCCCGAGCGGGCGGGGATCGTGCATCGCCTCGACGTCGGAACGTCGGGCGCGATGGTCGTCGCGAAGACCGAGCACGCGTACACGGTCCTCAAGCGCGCCTTCAAGGAGCGCACCGTCGACAAGGTGTACCACGCCGTCGTCCAAGGCCTCCCGGACCCGCTCGAGGGCACCATCGACGCCCCCATCGGCCGCCACCCCGGCTACGATTGGCGCTTCGCGGTCGTCGAGGACGGGCGGGCCTCCGTGACTCATTACGAGGTGCTCGAGGCCTTCGGACGCGCGAGCCTCGTCGAGGTCCACCTCGAAACCGGGCGCACGCATCAGATCCGCGTGCATTTCTCCGCGCTGCATCACCCGTGTGCGGGCGACCTCACGTACGGAGCCGATCCCCGCCTCGCAGCAGAGCTCGGCCTTACGCGGCAGTGGCTGCACGCGCGTCGGCTCGGCTTCGCGCATCCCCGTACTGGCGAATGGGTTGAGGCAACGAGCCCGTACCCGGCTGATCTCCAATACGCGATCGAGGCCCTCCGGAGTGGCCGACACTGAGCTGTCGGGGCTCGAGCCTAGACTGGTGCGGTGAGCTCCGCAGGTTCGTTCGTCCACCTCCACAACCACACCGAGTACTCGATGCTCGACGGCGCAGCACGGCTCGGCGACTTGTTCGGCCACGCTGCAGAACTGGGCATGAACGCCCTTGCGACGACGGACCACGGCTTCGTCTTCGGAGCGTTCGACTTCTGGAGGAAGGCGAACGACGCCGGGATCAAGCCCATCGTGGGGGTCGAAGCCTATCTCACCCCGGGGACGGCGCGGCAGGACAAGACCCGTGTGCGCTGGGGCGACGGCGGGCGAGACGACGTCTCGGGTGCCGGCGCCTACACCCACATGACCATGTGGGCCGAGAACACCCAGGGCATGCACAACCTCTTCCGGATGTCCTCGCTCGCGTCCCTCGAAGGGTACCTGTACAAGCCGCGCATGGACCGCGAGCTCCTCCAGACGTACGGCAAGGGCCTCATCGCAACGACGGGGTGCCCGTCCGGCGAGGTCCAGACGAAGCTGCGCCTCGGCCTGTACCGGGAAGCGCGGGAGGCGGCGGCGGAGTTCCGCGACATCTTCGGCCACGACAACTTCTACTGCGAGCTCATGGACCACGGGCTTGAGATCGAACGAGGCGTCCAGGCCGATCTCATCAAGCTCGCGAAAGACCTCGGCCTTCCGCTCGTCGCGACGAACGACCTCCACTACACTCACGCGGAGGATGCGTCGAGCCACGCGGCCCTCCTCTGCGTCCAGTCCGGCTCGAACCTCGCCGACCCCAAGCGCTTCAAGTTCGACGCCGACGAGTTCTACCTCAAGTCTCCGGCTGAGATGCGTGCGATCTTCAGCGAGCATCCCGAGGCATGCGACAACACGCTGCTCATCGCCGAGCGCTGCGACGTCGAGTTCAACACCAAGGCGAGCTACATGCCCCGGTACCCCTGCCCGGAGGGGGAGAACGAGGAGTCGTGGTTCGTCAAGGAAGTCGAACGCGGCCTCCACTACCGCTTCCCGGGCGGGATTCCGGACGAAGTCCGCAAGCAGGCCGAGTACGAGATCGGCATCATCACGCAGATGGGCTTCCCGGGCTACTTCCTCGTCGTCGCCGACTTCATCAACTGGGCCAAGGACCACGGGATCCGCGTCGGCCCGGGCCGTGGCTCGGGCGCTGGGTCCATGGCCGCATATGCGATGCGCATCACCGACCTCAACCCGCTCGCGCACGGCCTCATCTTCGAACGCTTCCTCAACCCGGACCGCGTCTCGATGCCCGACTTCGACGTCGACTTCGATGATCGCCGCCGCCCCGAGGTCATCAAGTACGTCACGGAGAAGTATGGCGACGACCGCGTGGCGATGATCGTCACCTACGGCACGATCAAGGCCAAGCAGGCCCTCAAGGACTCGTCCCGAGTACTCGGCTACCCGTTCTCGGTGGGCGAGCGACTCACAAAGGCGATGCCGCCGGACGTCATGGGCAAGGGCATGCCGCTCGTGGACATCCACAACCCCGAGGCGAAGCGCTATGGCGAGGCCGAGGAGATGCGCGAGCTGCTGCGCTCGGACGCGGACGCGCAGCGGGTCTTCGAGACGGCGCTCGGGCTCGAGGGCCTCAAGCGCCAGTGGGGCGTCCACGCGGCCGGCGTCATCATGTCCTCGCATCCGCTCATCGACATCATCCCGATCATGCGCCGCGAGCAGGACGGCCAGGTCATCACGCAGTTCGACTACCCGACCTGCGAGGGCCTCGGCCTGATCAAGATGGACTTCCTCGGCCTGAGGAACCTCACGATCATCACGGACGCGCTCGACAACATCAAGCTCAACCGCGGGCACGAGCTCGACCTCGAGCGGCTCGAGCTCGACGACGCCGCGTCCTACGAGCTGCTCGCGAGAGGTGACACGCTTGGCGTGTTCCAGCTCGACGGCGGGCCCATGCGGTCGCTGCTCAAGCTCATGCGCCCCGACAACTTCGAGGACATCTCCGCCGTCCTCGCCCTCTACCGTCCAGGCCCCATGGGGGCGAACGCCCACACGAACTATGCCCTGCGCAAGAACGGCCAGCAGGAGATCACGCCGATTCACCCCGAGCTGGCCGAGCCGCTCGAGGACATCCTGGGCGGAACGTTCGGCCTGATCGTGTACCAGGAACAGGTCATGGCCATTGCGCAGAAGCTCGCGGGCTACTCACTGGGCCAGGCCGACATCCTCCGGCGCGCCATGGGCAAGAAGAAGAAGTCCGAGCTCGACAAGCAGTTCGAGGGCTTCTCCGCAGGCATGCGCGAGCGCGGCTATTCGGGCGAAGCGGTCAAGACGCTGTGGGACATCCTGCTGCCGTTCTCCGACTACGCGTTCAACAAGGCCCACTCGGCCGCCTACGGTGTCGTCTCGTACTGGACGGCGTATCTCAAGGCCCACTATCCCGCCGAATACATGGCGGCCCTCCTGACGTCCGTGGGCGACGACAAGGACAAGTGCGCGATGTACCTCAACGAGTGCCGGCGCATGGGCATCACCGTTCTGCCGCCGGACGTCAACGAGTCTGCACTCAACTTCACCCCGGTCGGGAACGACATCCGCTTCGGCATGGGCGCGATCCGCAACGTCGGCGCGAACGTCGTCCACTCGATGGTTGAGGCCCGCGAGGAGAAGGGGGCGTTCGCCGGCTTCAGCGACTTCCTCCAGAAGGTTCCCGCCGTCGTCTGCAACAAGCGCACGATTGAATCGCTCATCAAGGCGGGGGCGTTCGACTCCCTCGGCCATCCCCGGCGGGCCCTCGCGATGATCCACGAGGAGGCGGTCGACGCCGTCATCACCTTGAAGCGCAACGAGGCGGCGAACCAGTTCGACCTCTTCAGCGCGTTCGACGGCGGGGGAGACGGCGAGCTCTCGGCGGGGCTCGCCGTCGAGATCCCGGCCCTGCCGGAGTGGGAGAAGAAGGACCGCCTCGCGTTCGAGCGCGACATGCTCGGCCTCTACGTCTCCGACCACCCGCTCCAGGGCCTCGAAGGCGTGCTCGAGGGCCACGCCGACCACGCGATCTCCCACCTCATCTCCGACGAGGGGCCGCAGGACGGCGCCATCGTCACGATCGCCGGCATGATCACGTCGCTCAGCCGGCGCATCGCGAAGGCGAGCGGGAACGCGTATGCGAGGGCTGAGATCGAGGACCTCGGCGCTTCCATGGAGGTCATGTTCTTCGGCCAGGTCTACGGGCCGATTTCGTCGATCCTCGCCGAAGACCTCATCGTCGTGGTCAAGGGTCGCCTCCAGCGCAGAGACGACGGCGCGGTGACCCTGAGCTGCATGGAACTTACCGTGCCGGATCTGAGCCAGGCGGGCACAGGCCCCGTCGTCATCTCGATGCCGACGCACAAGGCGACCGAACGCGTCGTGACCAGGCTCGGCGAGGTGCTCAAGACGCACCCCGGCCACAGCGAGGTCCAGCTGCGCCTCCATGGAACCCGGAGCATCGAGGTCATGAAGCTCGGCGTGCACCTGCGGGTGAACCCGAATCCTGCCCTGTTCGGAGACCTCAAGGTCCTCCTCGGGCCCGCGTGCCTCGATGTCTGAGTCTCGCGAAGCCGCCCACCCGGTCTGGCCGCGTCCCGGAACGATGCTCCGTTGGCTCCTCGCCCCCACGCTGGCAGGACCCGTCCTGGGGTTCGTCTGGTGGCTCGCGGCGCCGGGCGGCCGCCTTTACGGCGACGGCTCCGACTACGCCGCGTGGCTTGCTCGCGACTTCGCCTTTGCGGGGCTTGCTGCGCTCGCGGCGGTCTGCGTCGTAGTCTTCGTCGTCCGGGCGCACGACCGCTTCGGCTTCGCCGGACGGTCCCTCGCGGCGCTCGTCGGCTCGGGCGCGGGAAGCCTGCTCATGTGGCTCACCGGTGCGGGGCTGGCCCGGGTGTGGGGCTCGCTCAGGTCTGATCCGAGCGTCGACGGCTCCGCGTTTGGGCTCCAGGCGCTCAGCGCCCTCGCGCTCTGGCCAGCGATTGTCGCCGTCGTCGTCCTCGGCCTCGCGAGCATTCTCTGGTCCCCGCCCACCCGCCCCTAGCCCACCCCTCGGGCTGGGCTCGCCGCCCCCGTCTCCGACGCGGCATCAGGGCTCGCGGGACCGTAGACTGGGCTGGTGACATCGCCAGCCCCCGCCCTCGACTTCCGCACGATCGACCTGAGGGGCGGCAGCTTCAGCCTCGCCGAGCTTCGGGCCATCGTGCCGCGTCTCGAGGCCGATCAGGGCAGTGCCGTCGAGGACACCGTGCGCGGCATCATCGCCGACGTCCGCTCGGGTGGCTTCGCGGCCCTCTCGCTCCTCGCCGAGAAGTTCGACGGCGTCGTCCAGCGCCACCCGCGCGTCCCGGCCCCGGCGATCGCCGACGCGCTCGCTTCGCTCGATGCGGGGGTCCGGACGGCCCTCGAGGAGTCGATCCGCCGGGCACGCGTCTTCGCCGAGGCGCAGCGCCCCGGCGACGTGACCGTGCGGCCCGGCGATGGGGCGACCGTCACCCAGCGGTGGGTTCCCGTGCGGCGCGTCGGGTTGTACGTTCCGGGCGGGCTTGCCGTCTACCCGTCGTCGGTCGTCATGAACGTCGTCCCGGCGCAGGCCGCGGGCGTCGGCTCGATCGCGCTCGCGTCCCCGCCCCAGAAGGACAACGGAGGCCTGCCGCACCCCACGATCCTTGCCGCGGCGGCCCTGCTCGGCATCGACGAGGTCTACGCGATCGGCGGCGCGCAGGCTGTCATCTCCTTCGCCTACGGGATTCCGGCACGAGAGGACGCCATGGGGGCCCTTCCGGCGATCGAGCCGGTGGACGTCGTGACCGGTCCGGGGAACATCTTCGTCGCGACGGCGAAGCGCCTGGTCAAGGGCGTTGTCGGCATCGACGCGGAGGCGGGGCCAACCGAGATCGCCATCCTCGCTGATGCGACCGCGCGGCCCGAGCTCGTGGCGGCCGACCTCATCAGCCAGGCCGAGCACGACACGAGGGCGGGGTCGGTGCTCGTGACGGACTCGCCCGAGCTCGTCGAGGCCGTGCGAGAGCACCTCGCGGCCCAGGTGGAGGGGACGAAGCATCGAGAGCGCGTGCTCGCCGCGCTCTCGGGGCGCCAGTCCGGCGCGGTGCTCGTGGACGACGTCGACGCCGGCATCGCCGTATGCGACGCCTATGCTGCCGAGCACCTCGAGATCATGACGGCCGCCCCCGGCGCGGTGGCTGCCCGCATCCAGAACGCGGGCGCCATCTTCGTGGGCGCCTACAGCCCCGTGAGCCTGGGCGACTATTCGGCGGGTTCCAACCACGTGCTTCCCACGAGCGGAACAGCCGTCTTCTCGTCCGGGCTCAATGTCACGACCTTCCTCAAGGCCGTCCAGGTGATCGACTACAGCGAGGGGGCCCTCGCCGAAGTCGCCGGGCACATCCGGAGCCTCGCGGACGCAGAAGACCTTCCCGCCCACGGCGACGCCGTGGACCGGCGCTTTCGCTGACCGCCAACCACCTCACCTAGTGGGGGAGACCACTACATCTGGTGATCGAGCGTTGGTGACCTCAGGCGTACCCCATAGAATCAGAGGATGTACTGCCCTTTCTGCCGCAATCCGGACTCACGCGTCGTCGACAGCCGGATTCAGGACGACGGCGCCGCAATCCGCCGGCGCAGGCAGTGCCCCCAATGCGGGCGACGGTTCACGACCATCGAGACGACGAGCCTCACGGTCATCAAACGCTCGGGGGTCGGCGAGCCGTTCAGCCGTTCGAAGGTCATCAACGGCGTGCGCAAGGCGTGCCAAGGCCGCCCAGTGACCGAGGATGACCTCGCGCTCCTCGCGCAGGAAGTCGAAGAGGCCGTGCGCGCGAGCGGTGCCGCCGAGATCAAGGCGCACGAGGTCGGCCTCGCGATCCTCGGGCCGCTCCGGAAGCTCGACCACGTGGCCTATCTGCGGTTCGCGAGCGTGTATCAGTCCTTCGAGTCGCTCGAGGACTTCGAGGCTGCGATCGCCCTGCTCCGCTCGGAGCAGGTGGAAAGCCTCTCCGAGTAGCAGCAGAACGGCCGCGGGCGCCCCCCCCGGGGGGGGGGGCGGGCCGGGGGGGGGGGGGGGGGGGGGCGGACGGGTGGGGGGGTTGGTGGGGTGCGGCCGGCAGCGGGGCGCCCCCC
>NZ_JAYGGQ010000019.1:0-79319 GCF_034931225.1 Sinomonas terricola
TCTACGTCGACGACGCCCAATTCCAACAGATCGTCCCAGCCAACTAACCCCACACACCCGACCCCCTGACACGACACGGTTCCGCCGCCCCCAACAGGGCGGGGGAACCGTGCTGCAGGGGCGTCCGGGGCGTGGCCGCCTCCTGCGATGGGCCCGGGCGGTGCCGTAGCGGTCGGCCCAACCCGGACCCGGCTCCGGGCCGTACGCCCCTCCATGGGCGCACGGCTTGGTCTACCTCTGGAAGAATGCCAGGTCCTGGTCCGTGGCGGGCGCCACGCGCTTGGGGGCTCCGCCGTCCCGGACCGATGCCGTTGCTGCGCACGCGGCCGCGACGGCATTCCTGGCCGCTAGCGGGGACGTCTCGATGGGGCCCCCTGAGGAGGCATACCGGATGAACTCCCGCATGATCCGCTCATCGGCGCCGCCGTGGCCCCCGGGCTCGGGGTGCACGGGGAAGACGCGGTCGGCCGGTGCGTAGCCGTAGTGACGCTGGTTCCACAGGTTGACCACGGTGCCTTCGGCGACGTCCCCGAGGTTCTCGATGCGTCCCTCGGTTCCGATGATGGTGTAGCTGCGCCAGTAGTCGGGAGTGAAGTGGCACTGCTGGTAGGAGGCCAGCGTGCCGTTGTCCAGGCCCATCAGGACCATGGAGGCGTCCTCGACGTCGACGACCGGATTCAGCTCGGTCAGCTTGGACGGCGGCCAGGTCGAGAGTGGCTCCTCGTCGAGTCGCCACGGAACTCCCGGATCACCTGCTGGGCGGCGAGGATTGGCCCCGTAGACCATCAGGTCGCCCATGGCCGTCACCTCTTCGCTGTACCCGCCCATGAGCCAGTGCAGGACGTCTATGTCGTGCGCTCCCTTCTGCAGGAGCAGACCCGTGGTGGCACGTCGTTCGGCGTGCCAGTCTCTGAAGTAGAAGTCCCCCCCGTGCCCCACGAAATGCCTGCACCAAGCCAGTTTGGGCTCTCCGATGGCGCCGCTGTCGATGAGACGCTTCATCTCCTGTACGAACGGCATATGGCGCATGTTGTGCCCCAGATAGAGCCTGCCTTCGCTCTGGCGGGCCGCGGCGAGGATCTGGTCGCATCCTTCGACGGTCACTGCCATCGGCTTCTCCAGGTAGACCGTGAGGCCCGCGTCAAGCGCGGCGGTCGCGTGCTCTTCGTGCAGGTGGTCGGGGCTGGCGACCAGCACCGCGTCGATCCGGTCGTCCAGGAGGCCCGCCAGGGAGTTGTGCACGGCAACCCCGTCGCCGAGTTCGCCTGGGGCCTGGCCGCCTGCATCAGGGTCGATGTCGAACACCGCCGTGATGCGGGACCCCTCCCCCGGCCTGTGTGCCACCTTCGAAAGGCTGCGGGCCCTCAGTCCATACCCGATCAGACCGAGCTTCAGGTCATCGACCACTTGATTCTCCATCTCATTCGCGCCAGGGACCCGGATGCGAATCGGTGCTCGCCCGGCGCTGCTACGAGGCTCCCCGGTCCCGGGAACCCTCCCACCGCCTGCACTTAAGCCCTAGGTCTGATGTTCATGTACGCTAGAACTCGCGATGATGTCCGGTCAAGTCGCACTCCGCACGCGCTCCGGAAGGGAGCATGATGACAGTCCGAGTAGGGATCATTGGCCCGGGGGACGTGGCCAGGCTCCACGTCGAGGCCCTACGCGCGGGAGGTGCGGAGGTCACCGCGGTCGCCGGGCTGACCCGGCAGACGGCCCAGGAATTCGCAGCCGAGCACCGGATCCCTTCGGCGGTGTCCGGCGCGGAGGCGCTGCTGGCCCGATGCGACGTCGACGCAGTCGTCATCGCCACCCCGAGCCCGATGCACGCGGCGCAGTCGCTCGCGGCTGTGCGCGCCGGAAAGCATGTCCTGTGCGAGATCCCCGGAGGCATGAGCGCGGCGGAGTCCCGCGCGGTGGCAGAGGCGTGCGACCGGACCGGCATCTCGGTGATGGTGGCCCACACCCTGCGGTTCGCCGATCCGTGGATGCGCCTGCGCGCCGAGATCTCCCAGGGGAGCCTGACTGTACGCCACCTGATCCTGAGGAGGACCATGCTCCGGCGCTCGAACACGAGCTGGAGCGGGCAGCCTCGCAGTTGGAACGACAGCATCCTCTGGCATCACGGCGCCCATCAGGTCGACCTGACACTGTGGCTGCTGCAGGGCGAGCGGCCCGATTCCTCCGAGTCGACTGCAACAGGGGTCCTCGGAGCGCCGTGGGAGCACAACGGCCAGCCGATGGACCTCGGCGCGACGATCCGGGTAGGAGAAGGAGCCATCGCCTCCCTGTCCCTGTCCTACCATTCCACCGTCAGCGTGGAGGATGCGCTGGTCATCGCAGAGGAAGCCACGTTCGCCCTGTCCGACGGCATGCTCCTGAGGGTGGCCCCGGACGGACTGGCCCAGCCCTGGCCCCTCTCGGCGGAGCCGCCGAAGGGGCAGCCAGCATCCGGAACCGACCTCATGAAGTTCGCCGCACTGAGGGCGCAGGATGCGGAATTCGTCGCCGCGATCGAGGAGGGTCGTGAGCCGCGCTGCAGCATAAGGGACGTGCAAGCCACCATGACCCTTCTCGATGCGCTGGCCGGCGCCTGAGCCGACCCAGGCCTGGGTGCTAGCGCTGGCCGGGCACTGCGCTCGGCCGGTCCGTGCGGGCGAACTCCCTCTGCACGCGGTCCAGATGCACCCTCATCGCCCGTTCTGCGGTTTCGGAGTCGCCCCTCTCGATGGCAGACACGATCTCGCGGTGCTCCCGGTGGCTCTGCTGGTGGTCGCCGCCAGATGATTCGGTGAGCTCCTGGCCACGCCGGCGCTCCTCGGCCAGGAAAGTCGAGAGGGATTCGAAGATGGCAGTGAAGAACCTGTTGCCTCCGACGCTGACCAGGGCGAAGTGGAAGGCAAGGTCGGCGTCAACCCTGTCGTCGAGCCTGGTCGCCTTCTCGGCTCTGACGAGCTTTGCCCTGACATCCTTGATCTCGTCCGGCGTTGCTGAAAGCGCAGCCCGTCCTGCGGCGCGCACTTCGAGGGCCTGGCGCAGCTCGAGAAGCTCGTCGTACGATCCGAGTCCGTCCTCCAATGCCAGACGGAAGTAGTTCTGGATGGCCAGAGGACGCCGCTCCGCGACCACTGCCGGCTTGCCCTGCTGGGTCCTGATCACGCCCTGCTGGCTCAGGACCCGCAGCGCATCCCGGACAACCCGCTGGCTGACGCCGAACTGGTCCGCGAGGGTCGCCTCGGCCGGGAGCGGATCGCCGTCCGCGAGCCCTTGTTCCTTGATCATGGCGCGTATCTGATCGGCCACCTGTGCACCCAGAAGGACTTTGTCGCGACCTCTCATCCGGAAGCCGGACACCGCCGATTCGGTCGAAGTAGAGTTCACCGAAACCAATCCCTTCCTGATCTTGGGCCTCCAACGATAGTCTACACATCGGCCCTAGGTCAGATGGCGGCCCGACCGTCTCGACACTCCGCCCTCCGAGCGATTCGGTGGCGCACATCCGCCCGGGCGCCGCACCCCGAAATCCCGCACGCCCTCAGGAGCAAGCATGACCGCCCCCGTTGAGGCACGTGAACTCCTCCTCGTTGCCTCAGGAACAGCCCATGCGGGCGACGCCGGTCGGCCGATGGACGGATCGCTCGCCGTGTGCCAATTCGCCCCGCATTCCGGGCTGTCCGTGGAAGCGAGGCTGCCGGGGCCCAGCCGACCGCTTTATGCGGCCGCCCATCCAACCACCGGCGTGGCATACGTCGCCAGCCTTGACGGAGGCGGCTCCATCCATGCCGTGGACCTGCGCAGTGGCAGGACCGCCGCTACCCGCAGCGGCGGGGAGGCCCCCTGCCACATCGCGATCTCACCGGACGGCTCGCTCCTGTTCTGCGCCAACTACAGTGGCGGCTCGGTCTCGGCCCATCGGCTCCGGGAGGGCGGCGAGCTGGGAAGGATGACGGCATTCGTGGACCTGTCCTCTGGCGTGCTGTCGGGGCGAGGGAGCCAGGTTTCGAAGCCGCACCATATCGAGGTCTGCTCGGACAGCCCCGGCGAGCTCCTCGTGGCCGACCTCGGACGCAGCGATATCCGGCGGTTCGCATACCGGAAGAACGGCTCGCTCGCTGGCCTGGCCGGGGGCCTGGAAGCAGGGGCGCCCAACGCGGCCCTCGGCACGCGTTCGCTTGCAAGGGACGCGTCCGGACACCTCTGGTGCTCGGAGGAGCATTCCTCCACGGTGAGCCGGATGGCCGTCCACGGGGATGGGAGGATCCGTCGGACGCACACGTGGCCTGCCACCTCCCGCACTGGATCCCGAAGGAACTATCCGGGCCAAATCGTCGCTTCGGCCGACCGCCGGTCGGTCTACGCAGCCAACCGTGGAAGGGACACCATCACCGTCTGCAGTGCGCGCAAGGAAGGGCTCGGCCCCATCCAGGAGGTCGGCTGCGGCGGCCGATGGCCCTCAGCGCTGGCAGTGCTCGGCCAGTTCCTCCTTGTCGCCAACCGCGACAGCGACAACATCAGCGCCCTGCTCATCGATCCCGACGACGGGACACTGGGCCCGGCTCGCCAAGTCCTGAGCGTTCCCCGCCCCGCGGCCCTCGCACTCGTCTCTGCACCCCGAAACCGGGAGTCGGCATGAAGGCTCGCGGGACCCCGCCGCGATGAAGGCGCGCGGCCTCCGGCGCGGTCGGCGAATCGCATTCGCGGGTTGCGACCGCGGCCGGCCCGGGGCGTCAGCGGGGCCGTTCTGCCTCGGGGGTTTCCACGCCCAGCCTGAAGGCCAGTCCTTGGAACCACGCGCAGGGCCACGCCTCGCCGCAGGCGCAGCGGCCCGCGGCCAGAGTCCACACTGGAAAGTGGTTTGCCCGGACCAGCATCCGATCGATGCGGGCCCTCTCGGAGGCAAGCGCCTCCAGGCGCAAGTTCAGCTCGCGAAGCCAGGGCGGGCAATCGCATCTCCCGGTTCCGTCCGGGAATGGGCTCTCGACCGGCACCGCACCCGCGCACACGTTGCACACCGGCGCGCCGACAAGGCCAGGAGGCCTCTTCCGTACGGCATGCTTCGCCGCTGGGGCTTCGACCGGCGTCCGGACGCCCCCCATCAGATCCAGATCTGGGATTCTTCGTCCGGGATGGAGACGAACATCCTGTGTTCGACCCCATCGGCCGCGAGCCAGAACCCGGAGCTGTCGGGCATCACGTCCTCCACGACTCCCCGGCGTGCCGCGAAGCCCCAGCGGCGCAGCTCGACACTGTCACCGGTGCGCGGGCAGGGATCGGAGGGGAGCATGCGGCGCGGCGACGAGCTCTGCACGGCCCTCATCGCCGGCCCCCGGAGCAGTCCCGGCCAGGCTCGGCCCCGATGTCGGCACTGACACGGGACGAATCCACGCCAGCGGAGCCTGCTGCGTATGCAGGATCATCAGCACGCGTCAAAGACGCCTCCTTCCCAGTCCAATGCGTCTTCAGGCGGGCACGGGCGAGGCATTCGAGTGTGCCGCCCAGGCCGACGATCGACTGGCGGCCTGTCGCCCGGAGCCGAAACCTCCGTCGAGGTCCGGAGTGATCCACTGCCCGGTTCTGCAGGAATATCAGCACATTCTTGCTCTTTAGTGCAAGCGTAATGCATCCTAGAATCATAATTGATCATGACCGGGGTCATGGGCGAGGCACGGATCCGCCGTTTCACGGTCTGGGGTGCAAGAGCGACGGGCGCAAGGTTCAACCAGCAACATTCACTCTCGTGCTCTGAGTGCTTGAAACTTCAGCTGTTCAGTCATTCCCCATCACCAACGTCCTGCCCTGAACCGGCGGGCCCATCCGAGAGGTGCACACATGGCCGAGCACACAGCAGCATCAGGAGCCTCGATGGAAGCGGAACTACGCTCCCAGCCCGATGTCTGGCAGCAGGCGGTGGATATGAAGGCCGAGCAGGCACTTCTCCCGGCTCCCGGAGCACGGGTCGCAGCAATCGGATGCGGAACGTCCTGGTTCATGGCCCAGGCCTACGCGGCGCGGAGGGAGGCGGCCGGTCTGGGTGTGACGGACGCATTCGCGGCCTCGGAGGCGTTCCTCGGCCGGGAGCGCGGCTATGACGCCGTCGTTGCCATCACGCGCTCGGGCACCACCACCGAGGTCCTGGAACTGGTCGCGCAGATCCGTGGCCGAGTCCGGACCGTGGGGATCGTAGGCGATCCCTCCTCTCCGTTTACGGACGCCGTCGATGAGGCGATCGCCCTCCCGTTCGCCGACGAGTCCTCTGTCGTGCAGACGCGTTTCGCGACCACTTCGCTGGCATTCCTGCGGTCCTCGCTGGGGGAAGACGTCTCGACCGCGATCGCCCAGGCCTCGGAAGCCATCCGGGCATCCCTCCCGGAGCATCTGGTCGGATCGGAGCAGTACACGTTCCTCGGCTCCGGATGGAGCGTGGGCCTAGCGCACGAGGCGGCCTTGAAGATGCGTGAGGCCTCGCAGTCGTGGACGGAGTCGTACCCGGCGAAGGAATACCGCCACGGGCCGATCTCCATCGCTGCCCCCAACCGGGTGACTTGGATCTTCGGCGAAGCCCCGGCCGGCCTGGCCGACGAAGTCCTATCGACCGGGGCCCACTTCGAGACGGCACCCGTGGATCCGATGGCCGACCTCGTCCGCGCCCAGCGGGTCGCCCTCGAGCGAGCCCAGCGGGCAGGGCTGGACCCCGACTCCCCGCGGAACCTCAGCCGCTCGGTCATACTCGCATGAGCACGCCTCCCCCACGGCGGGCGTCCGCGGCAGTGGCCAGTCCGACCGCACCACTCATCGGGCTGGGCGCAGGCGCGCCGGTCCTTGCCTTCGACGTCGGCGGGACGGATATCAAAGGCGCCCTGTTCGGCGAGGACGGCCACATCCGATGCCTCGCCCGCATCCCCACGCCAGTCGCCGGCGACCGCACCGGCCAGGCGGTGATCGCCGAGATCGTTAACCTCGCCGGGCGTTTCGCCGAAGTCCAGCCCTCCGTCAATCCCCGGGCCCTCGGACTGGTCGTCCCAGGCCACATAGACACCCGATCCGGGACCGCGGTCTTTGCAGAGAACATGGGATGGAAGGACGTTGCCTTCCGAGAGCGCGTATCGGCCCTGACTGGTCTCCCGGTCCATTTCGGCCACGACGTGCGGGCGGCGGGCGGTGCCGAGTTCCGGCTCGGCGCAGCGACGGGACTACGGGATGTCGTCGTCGTTGTGATTGGCACGGGCATCGCCGGGGCCCTGTTCGTGGACGGACGCCCCTACGACGGAGACGGACTCGCCGGGGAGATCGGTCACGCGAAGGTGGCCTCGGGCCCGACGTGCGCCTGCGGCGGGACGGGCTGCCTCGAGGCGGTGGCATCGGCCGCGGCCATCGCGCGCCGCTACAGCGCACTCACGGGAGCCCAGGTCGCGGGGGCCAAGGAGGTCCTCGACCGCAGCCAGGCAGGCGACCCCGATGCGAAGCTCGTCTGGAAGGACGCCGTCGACGCACTCGCCCTGTCCTTCTCGCACGTCGTGGCGCTTCTCGCGCCCGAGGCCATAGTGGTCGGCGGCGGCCTCGCCGAGGCCGGCCCGGCCCTTCTGAGCCCTCTGACCGCCCGGTTGGACGAGTACCTGACGTTCCAGAGGCGACCCCGGATCCTCGCGGCACGGCTTGGGGAGAATGCCGGACTCCTGGGGGCCGCGATCGGCGCGCGTGAACTGATGGTCGCGGGGGGCACGCGGTGATCGTCACGGTCACGCCGAACCCTGCCCTCGATCTGACATACCACGTCGATGCCTGGCGGGCGGGAGCAAGCCTTCGGGTGGAGGCGCCGGTCTGCCGTGCCGGCGGGAAGGGGCTCAACGTCGCCCGGGTCCTCGCTCAGACGGGCCTGCTGGCCACCGCTGTGACGACCGTCGGGGGCGCGGCGGGAGCTGTGCTCCGCCGGGACCTGGAGGAGTCCGGGCTGCCGCACCGGCTGGTTCCCGTACACGGGGCAACACGCACGAGCGTCGCCGTCGTGGATCTCGCCGGCGGAGAGACCACGATCATGAACGAACGGGGATCTTGGCTGTCCCACGCCGAGCGCCGAGCGCTGTTCGACGCCGCCACCGGATCGCTTTCCGGTGCTGCCTGCCTAGTGGGCTCCGGAAGCCTCCCTCCCGGGGTCCCGGCCGCCTTCTATGCGGACCTTGTCAGGTCCGCCCATGACGCCGGGGTCCCGGCCGTCATCGATGCCGTAGGCGATGGGCTGCTCGCCGCAGCGGAGGCCGGAGCCGACCTCGTCAAGCCGAACCGCGCAGAGCTGGAGGAATCCACGGGATGCCCTGACCCGGCAGCCGGAGCGAGACGCCTGATCAGCGCCGGTGCGCGGATCGTGCTGGTCTCCCTCGGCGCGGACGGGATGATGGCAGTCACCCGTGAGCGGGGGCTGGTCGCGAGATTCGTCAGGGTCCTGGACGGGAATCCGACAGGAGCCGGCGACGCAGCCGTCGCCGCGGCCGCGTCGTGCCTTGCCCGCGGCGAAGACGACCCAGGCGTCATCCTCCGCCGCGCGACCGCATGGTCGGCCGCGGCGGTCCCGGTCCCCTACGCCGGAGAGCTCTGCGCAGACTACCGCGACTTCGAACACCTCGTCAGCCTCCGGGAAGGAACACGCGAGTGCCCCTGAAACCAGCCGGCCAGCTTGTCCGGTCAGCCGCAGCCGAAGGCACCGGAATCGGTGCCTTCAACGTGCTCCACCTCGAGACTGCCGAAGCCCTTGCAGCGGCAGCAGGCCGAGCCGGGCTGCCCGTCATCCTGCAGATCTCCCAGAACTGCGTCGACTACCACGGAAACCTGGAGCCGATCGCAAAGGCATGCCTCGCCCTCGGGGAGGCCTCGGAAGTCCCGGTCGCGGTGCACCTGGACCATGCCGAACGCGAAGACCTCGCCCGGCATGCCATCGACCTCGGTATCGCCTCGGTCATGTTCGACGGGTCCAGGCTTCCCTACCGGGAAAACGTCGACGCAACTTCACGCGTTGTCCGCTACGCCCACGCCGCCGGGGCTGCGGTCGAAGCAGAGCTGGGCGAGGTCGGCGGCAAGAACGGTGCCCACGCCCCAGGGGCACGCACGGACCCCGCCGAGGCCACCCGGTTCGTCGGGGAAACCGGGGTGGATTCACTCGCCGTCGCGGTCGGATCCTCGCACGCGATGACCGAACGCCGCGCCACGCTCGACCTCGGGCTCATCGAAGCCCTCCACCGATCCGTCCAAGTCCCTCTCGTGCTCCACGGCTCATCCGGTGTGCCGGACGACGGGATCGTCTCAGCCATCCGCGCAGGACTGACCAAGATCAACGTCTCCACCCACCTCAACGGATTCTTCACAAGATCGCTCCGGTCATACCTCGATGCGCACCCCGACACCGTCGACTCCCGCCGGTACATCCGGGCAGGACGCGATACATTGGCCTCCGAAGCAGAACGGCTCATCCGATTGTTCCGGTCGGCGAGCAGGGACAGCCAGACGGAGTGAGCACTTGAACAAGACCCAGCGGCTCGGCGCAGTCCTGGACCTGCTCGGAGAACGCAACCAAATCGAAGTGAGCGACATCGTCGAACGGCTCGGCGTCTCCTACGCAACCGCCCGACGCGACCTCGACCTCCTCGCGGAGCAGCAGCTCCTCACCCGGACCCGCGGCGGGGCCGCCAGCCGGTCGGTCGCCTACGACCTCCCGCTCCGATACAAGCAGGGGCACCACGCCGCCGAAAAGCAGCGCATCGCCCGGGTAGCAAGCTCGCTGGTTCCGCTCGGGGCCGTCGTCGGACTCTGCGGCGGCACCACGTGCACCACGGTCGCCGAGACGCTCGCCGCCCGGCCGGACCTCATGGAACCCTCGACAGAGCCGACCCTGACCCTGGTCACGAATGCGATCAACATCGCCGCCCAACTCGCAATGCGGCCACAGATCAAGACAGTCGTCACCGGAGGCGTCCTGCATCCGCGGTCATACGAGCTCGCTGGGCCCTACAGCGACATCGTCCTCGGACAGATCACCCTGGACATCGCGTTCATCGGGGTCAACGGGATCGACCCGGCCGTGGGACCAACAGTGCACGACGAGGGAGAAGCCAGCATCAACGCCCTCATCGCCCGACGCGCACAGCGCGCGGTCATCGTCGCAGATTCCAGCAAGATCGGCCGACGCGCATTCGCCACCCTCGGGAAGGCAACCTTCGACACCCTCATCACGGACGACGGTATCGCCGAGGACCAGAAAGCGGCCTTCGCCGACTGCGGCATCGATGTAATCGTCGCCTGAGAGTCCGTTCGCCGCGAACCCGATCAGGACGGGCTCGACCGTGATCCACAGCGCCCGGGTGGTCACAGACGGCCGGGTCCAGCCGGACGGCTGGGTACGGTTCGAAGGCGGCCACATCAGCGCAACCGGAAATGGCTCCGGATGGACGGCCGCGGACATCGTGGTCGACGCCCGGGGCGCGTGGCTCACCGCTCACCCCAGGATTCGTCGACATCCACTGCCACGGAGGCGCAGGGGCAGCCTTCGACGACGGGCCCCAGTCGATCCGAGAGGCTCTCGACCTCCACCAGTCCCACGGGACCACCCGCGCCGTGGTCTCGCTCGTCACGTCGGCGCCTGATCTCCTTGTGCCGCGCCTGGCCGAAGTCGCCCAACTCGTCGCCCGCGATGCCCGCGTACTCGGCAGCCACTTGGAAGGTCCTTTCCTCTCCGCAGCGCGCAGGGGTGCCCACGACCCGGCCCTGCTGCGCTGCCCAACCGCCGAGGACGTCGAATTGCTCTTGGCTGCCCGCGGACGGAACACTGCGCCAGGTCACCCTCGCCCCTGAGCTCCGAGGCGGGATGGAGGCCATCTCCTCATTCGCCGATGCTGGAGTCTCGGTCGCGGTCGGGCACACGGACGCTGACTATGCCCGGGGCCCTTGAAGCGTTCGCCGTGGGGGCCAGCACCCTCACCCACGCCTACAACGGGATGAACGGCGTCCACCACCGGGCCCCCGGTCCGGTCGCTGCAGCCACCCGCACTCCAGGGGTCGTTCTCGAGGTCATCAACGACGGAGTCCACGTCCATCCGGAGGTGGTGCGGATGCTCTTCGCTGCGGCGCCCGGACGAATTGCCCTCATCAGCGACGCCATGTCCGCTGCCGGAGGCGAGGACGGCCGGTATAGTCTCGGCGGGATGGACGTCGACGTGTGTGAAGGAGTCGCACGCCTGGCACACGGCGGTTCGATTGCGGGCTCAACGCTGACACTCGACAAGTCACTCCGGCTCGCCGTCGAGACCGCGGGAATCCCGATAGCTGAGGCCGTCCAGGCACTCACCTTCACCCCCGCTGCAGCGATCGGTCTCGGACACGCCCATGGACGCCTTGCCCGGGACTACCCGGCAGACGCCGTCCTCCTCGACAGTCGCCTCCAGGTCCTCGAGGTCTGGCTGGACGGCAGGAAGACCAGGGACGGGACGATTGGGAAGGCTGCAGGCCAAGCGGGCCAGATGAGTTCGGCCACGGAGCAGGAACATCACAACGACCGCCCGTCATGCACTCGGTAGTGCCCAGAGGACCCCGGGCCGTCGAGGATCGTTGACATCCCAGGGCCGCCGCCCTCTCCGCTGACTCCGTGGCGGCACGGGCCTTGGCGGTCAGCTGGTGTCACCGGGGCTAGGTGCAGCAGTCGGGGTCAGGTCAGGCGGGCGTGATGTGGCGGGAGGGGACCGGGCTCGAGTAGACCACGCTGGTGGTGATCCCCCCGAGGGTGGCCAGTCGGCCGGTGATGCGCTCCAGATCCCGCATTGAACGTGCCAGGACCTTGATGATGAAGCAGTCTGCGCCAGTGACGTGATGGGCTTCGATGACCTCGGGCGTCGCAGTGACGAGGTCGTTGAACGGCTTGTAGTTCCCGGACGGATAGGCAAGGCGCACGAACGCAGTGACGCTGTACCCGACCGATTCGGGGTCGACGGTGACCGAGTAACCGGTGATGACCCCGGCATCGGAGAGCCGGCGGACGCGGTCCGCGGTCGCACTAGCGGAGAGGTTGACCTGCCGGGCGAGCTCGGCCACCGCAGTCCGCCCGTCACGCTGGAGGTGCTCCAGGATCGCCCGATCCACGTCATCCAGGCCAAAACGCTCATTCACCGGCACAAACGACAATATACCGCGAAATCACCGCCGCATCCTATCAACAACCACCGATCTGAAGCGCTGGCGAGTCGTGGAGACTAGCGCTACTTGATTCCGTCCGGCTCGTTCCAAACGGCTTGTCGCTCGTAGAGGTGCCTGCCTCCGACACCTGCAGGGGCATTCTTCTGCCTTGACCATCCGCTCTTGAGCCACTGTTCAACAGTGGAGGACTCCACACCTGCGCCCTGATGGCCGCGATAGCGTGCCGGCGGCGCTGTTCGACAACTTCACGCAGGCCGTTGACTATGGCAGCTTGATTCAGGACCGGCGTGACGGCTTGACTCAGGACCACCTGCCTCCCGACCGGGATCGACTCTGTCGACCCCTGACCGTCCCGCCGCCCCTTCACCGGCCGTAAGGCCGCGCTGTCAGCGGCCGATGCCGGGGCCTCCGCGGTCGTGGCGGGGTGCCCGGTCGTCGCGTTCCTGCGCGGCCTGCTCGCGCGCGGCCTGTTCGTCGGCGCGCTGGTTCCGGATCTTCTCCAGCGCCGCCTGCACGGCCTCGCTGTGCTCCCCGCTGTGTTCGGGGTTCTTGCGTGCCTGCCGGACCTTGCGGGCGAGCTCGGCGATCCGCTCGGCGCGTGCCTGGGCGGGAGAGAGGGGCATGTCGGTGCCGCGCTGGGAGCGGAGCTCGTCGACGACGTTCTCGGCCGGGGTGGGGGCCTGTTTGACAGCGGCGGTGACTTCGGCGGCTTCGGCGATGAGCTCGTTGTCCTCGGCCGGCATGGGGTCCTTGCGGGTCTGAGCGGAGTACTTGTGGGCGGCGGTGACCCGGGCTGCGAGCATCGCCCCGGTGCCGTCCTGGGCGTGCTTGGCGGGGATGGGGCGGGCCTCGCTGTCGGGGACGCGGCAGCGGGTGCGGTAGGTGTCGATCTCTGCGGCGAGGAGCCTCCAGGCTTCGGCACGCTCGGGGTCGGACGGGACGGGGCCGAGCGCGCCGGCCCAGGCGGGGGGCGCGGCGGCGAGCTCGGCGCCGCGGCGGGCGAGTTCGCCGGCGAGCTGCTCGCGCCGTTCGAGGAGTTCCTGCCGCCATGGGGCCGGGGTGTCGTGCTGGGCGGCGACGTCGGCGGGTGCGAGCCATGCGGGCACGCCGTCCGGGATCTGCGCCGGGGCCGTGTCGGTGTGCCGGCGGCGGTGCTCGGCCTCGTCGCGGATCCTCGAGACGAGCTCGGCCGCTGCCCGTGCCCGGTCCCCGCCGCTGCGTGTGCGGTCGGTGGCGGGGCCGCGCTCGTAGGCCTCGTCGGTGCGCTGCTCGGCGGGCATGAGCTCGCGCAGGGCGGCCTCGCGGGTCAGGGAGGAGTGCAGCCAGCGGGCCTTCGGGGCGGCGTCGGGGTCGTTGATCACGGCATCGGTCATGGTGCGGGCGTGGGCTTGGCGGATGCGGATCGCGAGGTCCTCGTCGGAGAGGTGGCCGTGGAGGCGCCGCTGCCATGGGGTGCCCTTGCGCTCGCTCAGCCATGTCCGGGCGAGGGCCTTCGGATCGGGGTCGGTCCCGGCTTCGTGCTGGGCGGCTGCGGCGTCCGCGCGGGCGCGGGCGAGCTGGCCGACGGCGCGGCGGTGCAGCTGCTCGAGGTGTTCGCCGGTGAGGTTGGCCAGCGGCCGTGCGCCGGGTGCCTGTTCTGCGGTGCGCCATTGGCCGAGCCGGTCTTCGATACGCCAGGCGAGCACGGCCCCGGGATCGTCGGAGGCCGCGAAGCCGCGCTCGGCGTGGCTGTCGGCCAGGAGGGTCTCGGGGTTCAGGCCCTCGTTCTCGGCGTGGCGGAGGTGGGTGGCGACGGCGCCCCAGGATCCAGAGGAGATGAACGGCTCGGCGGCGGGGCCGAGCACTCGGCGGGCGAGGTTGGCCATGCGGTGCTCGTTGGCCTGGGCGTCGATGTCCGCGTACACGGATCCCATGTGCTCGGCGTCGCGGGCCTGCGCGCGCTCGGCGGCCATCTGCTCGTGCGCGGTGAGGTTCCCGTCGTGCGCGGCGGCGACCTTGGCGAGCATGTCCTCGAGGGTCTCCCCGTCCTCGAGGGCCCCGTAGAGGTGGTTGGAGTGCCTGCCGCGGGAGGCGGCGACGTAGGCCAGGGCGCGGGATATCCGGCCTGAGATGAGGGCGTGGGTGGTGTCGCAGGTGATGCCCTGGGTGCGGTGGATGGTGGAGGCGTAGCCGAGCATGGTATGCGCCCGCACGTACCCGGGCGGCAGGGTGACGGCGCCGCCGTGGTCGCGATGCCGGACGGTGAGCGCGCCGCCCTCCTCGACGCTGGCGACGGTCCAGACGTCGTTGTTCTTCACGAAGTCCTTGCCGCGCTTCAGCCCCAGCTGGCGGTCGTTGTGGCGGGTGACGACGACGTCGCCGGCCCGCGCGGCGAGCCCGTCCCGCAGCAGGGCGGTGGGGGCGTCCCCGTCGAGCTGCCCGGCGGCGATCCGCCAGGCCTGGGCGCGGGCGTTCAGCTCGGTCACGGTGGCGTTGTCGAACGCCATCATGATCGAGTCCTTCCCTGCGATGGTGTCCCGCTGCCAGGCCTCGAACACCGCGCTCGTCATGGTCTCGACGTCGCCGCCGACCACGCGGCGCCGGTCGCGGTAGAACCCCCATGGGTCGTCCTCGATGCCCGCGGCCGGGGGCTCGCGCAGGGCCAGTGTCGCGGCGGACTCGGCCTCGTTGCGGGTCCCGTCGGGGTTGCGGAAGCGGTGAAGGTCCTCGAGGTGGACGGCGCCGACCTCGTTCTTGAGCAGGCGCAGCGCTCCGCCGGATCCGACGGCCGAGAGCTGGAAGTCGTCCCCGATCGCGCGCACGAGGGCGCCGTGGTGCTCGGCGATCGTCACCGCGGCGGCGAACAGGGGCGTGGAGACCATGCCGGCCTCGTCGACGATGATCATGTCCCCCGGCCTCGGGGTCAGGGCCTCGCTCGCGGTGCCGTTGGTGTGGGCGAGGACGAAGGCGTCGATGGTGGTCGCCTTCGCCCCGATCTCCCTGCCCATCACGGCGGCGGCGACGGCGGTCGGGGCGAGCCCGAACACCCTGCCGCCGGCCTCGCGGACGGTGTCCGCGGCGAGCTTGAGCGCGGTGGTCTTGCCGGTCCCGGCGGGCCCCACGCCGATCGCCAGCAGCCGGTCGCCACAGGCGAACTCGCGGGCCAGGGCGAGCTGCCCGTCGTCGAGCTGCCTGTCCTGGGCCGCCGCCGCGCGTTCGAACGCCTGCCCGGCCGCGGCGGGGATGACGTGCCGCTGGGCGGCGGTCAGGAGCCGGTCCTCGGAGGCGAGGACCCCGGCCGAGGTGTACATGGTGCGGTGCGCCTTCCCGTACCGGGAGGCGCCGTCGGCCAGGCGCAGCTGTGCCGGTTCGGGGGTCCTGGGCTCGGGGGTGATGCGCAGGGAGAACTGGTCGATCGCGCGGGCCTTGACCTGCTCGAAGAGGTGCCCGGGGACGGTGTGTTCGCCGAGGCGGGAGCCGAGGCGGCGGCGCACTTCGGCATCGATGTGGTGCTCTCCCCAGACGCAGCGGCGCCGTTCGAGGGTCTCGATCACGGCTTCGGCCTCGGCCTCTGGGCTGACGTCGGCGGCGTCGGACACGCGCCAGCCTGGGCGCCTCCGGTCTGCTTCCTTCTGGCCGTCGTCGCGGTGCGCGCGGGCCTTCTCCAGGGCGGCTGGGCCGACGTCGACGCCGGGGATCTTGGCGTACTCGGCGCTCCATTCGGCCACGAGGGCCGAGAGCTGGCGGGCTGCCTTCTTCGCCGGCCGGGTGTCCAGGGTGGCCTGCTGGGCGAGGGCGATCAGCTGCTTCTTGTTGGGCGCGTAGCCGTGGCTGTCGGCGAACTCGGCGACGAGCTCGTCGAGCTTGGCCGTGATCCCGGAACGTCTCGAGGAGGCGGCCTCGATGGCGGCGACGTCGACGCCGGCGATCTCCATCACGGGCTGGTCGCCGGAGGCCTTCCGCTCGGTCAGGCCGAGCCCGAGGCGGGCGCAGACCTTCTCCGTCACGGTGCGGTTGTAGTGCTCGGAGGCGGCGACGTTGAACTGGTAGAGCAGGGATCCGTCGAGGGTTCCCCACTTGCCGTCCAGGCCCTTGACCCGGTTCGCGACGACGACGTGGTCGTGCAGCTGGGGGTCTCCGGTGCGGGAGTCGTAGTGACGGAACATGGTGTAGACGAGCCCGCCCTCGACGTCCTCCTGGCGGACCCCGTTGCGCCCGCGCCGGGTGTAGACGGCCTCGCGTTCGAGGTACCGCATGGTCTCCTCGATGGCCTCGTGGTGGGCTGCCTCGATGGCCGTGCGGGCCTCCTCGCCGCCGATCGCCCACAGCACCGAGACGCTCTTGGCGGGGGCGAAGACGAGGTCGTACCCGGAGACCGCCTGCGAGGCCGGCTTGGTGTTCGCGGTGATGAACCTGCCGAGCTCCTCCTTGTCGGAAGCGTTGCGTCCGTTGAGCTCGCGGAAGTACTGAGCGCCTTCCCTGACCCGGATCAGGCGCCGCTCGTCGGCATCCGGGGCGCGGCTGTTCATCCGCTCGAAGTCGCCCAGGCCTCGGCCGATCCGCGAAGCCAGCTCGCCGTCCTTCTGCGAGTAGCGGCGGTAGCGCTGGCCCAGCTTCACGGCCTCGATGGACGCCCCGGCCGCGAGCATCGCGGTCGCGTTCGGGTGCAGGCCCTCCCCGTAGAGGGCGGCCATCTGCTCCTCGGTGACCTCGCCGGCCACGCCCAGCAGGTGCGCCCCGCCACCGCCCCATGCTCCGGGAGGGTTCCCGTCGACGGTGTAGTAGTCCCCGAGCTTCCGGTCCGCGGCACGCAGCTCGTCGGCGGAGGCCACCTCGCGGGTGTAGTAGAGGTAGCCGTCCCCCGCGCTGAGCTTGTGCAGCGTCATCACGCGCCCCAGCCTAGCCGGGACCGCCTCACTCATCGATGATGCATGAGGTGTGACGGATTCTGGCGTGTCGATCTTCCGACGGAGGAGGGCAGAGCGGATCGGCGCGCTAGGATCGGGCCATCAAGTCGTTGATGCGGTTCTGCACATGAGAATGGGCGGTGGGCAACGCGCTTTTTGTTGTCCACCGTGCGTTCGACTGTGCGGAACCGTGCCCGGCGGCGAAGCCGCCGCGGCGGCTGGCGGCGCTAGCCGTTAGATGCCGCCTTGGGCACAGCCCGAGCGCCAGCGAGGTCCGCTTCCGCCGGGGTTGTCCCCAGGTGGGCAGGATGAGGCCGGGAGAATTTTCTCGGGCTGTCCACGTGGGGGGCAACCCCGGCGCGGCCGAGCGGAGCGAGGCCGGCGCTCATTAAGCCATGGAATCGAGAGAGGGGATCGGGAAGATGGCAGGAACACGGAAGTCGGCGGCGCAGCTGGCGGCGCGCGAGCGCGCCCGCGAGAGGGCGGCGGAGTTCACGCGCCGCAATGAGCAGCTGATCGGGCTCGCGGCCGAGTACTTCGAGGCCGAGCAGGCCGCCGATCGGATCCTGGCCGAGGCGAGGGAAGCGGCCGCGGCGATCATCGCCAAGGCCGAGGCCGAGGCCGAGCAGGCGGCCGGCCGCTCGGCCGGGATCGTGCGGGCGATGCTCGCCACGGGCGAGTCCCGCGCGGGCGTGGCCGAGCGGCTCGGAGTGAGCGCGGCGGAGGTCAAGCGCGCGGCCGAGGCGCCAGCTGCCGTCCCCGGCGCGGAGGCCGGGTCGGAGTCCGCGGGCGCGGCGGAGGGTCGCGAGGATGGGCGCGCGGAGGACGCGGCCTAGAAGAGGGTGGGGGCGTCCGGGTCGGCGCCGCCCATGAGGGCGGCGATGCGGCCCGGGCGCCCCCACCCGTGTGCGCGGACCTCGTCGCGCAGCGCTCGCGATCGCGCGGCGAAGTCGGCGCGGGGAAGTCCGCGCCAGCGCAGGGCGGACCCATTGGTGGCCCGCCCCTTCTGCGCGCGGTCGATCATGTTCTCCCGGTTCGTGCCCTCGTGGAGATGGCTCTCGTCCGGAGCGACGGCGGCGTGGACGCAGATCGGCACGTCGCAGTGGTGCATCACCTCGCCGAGCCCGGCGAGGGGATCGTCGATGCCCGCGAGCTCGCGCCCGTGGACGAGGGCGTAGGCGAGCCGGTTCGGCCGCAGCGACTTGTGCCGGCCGGCCTCGGTGTAGCTGAACCGGCCGTAGCCGTCATCGGCCACAGCGCCGGTCCAGATCCAGCAGTCATCCGGCCGGGGGCCTTTGACGACCTTGGCCCAGAAGCGCTCCTCGAGCACGCCGGTCACGTCAGGTCGGGGTGGTAGGTGACGATGATGATCGCCGAGGCGACGTAGGTCGTCTCGGCGCGGGCGCCGAGGATCCCTGCGGCGCCCGCGACGGGGGTCACGGTGTGGGACGCGACGTCGATCGTCCAGAGCTGCTCGCCCTCGCGCTCCAGGATGATGCCGACGTCCCGCATGTTCGCGTTCAGCCGGACGGTGAGCTGGTCGATCGCGGCCGCGACCGTGGGCTGTGGGTCGCTGACGGCGTTGACGGTCTCCCTCGTCGACATCACGCCCTCCGCTTCCACCGCAGCCGGGGCCGGGGGCCCCGGAAGCCGAAGGCCTCGGCCACGGCGAGGGTGATCGCCCACAGGGGAACGGCGAGCATCAGGCTGCCCAGGCCCTGCCACATCCGGGCTCCGTCGGGTGCGGCGAGCCCGCCGACGATCTGCCAGGCGCCCAGGCCGATCAGGTAGGCGAGGTTGAGCCAGGCCGCGATGTACAGGGGCAGCCCGAAGGCCCATTTCAGTCCGACGGTCGCCATCGCGCCTCCTTCCTCTCGCCTGCCATTGTGCCCGGGCGCGCCGACAATCAGATGCCGTGACGACCCCAGGCCCGGGTGCGCCCGATCTCGATGCCGTCCTGCCATGACCAGTCCTCTTCGTCCTCGGCGCCGGCTGCACGCGTGCGCTCGAGGGCGGCACGGACCCGCTCGCCCGTCGACAGGGCCGCGGCGGAGACGACGGCCTGCTCATCGACGCGGGCGACCGCACCGGCGATGACGTCAGCGGATGGAACGCCGCGGGCGTAGAGGGCGCGGGCGCGGTCCTCGCTGAGGCCGCCGAGGCTGATCAGGTAGTCCTGGGGGCCGACGCCCGAGGTGCTGACGGCAATCTGGGGCTCGTCTGGGTACGCTGCGGCAAGCGCTTCGGTGGCCTCGTCCGCGAACGCCTTCCTGTATTCGTCACGGATCTCGTCGGCGCGCTCGGGGTGCTGGGCGGCGAGGGTCTCGGCCCGGGCCCGGGCTTCGTCGACGAATTCCGCCGGGGCGGTTATGTAGCCGTCGAATCCGTCTGGGCCGAGGCTGTGGCGGTCGTATTCCGCTGCCCGATGGGCGGCGACGTCGGCGGCTACAGGTCGAGAGAGCGGGTTGCGCTCGCGCCATGCGTGCAGCTCGTCGGGGGCCTCATTGGAGATCTCGGCCCGCTCGATCGCCTTCTCGACCAGGGCTTGGGAGGGTATGCCGGCCTCGTAGAGCTCGCGGCCCCCGATGATCGGATAGGTGAGCATCAGCTGGTCGGTGTCGGCGACCGTGGCCTCGACTTGGGCGGCTTCGGGGTGGGCTTCGTGGATTTCCTCGGTGAGGGACCTCGCGAGGTGCGCCCGCATGATCTGCTGGACTGCTTCGAGCTCGTGCGGGGCGGGGCTCTCGCTGGCGAGGGCGCCTTCGGTGAGCGCGTCGATGCGCTCGGTGGTGAACCCAGGCTGGTAGACGTACGCCCATTCGCCGGCGGCGGCGACGATTGCGTCGCCATAGCTGAGCCGCCCGGCGTTGCGCTCCCGCCATTCGTGCAGCTCGTGCGGGGCCTCGGTGGAGATCTCGGCCCGCTCGATCGCCTTCTCGATCAGGGCCTTCGATGGGATGCCGGCCTCGTAGAGCTCGCGTGCCGACTGCGTGGGGTAGACGACCGCCAGCTGGTCCCCGCCGTCTACGACCGCCGCACTGATCTGGGCCTCGTCGGTCTCGCTGATCTCGCCCGTCTCCTGGTCCTCCTTGAGATACGTCTCGCCTATCTCGGCCGAGAGGGACTCGGCGACGAGCCTGCGCATGATCGCCTTGACGGCTTCGAGCTCGTGCGCGGCGGGGTCCTCGCCGGCAAGTGCGCCCTCGGTGAGGGCGTTGACCCGCCCGGCACTGAAGGCCGGGTCGAAGACGTAGCTGCGCTGGGTCGTGCTGAACATGAGGGCCTCCTCGAAGTCGGCCCGCCCGTGCTCGCGCGCGGGCCGGGTCTCCTCGGTGTTCCAGGACCGCCCGGACGCCAGCTGCGGGGCGAGCGGGGCCTTGAGGTCGTAGACCTCCAGGACCCGGTCGCCCCCGTCCCGGACCTGCTCTATCGCCCTCTGGGTGGTCTCGTCCTGCGCGTCGACGTAGTACGGGTACAGGTCGCCGCCGAAGCCGTCGCGTGCTACGACCATGAAGTCCATCCCCCTTTCGGCGCCTTGGTCGAACCACTCGCGGATCGTGGTCTGGTCTTGTGCCATCTGCTGTTCCTTTCACTCGGATAGGTGCGGTGCGAATCGGTGCCTGTGGGGTCATAGGCCGATGCGTCGTTCTCGGCCGCCGACTACGGGTCCGGATGCGCGGATGGGAGCCGCTGGGGCTCCCCTCCGTGCGCTCCGGTCAGAATGGGGGTTCGGTCTCGGCGCCGCTGCCCCAGCCCTGCTGCTGGCCGGCGCCGCCGTGGGCCCATGGATCTTCGTTCTGCCCGGGGCCGGTGTTCTGGGTTGGGCCCTGGCCGGCGCGCTGGTTGCGCTGGACCTTGGCGCTGGACCAGCGCAGGCTTGGGCCGATCTCCTCGACCTCGAGCTCGATGACGGTGCGCTTCTCGCCCTCCTTGGTCTCGTAGGAGCGGGACTTGAGCCGGCCTGTGACGATGACGCGCATGCCCTTGGCGAGGGTCTCGGCGACATTCTCGGCGGCCTCGCGCCAGATGGAGGCGCGCAGGAAGAGGGTCTCCCCGTCGACCCACTGGTTGGTCTGGCGGTCGAAGGTGCGTGGGGTGGAGGCGACGGTGAAGTTCGCGACGGCGGACCCGCTCGGGGTGAAGCGCAGCTCGGGGTCGTTGGCGAGGTTGCCGATGACGGTGATGGTGGTTTCGCCGGCCATGGTGGTGTTCTCCTTCGTGGTGGTGTTCGGGTCGGTGTCGTTCTCGGTGTGGTGGTGGAGCTCTGCGGCGAGGGCGTCAATCGCCTCGCGGTACGCGCTGTGGACTGCGGGGTCGGTGTGGGACCAGTGGCGGGCGGCGCGCAGCTGCTCGGCCGCGTGCTCGAGGGCGCGGACCTGCGGGTGGGCCGGCCGGCTCGGCTCGGCCGTGGCGGGGATGGGGGCGGGTGCCCCGTCGATCCAGGCCTGGTCGGCCTCTTCCGTGTACGGTGCCATGGCCGGGGTCCTAGGCGGTGAGCCCGAGGGCGGTCGCGAGGTTCTCGATCCGGTCGGGGCGGAAGCCGGCCCAGTGGTTGTGCTCGTCGACGACGACGACCGGGGCCATCGAGTAGCCGAGGTCTTCGGTGACGTACTCAAGTGCGGCGGGGACTTCGGTGACGTCGACCTCGCGGTACGCGATGCCCTTCTTGTCGAGGGCGCGCTTGGTGGCGTTGCACTGGACGCAGGCCGGCTTGCTGTAGACGGTGACCTGGGCAATGCCCTCGGGAATTGCGGTGGTGTTCATCGGTCTCAGTCCTAGGTTTCGTATTAATTCGGTTTCGTTCGTCTGGATTGACCGGGCCCCCTGCCCCCCTTGTTGTATTCAGTCTAGTTTATCGACGGGACAATTGGAAGGGTTTTCGGAAGAATTCAGAGATATTTTTCCGACCGGTCGCGTGATTTTCTGCAATTGCATTTCCGATGCGCATTTGGCGGCCGAGCAGCTGGTGGGCCCGTCATGTCCGGCCGCATGGCCACCACGGCGCAGGCCCTCGGAATGAAGCCGCTTTCGAAGCCGCCAGCCCGGGAGGGCGAGCCCCGGCACGGTCTTGTGCCGGATCTGGCCTTGGCCCTGTCTTAAGCCTGTTTCCCTGTCGACCGTCGGGAGGCGGGCCGCAATTCGTGCCCGAATTGCGAAATAATGCAGCGCTGGTCCGGCAATGCGGATTCGGGTAATTTCGGGTGCTGGGTGCGGGAATTTCCGAGCTGTGGTTCTAGTCACCAGATGGGGCGGCGCGAGTTGAGGATCTGCTGGCGCTTTCCTGTGACGGCGGCGCGTGTTCGGCCGGTGATGGCGACGACGTCGTCGATGCCGAGGTCTTCGCGTGCGGCGAGCTCTTCTTCCTCCGGCGGGCCTGCGTGGGCGCCTTGCGGCGTGGGCGGGCGGGCCTGCCGGGCGCGTCGCTGCCGGCCCGGGGGTTCTCGGCCCACCAGGCTTCCTCGGGCGGCAGGGTCCACCATGGGCCGAGGGCTGCGTCGAGGGCGTCGCGCTCGGGGCGGGTGAGGGTGTCCCGGGCGAGGCGGCGGCGCTGTCGGAGGAGCCAGCCGCCGAGGGACCGCTCTGCGGCCTCCGCTTTGAGGCCCGTCCGCGGGAGACGGCAGTGCGCGGCCTTGAATGCGAGCACTCCCTCGAGGCGGCGCCCGAAGTCTGGGCGCGGCTGCGAGGCGTCGTCGGTAGAGGTCATGGGTGTCTTTGAGGGTATCCGGAGACGGGAAAGCGGGACGGCACGGTCACCACAACCGCTTTGCTGCCGTCCCGCTCTTTTCCCGAACACCAATAGGGGGAAATCTGTGGGTGTATTCAGTTGGGCGGGGCGCCGCCGAGCTCTTGGGGGGTGAGCGTCGAGGCGGCGTCCCGCGTGTGCGAGTCTAGCCGAGGTCTTGGTCGTCGTCTGGGTTCCAGGCGAGGTCGGCGGGTCCGAGGCCGGCGTCTTCGCCGGTGAGGGCGCGCAGCTCGAGGAGCTGCTCGAGCTGGGTCTCCTCGGGGGCCTTGTCGGGGTCTTGGCCTTCGGTCACCTCTCTAGGCTATCGGCACAAGGCGGCATGGGGCTGTCCCCCGCCCTTCCGGGGCGGGGGACAGCCCTGGGCGGGGTCAGCGGTTGCGGTGGTAGGCGGTTGCGGGGTCCTTGGCGACGTCGGGGATCACGTGCATGCCGATGAGGCGGGCGAGGAGGGCGGCGAGGCGGTAGCCGGGGCTGTCCTGCTCGGCGCGGGTGAGCCAGACATGCGCGGCGCTGTTCATGCCCTTGTACCAGGCGATCCAGCCGAGCAGGGTCAGGGCCCCGGCCCGGTGCCCTGCCGGGGCGTGGGCGAGGACTCGGGTCAGGACGCGCTCGGCGCGCTCGACCCGTTCCCAGTCGGGGCGGATGGCGGCGTGGCCGAGCAGGAGCCGACACACGCGCTCGTCGGCGGCCCCGGTCCCTGCCCGGGCGGTGAGGTCGCCTGCGGTGGCGGCGATCATGAGGTCCCTGGCTGAGGGGTCGCCGAGGTCGGCGAGGATCTGCCATGCCTCGCCCTCGGAGGGCTCTCTGCCGGAGTCGAGCAGCATGGTCCACCATGCGGCGGCCTCGTCGGGGGTGTCGATCGGGGCGGCGTCGATCCGGGCTGGGGTGTCCTCGGGGCCGGCGAACGGGACATCGTCGGGCTCTTTCCCGTACACGGCCGAGCCGCGGTAGACGAGCTCGGCGTAGAGCGCGCTGTCGGTGACCTGTTCCCGGGTGCCGGCGGCGCGGTGGCGGAGCTCGGTCCAGCCGTCCGCGTGGACGCGGAACGCGAGGTACACGGTGAGGCCGAGCCTTTCGGCCTCTGCCGCGACGGCGCGCAGGAGCCGTTCGGCGTCCTCGGCGGGGGCGTGGGTGTAGACGGCGGCGATGATGCCTTCGAGCTTGGTGTCGGTGCGCACGTGGCCGACGGCCCAGTGCGCGCCGCGCTCGGGGTCTTGGAGGATGGGGGCGGCGTCGAGGCGGATGTAGACGCCGAGGGTGTCATCGCCGCGGACGGAGGCGGCGACGAGGGAGTCCTCGGGGGTGAAGCCGAGCCCGTGCTCGATCGCGGCGAGCATGTCGGGCAGGGTGAGCGCGGTGGTGGTCATGGCAGCTTCTCCTTGGCTGGTGTCCGGTCGTGTGGTGGGGCGGCCCGCCCGCGCGGAGCGGGCGGGCCGGTGTGGTGCTAGTCGAGGAACCCGGTGAACGGGCGGCGGAGGTCGTCCGGGAGGTCGGCCGCGTGCTCGGGGAGGTTGTGCGGGCCTGACGCCTCGCGGCGCTTCCAGCACGCGTGGGCTTCGGCGCTGATGGCCTCCCAGCACCGGGGCTGCTGGCGGAACCAGCGGCACTCGACGTCGCCCTCGGTGTAGGTGGCGCAGGCGTAGAGCGGGCCGCTGTCGTCGGTGTCGAGAGTGCGGGTGGCGACGATGATGTAGGGCCACTGGCCGAGGTCCCAGCCTTCGGCTCCCCACATGCCGGGGGTGTCCCAGCCGCGCTTGGTGACTTCTTCCATCCAGTCGTAGCCGCCGTTCATGTGGTAGTTCACGAGGACCGGGGCGGTGACGGGCTCGCGGGTGTCGACGGTGAGGACGGAGCGGGTCTCTTCGACGAAGGTCATGGTGGTTCTCTCCTTGAATTGGTGTTCGGTGGGCCGGGGAGCTGTGGTGGCCAGCCGGGGCTTCTCCCCCGCCCCCTTCGTTTTTCCGGCTGGCGAACTTGTTCGCTTGCGCCCGCCCGGGCCCGGCTACCCGCAGGGCGGTGCGCCCGGAAAATCTGCGGAGGAAACAAGCGGAGCGAAGCGGAGCGCCGGAGCAGAATTTCCGGGCGTGCCGGCCCCGACGAAGGAGGGGCTAGCCGGGCCCGGGCGGGTGCGCACAATCCGAAGGACAGCCGGAAACACGAAAGAAAACCCGGTGGGCGCACGGCGGCGGAGCGCAGCGGAGACGACGGGCGCCCACCGCACAGCCCGAGCGCAGCGAGGACCATGTCAGGGCGGAGCCCTGGGCCCTTGTCGGCCCGGGCCGGGCCGTGCTCCGGGCCGGAGCACGGGGCGCACGGGCCGACCGCGCCCGCGGCCCCCGAGGGGACCGCGGACGGACCCAGCGCCTAAGCGGCGTCCTCGGGCTCGGCGTCCTCGTCCTCGGCGGCGGCGTCCTCTTCGCCTTGGTCCGAGGGCTTGGCGTCGTCGGTGATGATCCGCTCGACGTCGGAGAGCGGGTAGCCCCACTCGGCGAGCTGGCTCAGGTAGAACCGGGCCCCATTGCCGGGGCGCCGCCACGCCTGCCGGTCCACGTTCTCTTCGAGCCCGGCGAGGGCGAGGGCGAGCAGGGCGACCTCGGGGCGTCCGGGGTGCGCGGCGACGTGCTCGGTGAGCGCGGCGCTGAGGTAGTCCTTCTCCTTCGCGACCCCGGCGAGCTCGGCGGCGAGGTCCGCCGAGCGGTCCCGGATCACGTTGTGGTGCCGGGTGTGGGCGACGGCGAGGAACCGTTGCCAGCCCTTCGGTGCGCTCTTGCGGGCCAGCAGCGTGCGGACCCATTCGCGGCGGACCGCCTGCGCGGCGTCCATGGCCTTGTTGTTGGCGATGAGCGTCTTGCGCTCGGCCTTCTGCTCCTCGGTCATGGGGCCGGACTGGCGGACCTCGCCGTAGGGGCTCTTGTACCGGTAGCCGAGTTCCTTCCAGCCGACGATGCCCGGCTCGCGGGAGATCTCCCCGTCTGTCTGGTAGAGGCGCAGCGCGACGGCGTTGGCCGCGTCCTCGGCGGGCTGGCTGCCCTCGGCGTCGACCAGATAGCGGAGGGGGAGCGCTTCGTCCGAGGCGTCGTAGCCGATGCGGGCCACCACCGTGAGGCCTTGGGCTTCGGCCTCGGCCTTGGCCTCCGCGAGGCGGGCGGCGATCGCGCGGTTGTTGCGGAGGCGCTGGGCGAGGTGGTCCAGCTGGTCGGGCTCGTCCGCGATCACGGATTCGAGTTCGGCGGTTGCCTCGGCGTCGTCCTCGAACTCGGCGAGGACGAGGGCTTGGTCGAGGGTGCGGCCCGCGCCGAGGGCGGCGGTCGCGGTGTCGTTCTTGCGGGCCTTGATGGCCCGCTCGACGGTGCCCTTCTCGGCCCCGGCCTTGCGCGCGATCTGCGCGGCGGAGACACCGAGCAGGGCCATCTGGTGGAAGGCCTCGGCCCGGTCGTGGTCGGTGAGGGCGCGGCGCTGGTCGTTCTCGGCGACCTGCGTCCCGATCCGGTCGGCCTCTTCGAGGGAGTCGGCGACGTACACGGGCATGGCGGTCAGGCCCGCCTCGACGGCGGCGAGGGTGCGGCGCTGGCCGTAGAGCACGCGCAGCGCGCCCTCGGCGTCGCGGTAGGCGGTGATCGCCTGGAGGACGCCGTTGGCCTTGACGTTGGCGACGAATTCCTTGGTCAGGTCCGCGTCGGCGCGGACGTTGGCGTCCACGATCAGCGTCTTGGGGTCGACGAGTTCGAGCGTCTGGGACATGGTTCTCTCCTTGAATTGGTGTTCGGCGGGCCGGGGAGCTGTGGTGGCCAGCCGGGGCGTCTCCCCCGCCCCTTCGTTTTTCCGGCTGGCGAACTTGTTCGCTTGCGCCCGCCCGGGCCCGGCTACCCGCAGGGCGGCGGCGCCGGAAAATCTGCGGAGGAAATAAGCGGAGCGCCGGAGCAGAATTTCCGGGGGTGCTGGCCCCGACGAAGGAGGGGCTAACCGGGTCCGGGCGGGTGCGTACAATCCGAAGGACAGCCGGAAACACGAAAAAGACCGGTGGGGGCACGGCGGCGGAGCGCAGCGGAGACGACGGGCGCCCACCGCACAGCCCGAGCGCAGCGAGGACCATGTCCAGGGCGAAGCCCTGGGCCCTTGTCGGCCCGGGCCGGGCCGGGCTCCGAGCCGGAGCACGGGGCGAACGGGCCGACCGCGCCCGCGGCCCCCGAGGGGACCGCGGGCGGACCGAGCGCCTAAGCGGCGTCTCCGCCGGCGCTCCTGTGGTCGGTGATCTCGTGGTACGGGGCCTTGTCGGTCCATGAGTAGCCGGTTTCGACGCTGACGGTCTTGGCGTTGGCGCGCACGACGCGCCGCCAGTGGCCGCGGATGCGTACGGCGTCGCCGGGCTTGATCGTCTCCCTGCTGTGGTTGGTGGCCTTGCCGGTGGCGATGTGCTCGGCCCGCACGCCCTCCCAGTAGGCGAGCTGGTCGCGGAGCTCCCCGAGGCGGGGGGCCGCGCTGCGGGCGCGGCGGGCCTTCTCCTCCTCGGTCGCGGGCCGGTACCCGCGCTCGGGGTCGTAGGTGTCATCCACGATCTGCCTCTCGAGGCGGCGGATGTCCGCACCCAGCTTCTCGATGCGGTTCGCCACGGTCTGGACGCTGTAGCGGGCTCCCGTGGTGCGCGCGGCCGTGGCGGCGCGGGCCGCGGCTTCCCCGGCTGCGTTCTCGGCCGCGACTGCCGCCCTCGTGCTGGCGTGGGCGCGCTCGATGGCGCGGCGGTGGCGTGCTTCGCTGTGGTGCCCGACCTTGATCGGCTCCCCGCCCTCGGGCAGGGCCTCGACGGCGGCCCGCTCCCTGTTCCAAGCTGCCCCGGCGGCGGCGGCGCGGCGGTCGGCCTTGGATTCCAGTGCTTCCACGCGGTCCTGCTGACGGGCGATCCTGTCGGCCTCGACCTCGGCCGTGCTGCGCGTCTCGGTGCTGAGGTCTGCCTCGGCCTCGAACCCGGCTTCGCGCAGCGCGGCGATGGTCCGGCGGATGACGTGCGTCTTGGGCAGGCGGTCCCTGCTCTGGGGCACGGGCCCTGACCCCGAATTGTGGACACGCCGGATCCGGCCACGGCATGGCCGGGGATTTCAGGATTGTCTACGACCATGGCCACCAAGAAGTACCCCGAGGAGTTCCGCCGCAGAGCGGTTGACCTGTACGAGACGACACCGGGGGCGACGCTGCGGGGTATCGCGGCCGAGCTCGGCATCAACCGCGATTCCCTCTCGACGTGGGTGAAGGAGCTTGGCAGCGGCGCCCGAGCGCCGAAGGAGACGGCCTCCACGGCCGCGGCGGTGCCCCAGGGGCGCCCTGAGACGCCAACCGCGCGCTCCGGGCGCCTGGCGGCGCGGGTGGCTGAGCTGGAGGCCGAGAACGCCCGACTGGCCACGGAGCGGAAGGCGCTGCTGGCGGAGCAGGACAAGCTCGTCACCGAGCGGGAGATCCTGCGCCTGGCGGCGAAGTATTTCGCGGGAGAGACGACCTGGTGAGCCGCTTCCAGTTCGTCGCCGACCACCGGAACGCCTTCGGCGTCAAGCGGCTGTGCCAGGTGCTGGGGATCCACCGGTCCGCGTTCTACCGGTGGCTTGGGGCCGCCGGCGCCAGAGCCGCCCGGGCCGCGGCCGAGGCGGCCCTGCTGGAGCGGATCCGCGCCGTGAACGAGGCCGATCCCGCGTACGGGTCCCCGAGGGTCACCGCCGAGCTGAACGACGCCGGGGCCCGCCCACGCCAGGGTGAACCGCAAGCGGGTCGCCAGGGTCATGCGCGAGCACGGGATCGCCGGGATCCGCCTCAGGCGCCGCCACCGCACCACCGTCCCCGACTCGGCAGCGCCCAGGGTCCCGGACCTCCTCGGGCGCGACTTCACCGCCTCCGCCCCGAACCAGCGCTACGTCGGGGACATCACGTATCTGCCGGTCAAGGGCTCCAAGCCCTGGTACCTGGCCACCGTGATCGACCTGTGCTCCCGCAGGCTCGCCGGGTGGGCGATCGCCGACCACATGCGCGCCGAGCTCGTCCAGGACGCCCTGACCATGGCCCGCGCGACCCGCGGGAGCCTGGCCGGGGCCCTGATGCACACGGACCACGGCGCCCAGTACACCTCCCGGTCCTACGCGGCCCTGTGCGCAGCCTATGGAGTCGCCAGATCCGCCGGTGCCGTGGGCTCGTCCGCGGACAACGCCGCCGCGGAGTCGTTCAACGCGACCCTCAAACGAGAGCTCCTCGCCGGGGCCAAGCACTTCCCCGACGCACCCACGGCCCAGCGGGCCGTGTTCCGCTGGGCCAACCGCTACAACACCACCAGAAGGCACTCCCGCAACGGACAAATGAGCCCCAACGCCTACGAACGCCACCTCGCCCTTACACTCGACGAGGAAGCCGCATAACCACCAACCCCCGTGTCCACATTCCGGGGGCAAGGCCCCGCAAGGACTGCACCACAGGTGTCGCCAGCGTGGGCGTCGATCTGTGTTCCGCCTGCGGCCGGCAGTGGCGCGCCGGCGGACTGTCGATCGAGGAGTTCCTCAACACCACCAGCGGGCGGCCGGTGCGCGGCGAGAGACTCTGCGGCGTCTCGGGATGCCCTCGTCCGGTCTTCAACGGGGCGGGGCTGTGCGCGGCGCACCACTATCACTTCGCTCGGCGCCCCTCATCAACTGTCGAGGATTGGCTGGAGGCTGCCCAGCCGACACCGTTGCCGTCCTTCGGGCCATGCAGGGTTCCTTCCTGCCCCCGCGTCGCGGGCGCCTCGAACCGGCTCTGCCACCCGCACGGCCTGGGGTGGAGCCGGGCCCAGCGGGCCGTTCCGCCGCCAGACCTGGCGGAGTGGGCACGATCGGCGGAACCACCCGCCGACGCCGCCCGGATCGTGGTGTTCAAGGGGCTGCCCGACCAGGTGATCGTGGAGATCCTCATCGGTCTGCAGTGGCGAACCGATGACCACACCAAGACCTCGATGATCGAGCTGCGTGCCCTGGTACGGCACGCCCGTCAGCTGCAGGTGTCCAGCATCTTCGACCTGCTCGGCGAATCGCTGCGGTCGCAGTCCAGGCACCTGGCCGCGCTGATCCGGGCGATGACCCTCGCGGTGCAGAGGGCCCTGACCTCTCCGGAGCGGGAACAACAGCGCGATCGCTGGGATCTGGCGATCTTCGGCAGCACCGGGCAGATCAACTTCACCGTGCTGTCCCAGCCCTGGCTGCGCGAGGCAGCCAAGCACTGGGTGCTGGAGGACCTCCCCCTGCATCGCGGCAGGCAGGCCACCGCGACCTCCAAGCAGACCGTCCGGACCCTCGGCCACCTCTCCTGGAGCCTGCAGCACGGCCGCCCGGATCACGGGTTGGTGCTGGACGATCTCGGCCGCGCCGACATCCTCCGCTTCACCAACCGCCTGGCCCACCTGGAGCGCAGCGGCGAGATCAGCGGCAACAAGCGCAACTCCATCAGCCGCCGGGTACGCCGCTTCCTCGAGGACATCCGCGCCTTCGGCCTCACCAGACCCGGACAGCCGCTGGCCGGGCTGCCGGACGACTTCCGGCTGCGTCCCAGCGACATCCCCAAGGAACCGGACGAGCCTGGGCCCGGCCGCGATCTTCCCATCCCGGTGCAGCGGACCATCCACGCGACTTGGACGAACTCGAGGCACGCTCAGGCCTAGATGTGCGCCGGATCGTCGAAGTGCTGATCGACACGGGCCGCCGGCCCGAGGAGGCATGCCAGCTCCCCTGGGACTGCCTGGACGCCACAGCCGACGACCAGCAGGTGCTGATCTACACCGACAGCAAGAACAACCGGCCGAACCGTCGCCTCCCAATCAGCGCCGAAACCGCCGAGCTGATCCGCGGGCACCGCGAGAACGTCCGCCAGCGCTTCCCCAACACACCCCTGGACCGGCTGGCCTTGTTCCCGCGAGACCAGATGAACCCGTACGGCACCTTCCATGTCGGGGTGCCGCACATGAGCACCTCGCACCGGGCGTTCATCGACTCCATCGCCGACCAGCTCCTCGACGACGCCGGGCAGCCCTACCCGGCCGCAGTAATTGTGCCGTATGCCTACCGGCACAGCTACGCCCAACGTCACGCCGACCACGGCACGCCACCCGATGTGCTGCGCGACCTGATGGGCCACGTTTCGATGCAGACCACGATGGGCTACTACCGGGTGACCGAGAAGCGGGTCCGCCACGCGGTGAACCAGGTCGCCCAGCACCAGTTCGACAGCCAGGGCCGGCGAGTCTTCGCCGACGTCGCCGGACTCGTCGCCGAAGAACACGCCAGGCTCCGCGTCGGCCAGGTCGCGGTGCCGTTCGGGGTCTGCACCGAGCCGTCGAACGTCAAGGCCGGCGGCCACGCCTGCCCCTACAAGTACAGCTGCATCGGCTGCGGCCACTTCCGCAGCGACGCCTCCTACCTGCCCGAGTTGAAGTCCTATCTCCAGCAGCTGCTCGCGGACCGCGAACGGATCCTCGCCGCGACCGACGTGCAGGAGTGGGCACGGGCCAAGGCAGCGCCCGGCGAGGAGGAGATCGCCCAGCTGCGCGGGCTGATCCGACTCGTCGAGGACGACCTCGACCAGCTCAGCGCCGCGGACCAGCAGCGAATCCGCGAAGCGATCGACGTGATCCGCAGCGCCCGCCAGACGGTCTCGCTGGGCATGCCCGGCATCGCGCTCCATCAGGACCGTCCATGACACCCGAAGCCGACCCCAGCCCGTTGACCGCCGCCCGACGACGCGACGTCGATCTCCGCCGCGCCCGCGTGGCCCAGGCGCTCGAAGCGATGCAAGCAGACGGCAGCGAGATCACCATCTCCTCGGTCGCCGCTCGAGCCAGAGTGCACCGCTCCTTCATCCACCGCCACCTCGACCTGCGCGCGAACGTCTACTCTGCTGCCGACCAACAGCCCTCGGCGGAAGCCAGCGCCGCCACGGCTACACGCCACAGTCTCGAGGCCGACAACCTGAACCTCCGGGCCACCCTCCGCCGCCAGACGCAGCACATCGCCGATCTGGAGGCGCGGCTGTCGGAGGTCCTTGGCGAGCAGGCCTACACCCGAACCGGATTGGGAGCACCCCGCAACCACGCCGTCCTCGAGGAGCAGAACCATGCGCTGCAGAACGAGATCCAAGAACTGCGGGCGAAGCTTCAAGACCGCGATGAAGAGCTGGGTGCCGCCCGAGAGGCGCACCGCCAACTCATGGGCCAAGTCAACAGAAGAGGCCAGCGATAGTTGACTCTGGCCGATGGGCACCATGAAGGCCCAGCTCTTGCCGGCGAGCAGTGACATTTAGCCGATCCAAACACCCGGCACGCCGATCGATCCTGCGGTTCGCGCCCACACGCTCTGCCGAAGCGGGTTCATCAGATGGGCCGGCGGGCAGCCTAGGCATGACGATGCCGACGAGGAGGTCTTGTGTGCGCTTGCGCCTCCCTGCACCCAGGCATGCCAGGGCGGCGGAGATTGGACGGCGCTCAGAGGCGTCGGGCGTTGTCCGTGGTCGAAGACGGGTGCACCTTGTCGTCGGTCGTGTGCGACCGCCTCTGCGTATCGGCCCAGGCCGCGAGCAGGGTGAGACCGTCAGCGCTGGGCGTACCGGGACTTGCGGTGTAGGTGGTGATGGAGACGTGCGGGTCGCCCGGCAGCGCGAAGTCGTTATACGCGAGATCCATCCGTCCGACCACCGGATGGTTGATGACCTTGCGTCCGCGCGAGTGGCGGTGCACTTTGTGCTTGGCCCAGCGGGCGTTGAAATCGGCGCTGCGTGCGGAGAGCTCGCCGATGAGCCCGGTCACCTTCTGATCCAGCGGGTCGCGCCCGGCGGCCGCGCGGAGCACCGCGACTAGGAGGTCCTTCGCCTGGTCGATGTCCGTGTAGAAATCCTCTGCACGCGGGTCGAGAAACACGTACCTGGCGAAGTTCGGCGGCTGCCTGGCCATGTCGAACAGGTCGGCGTAGAGGGCGCGGCCCAGATCGTTGGCCGCGAGGAGGTCGAGGCGGTCGTTCTGCACGATTGCGGGCACGCTCATGGAATCGAGGACCTGCTGCACCGACGCGGTGATCGGCGAGGCACGGGTGGGGCGCTTGCGGGGCGAGCCGGGTGCGACGCTCCGCGCAAGGTCATACAGGTGGGCTCGCTCGTCGTCGTCGAGCTGCAGCGCCCGGGCGATCGCGTCCAGGACGCTCTCGGACGCCCCGCCGAGGTTGCCACGTTCCAAGCGGGTGTAGTACTCGACGCTGAGGCCGGCGAGCATGGCCACTTCCTCGCGCCGCAGTCCCTGGACCCGGCGGTTGCCTCCGACGTACGGCAGCCCGGCCCGCTCGGGGGTGATCCCCGCCCTGCGGCTCATGAGGAAGTCCCTGATCTCCTGCTGAAAGTCCACGCCTCCAAGGGTAGGAGGCCTATTCCGGCGGTGGGGGTCCCTGTCAGGGTCTGGCAGGGGTCTGCGGGGCGAGGGACTGTGGACAGGCACCCAAGAATCTGTGTGAAGGAAATACCTGTGCGTGGAGCTGTCATTTATGCCCCCGGCGATGTCCGGGTCGAGGAACGCGAGAACCCCACCATTGTCGCGCCGACGGATGCGATCATCCGCATCTCGGCGACCTGCGTGTGCGGGTCGGACCTGTGGGACTACCGCGGGGTGAACGATGTGGCACAGCCGACGCCTATGGGGCACGAGTACGTCGGCGTGGTCACCGAGATCGGCGACGAGGTGAAGAGCACCAAGGTCGGCGACTTCGTCGTCGGATCGTTCTTCGCCTCGGACAACACCTGCGAGATCTGCCAGGCCGGCTACCAGTCGCGCTGCGCCCACGTCGAGTTCGTCGGCGCCGGCGGGGCGCAGTCGGAGTACCTGCGGGTGCCGCTGGCCGACGGCACCCTCGTCGCCACCCCGGGAATGCCGGACGAGGACCTGATCCCTTCGCTGCTGGCCGCCTCCGATGTACTCGGAACGGGCTGGTTCGGCGCCGTGGCCGCGGAGGCCGGGCCTGGCAAGACCGTGGCCGTGGTCGGCGACGGGGCCGTCGGCCTGCTCGCCGTCCTGGCCGCGAAGCAGCTGGGCGCGGAGCGGATCATCATCTTCTCCCGCCACCCGGACCGGCAGAAGCTCGCCCGCGAGTTCGGCGCGACGCACATCATTGAGGAGCGCGGGGACGAGGGCGTGGCCAGGATCAAGGAGCTCACCGGCGGGTACGGCGCCCACAGCGTGATCGAGGCGGTGGGCACCCAGGAATCGATGATGCAGGCCATCCGCTCCACCCGCGCCGGCGGCCACGTGGGGTTCGTGGGCGTAGCCCACGGAGTGGAGCTTCCCGGCGAGGAGCTGTTCTTCGCCGAGGTGCACCTGCTCGGCGGCCCCGCCCCCGTGCGCAACTTCCTGCCCGAGCTGGTCCAGCTCATCTGGGACCGCAAGATCGACCCGGGCAAGGTCTTCGACCTCACACTCCCACTCGAGAAGGCCGCCGAGGGCTACCGGGCAATGGACGAGCGCCTCGCCATCAAGGCACTCCTTAAGCCCTGACCCCCAAACCGCCGCAGCCCGCGGTCATTCCACTCCGCACCACTACCCCGAGGACACCCATGGCCGCGTGGCCGACTGACACCATCGAGAAGATCGCCGCGACCGACGACCTCCGCATCGCCCCGTACCACCCGGACGGCAAGACGACGGGCACGCCCACGTGGATCTGGTCGGTCGTCGTCGACGGGCGCCTGTTCGTCCGTGCCTGGAACGGCGTCCACAGCCGCTGGTACCGCTCCGCGGCCGCTCAGCGATCCGGCCGGATCGCCGCCGCCGGCGGCGACTACGAGGTCGAGTTCACCCCGATCGCCGACGCCGGACTCGGCCGGTTGATCGACGAGGCCTACCGGCGGAAGTACGCCGGCAGCCGATACCTGCCGCCCATGGTCGCCGCCGGCCCGAAGGCCGCGACCGTCGAGATCACCCCGCGCGACGCGCGCTGACACCACCCGAACCTGAAGGAAAGCAGCCTATGAAGATCGCTGTACTCGGAACCGGCAAGGTCGGCCGAGTCCTCGCCGCCCGCCTGGCCGGCCTCGGCCACGACGTCGTGATCGGCACCCGCGACCCGGGAAGGACGATGGGCCGGACGGAACCCGACGACACGGGCGCACTGCCCTATGCGCAGTGGCAGGCTGAGCACCCCGACGTGCGCCTGCTGGCCTTCCCCGACGCCGGAGCGCACGCCGAGGTCGTCGTCAACGCCACCCGCGGGGCCGTCTCCCTGGACGCGCTGAACGCGGTCGGTGCGGACAACCTAGGGGGCAAGGTCGTGCTCGACCTCGCCCTGCCCTTGGATTTCTCCGACGGCATGCCGCCGACGCTGACAGTGGCGAACACCGACAGCCTCGGCGAGCAGGTCCAGTGCGCCTTCCCCAACGCCAGGGTCGTCAAGTCACTCACCTCGGTATTCTGCGAGGTCATGGTCGACCCGGGCAGGATCCCCGGCGAGCACAGCATCTTCCTCGCAGGGAACGACGACGTGGCCAAGAAGACCGTTCAGGGCATCCTCGACCAGTTCGGCTGGCCGGCCGAATCGATCCTCGACCTGGGCGACATCACCGGAGCTCGCGCTGTGGAGATGTACTCGCGCCTGTTCTTCACCCTGGCCGAGATGTTCGGCTCCTTCGAGCTGAACATCAACGTCATCCCCGGGTCCCACTGACGAAATCCCATGGACCCCAACGCCGTCCTGCCGAGGTCGGCCAGACGCGACTGGCCGACCTCCGCCCGAACACGCCACCCGGCCAATTCACCGTCGATATCTTGCCCTCAACTGACCCCCTCAACTGGCCCAGACCCGGGTCGAACACTCCCGATTGGAGCACCATGAACCCCACCTACGACTTCCACGGCCAGGTCGCCTTCGTCACCGGCGCCTCCTCCGGCATGGGACTTGCCACCGCGCGCGCCTTCGCCCAAGCCGGTGCCGCAGTCGCCCTCGCCGACGTCGACGAAGCCACCCTCACAGCCGCCGTCGAGCACCTCAATCATCAAGGCCACAGAGTCATCGGCACCGTCTGCGACGTCAGCGACGAGGACCAGGTCGCCGCCGCCGTCGACCGCGCCGTGGAGACCTTCGGCCGCCTGGACATGGCCTTCAACAACGCCGGCATCCAAGCCCCTCCCTCCGACGCTGCCGAGGAGACCGCCGAGAACTTCGACCGGGTCAGCGCGGTGAACCTGCGAGGCATCTGGGCCGCCCAGAAGCACGAGCTGCGGCAGATGCGCGCGCAGGGCTCCGGGGCCATCGTCAACAACTCCTCGCTGGGTGGCCTCGTCGGGCTGCCCGAGCGCGCGGCCTACCACGCCTCGAAGCACGGCGTGATCGGGCTAACCAAGAGCGCTGCCGTCGAATACGCCCCCCGAGGCATCCGCATCAACGCCATATGCCCCGGCGTCGTGGAGACACCCATGGTCACCGACATGCTCGAGGGCCAGGCCGAGGCAATGGCCGGCATCCTGCAGCAGCAGCCGATCGGCCGCCTCGGCACAGCCGAAGAGATCGCCCAGAGCGTCCTGTGGCTGTGCAGCCCAGGCGCCAGCTTCGTCCTCGGTGTCGCCCTCCCCGTCGACGGCGGCTTCACGGCCTGGTAGCCCCTGCCTGTCGGCCGCGAAAGACAAAGGACTCACTGATGCAGTGCTCCGTCCTAGGATCGACCGACGTCAAGGTGTCCTGGCCCAGTCTGAACGCTGCCGCGTTTGGAGTCGCCCCCACGACGCAGGAGGCATTGATCTCGAGGCAGCAGGAGGACAGGTAACCGATGACAAGTGAGCGACACTTGTCGCGCACTAGGAACTGCACTCTCACTAGGCCAAACGTCAGAACGGTGCCTCTGACACCAACAGAACGCGGAGTGAGGTCGGCCCCGTTCCGGGAGAAGATCCTCGCGCGCCCGTCTTCGACCGTCAGACCCGCGCGGACGCCATCCCATTTGGGCTCGAACTGCATGGCCGGTCCATGCGGAATTGTCGGGGCGGCCTTGGCCTAGGCGAGGTCGAAGGCCCCGCCCAAGGCCTCAACCCTCCCGGCCGGCATCGCCGCATTCATCCGTGAGCGGCGGCTCAGAGTCCTCTCCCCTGTCCCGCTCGCGCTCCTCGTAGGAGCGCATCAGGCGAACGGCGAACCAGGGGTCGTGTCCGGCCTGGGTGCCGTTGAAGTCGTCCCGGATGCGCATGCTCAGATACTCGAGATCGCTGGTCATCTCAGCCTCCACCATCAGTGTGGATGCATCGTGCCCTTGGCCACAGTGTCCGAGGGTCGCGGGACAATCTTCCCCGTGCTCCCGATCTTCAGCCCCTAATCGCGCGTCGTCCGTGTCGAATCGTCTCACTGAGCCATCTGGAGGAATGTCCTCTGATCCGCTCCGTGAGTCGGGTTCGCCCCCGTCTGTGGGACGAGTACACGTGGCTTGGGAATCCGGCCATGCGCGCGAGATCGAGTACTTGGTACTCGTGTGCTGCGGCCCCCGTTGTCTTGTACTGGGACGATCGGGGTCCGTCCTGTTTGGGGCTATGCAGGGATGCTCCTGAATGGGGAGAGAAGGAGTAGGCATGAGCATGAGCAGCACAGCAAGGAACCTTGCTGCCCTGATGGCCACTGTGGCGATGGCGGCCACCCTGGCAGCCTGCGCGGACGGCCAGCAGCTGGCGGCGGGGTCGACACCGACGTCCACCAGCTCCAACGCGCCGTTCTCCACGACGTCCACCTACGTCCCGGGGACAACGTACTCGCCGCCGCCCCCCAAGCCCACGCCCACCCCGACGCCGTCCAAGAGCCCTCAGAAGAAGGTGGGGGACACGATCACGTACGAGAACGGGCTCCAGTTCACCGTCGAGCGCACCGGTGAGATCCTTGGTGGCCAGTATGCCGCGCCGGTGGAGGCGATTGGCCGCCCGGTCCAGCTGTTCAAGGTCACGGTCGTGAACAACACGGCGATCCAGTTCGATCCCTCGCTGTTCCGCATCACGGCGGTCTATGGCCCCGAGTCGACTGAGGCGAAGGACGTGTTCGACTTCGACCAGAACCTCTCCGGGCTGAACATGAAGGGCCTGCTGCTGCCAGGCAAGACCCAGTCCGCGACCTTCGGGCTCGCGCTGTCGGCCGCCGACCTGCCCTCCATGGTCATGACGGTGCGCCCGGACTACTCCTACCAGGCGATCATCCTCACCGTGTCGTGACTGGCTGGCAGGTTTCACCCCTTGGCCGACGGCACAGCGCCGGAGACGGCCGCGCTGCCGTAGCGATAGGTCGGTCTCAGGGGGCGCATTGCAGGCTTGGCTCCGGCCCGGGGGGAGCTTCAGGTGCCAACCGCCGGCTCCGATGCTGGCCCTAGACTCTGCGCCATGAACGGGGAGACAGAAGCTCCGGGCAGCGCCACCGTGCCGGTGAGCGTCCGGGTCCTCATAGGCTCGTGCGCCGCGCTCACAGTGGGCCTCAGCGCAGTGGCCTTGGCGAAAGTAGGCTGGAACCCCTTTGCCTCGCGACGGCCGGAGCAAGCGACACAGATGTCTTCCTGTTCCACGTGCTCCCATTCATCGCCCTCGCAGCCGGCGTCGGAGCTCGGTCAGGGCCCTGCTGGGTCTGGACGCGCTGGCCGAGCGGAACCCAGAGACGGGCGTGCCCACGTTCTCGCTGCGCCGCGCCGCACGCGAACTCCCCGCATTCCCCCTCTTCGCAGTGTCCTTCCTTAGGGCGACATGGGGATGGGCTGGCGCGACATTAGCCCCCGGCACTCAGGGCCAGCCGGGGTCGGTCGTGGCCGCAGTCTCGGGAGCAACGGCCTTCCTCGGCGCTGTCATCGAAGGTGGCTGGATGGCATGCATAGCACTCGGCATGAAGCGACGAACCTGAGGTTCGGCACCACGGATTCCTGTCAGGAGATCGCCTCTTCCCGAGAGGTCAGAGTCGCGGACTGGTCCTGAACCAAGCCGTCATGCCGGTCCTGAATGGGGCGGACACGGACAAGGGAGCCCCTCCGCGGTGCTGCTGGCCTACCTGCGACTCCGGACCAGTTTTTGCAGGCGTTCGCGGTGGCGTTCACTGCGCGCGGCGACCGCCAATGGCCCATGACCTCACGGCTTCTGTCCATCGTCCAGTCTGCTCACCGGCAGCCGGTGCGGCAGAAGGCGAATCTACCGTCGGGGCACTCGCTCGGCCTCGGGGACGGTAGCGTCCAGCTCGCGGAGCCGGCTGAGCCCGAGCCGCGCCTGACCGTTCGACTGCACCTGCCCTGCCGCGTGGAGGACCCGGGCAAGCGAGCCGTTGTAGATAACCTCGTGTGGCACGTCGGATCGCCGAGACAGGCGAAGGACGATCAGGGCAGCGGCGCCGTCCCGCGACGTGGAGCGCAGTCCCACGCCGGAGCTGCCATAGGTGGCCTTGATCTCCACCGTCCGCCCGTCTTCGGCAAGGGCGTCGTGACCTGGACTAGATGCGCGAACAAGCCGCAACGCGAACTCGGCCTCTGCTGCCGCCTCGCCGATAGAGCCCACAAGGTGACCGTCTAGGGGGAAACGCCTGCCCGGGTGGAGCGCCTCTAGCTCATTGACGATCTGGTGGAGTTGATCGACCAGCGCCGCCGTCCGGGCAGTGCGGGCCTCATACGCCGCGTCCTCAGGTTCGGTGGTCACTGACTATCAGCCTCCCCCAGGGGGAGGGAACGAGCGCCCCCTCCTGTCGACATTCTCCCCATGGAATCTTCTATGGGGATTCTGAGGGTAGTCCTGCTGGTCGGTGGGCGGGAAGCGCGTCCGAAAGTCCCTCCGTTTTCGAGGAAGAAGAGACGAAACTATCCAACGTCATCCAGGAGCTCCGCGAAATCTGCTCGATACTCATGGGCGTTGCCACCCCGGACCATCATCGGGACGACACGGCGCGCCGCTAGCAGCACCCGCCCAGACGTGGTCAGCCTGTCCAAGGCGATAGCGCGCCGGGCGTTCATTCCCGACCACGACTGGGGCGCGGGTCTTGACGTCATGTTGCGGTGATGCTCGCCGACTGCGGGGAGGCGATCGCAGACGTCGACGTGCTATGCCACCAGTCCCCGGTGCTCGGGCCGGGCGCATCGCCGGCGACGGCGTGGCGGGCGATGGGCGAGGTGACAGCCGCGAGGCTGAAGAAGGCCCGGTCTGCCCGGGGCCATTCAGAGGGCCCAGCCCACGACCTAGACGTTTGAAAGGCGGATGCTGTGGCCCCTCCCCCGCCGAGCCATCGGACCACAGCGGTCGGCACGAAATCGCCGCATACCAGTCGCATGACCCCTGCGGGTGACAACGGCGCTTGACAATCTATCGGGACGCCGGCCGCGGGCCCATGAGCGGGCAGGGCTGGTTGCTGAGGCTTAAAGACAGAACCCCCAGCTGGAACTGGGAGCTGGGTCCGGCCTCGAAGGGGACGCCCGGTTGCTGGGAGCTCAACTCTCCTGCACCCAGGAGATTCCCGGACACCCAGCCGCTAGCGATTTGATAGCACTATCGAATCAGTAGCAAATCGCTAGCTGAACGCCTATGGGAGGGAGAAGGCGCGGACGACCTCCGGCGCCTACGGGATCCCCCTTTGGATAGCAAGACGCTAGTGACTTGATAGCACTGTCAAATCACTAGCGCATCAATAGCTTGACCCTCCGGAAGGAGGAGTTGCAGACAAGCTAGCACTTCAGTAGCTGTTCGATATCGAGATCTGATCGACACTGATTCGATAGCTGAACCCCCACCCCCCCGGTGAAGCCTCCCCCGTTGCGCGAGGTGGATACCGTGCGAACAGCGATCGAACGCTGAAGATACGACTTTCAAAGTGATATCAAACTAGTAGCGTGTCGCTACCGAGCTGCTAGCGATCTGCAACTAGGTTGGCATCATGATCATCGTTGTCGGAAGCGAAAAGGGCGGCGTCGGCAAGTCGACAGTCGTCACCAACGTCGCGGTAGAACTTGCCAGGCGCGGCCGTCGCGTCGGCGTCGTTGACGGAGACCGCCAACGGTCGACCGCGAGATGGGGCGTCGATCGCGAAGAGGCCGGCCACGAGCCGAGGATCTTCGTAGTCGAGAAGCTGGGCAGCCTCCAGCAGACACTCCGCGAGCTGGACGAGAGCTACGACTTCGTGCTCGTCGACGTCGCGGGCAAGGATAGCAAGGAGATGCGCACGGCAATGACGGCCGCACACCAGCTCCTCGTCCTGACACAGTCGAGCCAGTTCGACCTGGACACGCTCGAGACCGTTGACCGGTTGATCGACGCCGCCCGCGACTTCAACCCGGACCTGCGCGTGCGCGGCGCGCTGACACGCGTGTCGACCAACGCGTTCGAGTCGGAGAGCGCCGATGCCCGCGAATACCTTTCGGACTACCCGAACATCGAGCCGCTCAGGACCGTCCTGTACGAGCGCAAGGCATACCGCGACGTCGTGGGGGAGGGGCTCGGAGTCGTGGAATGGAAGAACCCCAAGGCGGCCCGCGAGATCCGTGGCCTGGTCGAGGAGCTGATCGGCTGATGGCACTGAAGAAGCGCACATCCAGGGAACGCGAAGCGGCCATCGAGGCCTTCGGAAACGGCGCCGAGCGGCTGCTCCTGGCACAAGCTGTCGCAGACGAGAAAGCGCGCCCTGTGCGGCCGAGCGTGACGCCCCAGATGACGGACGCTCGGGACAAGCTGACGGCCAGAACAATGCTCTTGCGATTTGACGACGACATGGATCTCGCCGATCTCCTCGCCGAAGTCGCCCAGCTCGAAGGCCGCAAGAAGCACCCCATGGCACTCCGTGCACTCAGAATCGGCCTCGAGCAGGTGAAGGACACCTATGAGTGAGTGATATCTGTTTGATATCAACTCGCTAGCACTCATGTGGCAAGTTTGGCCTCAGCGTTGATGCCCAACGAAGCATTCGGCCGCACTGAACAGAAGGAAACTCCGATTTCTTTCTTCGGCATCCCGGCGGGGCCGCCTCGCCCGTTCGCAGACTGGGTGGCGTGAGGCCCGCTGCGGCGGCGGGCCGGAGAGGGCAACATGGGCAACATCCCGATCAAAGCACGCGGCTCCGAGACCCGGATCGAGTGGAAGGACGGCAAGAAGATCGTCTATACCGACAACGGCACCCGGGTCGACATCTACCAGAACGGCGCGGGACGGCCCGACGGGGAAGGCCACGACCATTTGTTCGCAACGTTCAACAAGAAGGGCGAGGCCACCAACACCGGCGGTTACGTCAGCTGACGCGCGGGTGGGGTGCTGGCGGTGGCCGCGCAGACGTGCGGCCACCGCCATAGTTTGTCTCCACGATTCGGACTCCAGCACCATCCGGGTCTCGCGCCCGCAATACTGATCCTCATCACGAGGATTGGGGGCGGCGATGACATCAGGCCAGACAGCGCCGGGGGCCACGGGGCGGGGCACGCGGGACGGGAACAAGGAACGCCAGATCCCGGCGGACAACCCGTGGAGGCAACGGTTCCGGGAGCTCGCAGGCACAAGCAAGCACGTGACCATTGCGAAGACCATGTCGCCGGATCCGGCGCTCAACAAGTCGCTCGCCACCACCGTCGCGCGATGGAGACACCCGAGCAGGACGTGCCCCGAGCCGAACCTCACGAGTATCCTGCGCGTCGCCGCAGCCTTCGACTACACGGTCATTGAGCAGCTGTACGACCTCGGATACATCACAGGCGAGGATCTGGCCTTGGTCGATTCGCCTCTGCTGACGCCCAACTGGCTGCTCTTCGAGAGGCTGGAGCGCGTGATCGTGGAATCGCACCACGGAACCACGCACATCACCGACCTCATCGCGGCCGTCCAGCGCAGCAGTCTGGAGACGGGAGACCTCGCACGGTGGAGGGCAAAGGTGTTCGAGGTCAAGTCCGGCATGAAGTACGAGCACATCGGGTTCCATGCCGTCGAGTTCGAGGCATGGCTCGGGCCGAATCCGCCGGAGACCGCGGAAGAGCGCCTGAAGCTGCGGCACGCGATGGCCGAAGCTGTTCTGAAGGATCTGGTCCCGTCTCCGGCACGGCGGTACCGACTCATGGGCGGGAGGACCATCGAGGAGATGGGCCTGGAGGCCTACGTGGCCAAGCTCGAGCGCACCGAGCTGATCGAGCGGTTCGGCCATGTCAGGTCCATCGGGCATCTCATCAGCTACGGCGACGGGGGGACACTCGCCGGGCCGCTGCTTGGCCTCGACGACCCCGGTATGCGCCACGTCTACGTCGAACCAGTGTCGGCGGGGGCGGCGGGGGACCGCGTCGTGAAGGGGTTTGCGCCGGCCCGGGAGGCCTTCGGCGGCTCGGACCGAGTCCTCCTCGTCGCTCCTGCGGCAGCGTCCGCTGCATCACTTGGGCACCTGGTCGGGCGCGCCCTCGGATGGCCGGTGACGACGCTGCGCGAGTCCGCCGGGCTCTCGGGCGGGAATACTGTGCTGATCAGGAACCAGCAGGGGAATGAGCTCGTACTGGCACGTGCCGCGCGTGCCTTCCGTACATCGTCAGTCCGTGCGCGGGAGATCCTCGTGGTGACCCAGATGAAGCACCTCAAGGGCGTGGAAGGGCGCAGGCTGCTGCTCGACCCGCGGCTGTTCGTGGTCATGCTCCGGCCGGGCTTCACGACCCTGACCCTGCATGCCTGGGCCGATCGCCAGAAGAAGGGGCAGGGCATCAGCAAGGCCAACTCTGCGGAGGCCATGGACGAGGACCTCGACACCATCGAGGCGACCATCCTTAGCCGGGAGACCGGTGGGTTCCGCGTGTTCGACATCCAGGAGGACCTCGAATGGTGGCCAGCCCCGGTGCCTGACCTGACCACCGGGGCGGGCGTGGTGCCGGAAAGGGCCGACTATTTCGAACACCCGGGCATCGGCGACATCCGCGTTGAGGCGGCCTACCAGCTCGCCACCTTCCTAGCCAGCGGAAAGATGCCGTACGAGAATCCCGCCCGCATCCGCTTCCTCGACGGCCCGGTCGCCCGGTACCGCGAGGACCTGCGGGCAAGCAGATCGGGGCCGCTGCGAGTGAAGGCCCAGCCGACAAGGGCCGCCCGGGAGTAGATCCGGATTTCCTTTTTCCGGACGTGCCAGTCTGCGCCACATTGTGGCACACGCTGGTCTCATCCCGGACGGAAAGGGGACGCGATGGAGGAATGGGAGCGCAGGGCGAGGCTCAGGATCGATGAGGCGGCTGAGGTCCGTCGCTTCGTCGAAGCCAAGGCCCGCGAGGCAGAAGCCGGGGCACGGGAAGTGGAAGCTCGGGCCGCGCTTCAGAGGGCAGACACCGCACGCCTCACCGAGGAGAACCGGATCAACCAGATCAACCGTGCCAACAGCCAGATGGACGGGTACCTGATGGCAGTCGCCCAAAACCGGGTGCAGCAAGAAGAATCGATCACCGCGCACGTGCGTGAAATCCTGGAGAGGACGCAACAATGAACGAGCTGGTGCCGCGCACGAGCAGTGCGCCGATGACAGTCAACAGCGGGGGCTTCCTCCCATGGAGCGAGAATGGGCGCCTGGCCCGGAAGGTCTCGGGGCTCCAAGTCGGGCACGCGATGGATCTCATCGAAACCCGGCAGGAGCACGCGCTCGAGTCGCTTCGGCAGAACCAGAAAGCGGAGCTGGACAGGCAGGCCGTCGTGAATGCCCAGACCATCGCCGAGACCGCACTTGACGGGGGAGCGTACCTCTTGCGCAAGTCGGACACCCTGGTCGAGCAGGCAAAGTACGAGGAAACGGCCCGCGAGATCGTCGGGCTCAGGCGGTCTGTGATGGCCGCCGTGGACGAAGTCGCGGTCAGAGCAATCAGGAACCAGAAGCCCTAGCAGGCTGACCGCCTGGGAAGGCCAAGCCCTTCCCGGGCGGTCCCGACCGAGGGAGCATCATGGACACCGGGCGCGGAGAACGACTGACCCGCGGCAAGGTTCTGGCCGCCCGCTCCGTCAGCGAGATCCAGACCCTCGTGGCGCAGGCCGAGGCGGCGATGGACGCGCTGGTCAGGGACGACCAGCTCCGGCACGGGCAGGCCGCCTACGAGGACGTGCTGCCACAGGCCATCCTCTCCGCGGCCTCCGACAGGACGGCACGCATCCTCAAGGCCGCCGACGCGATCACCAGAAAAGGACTGAACCCACGATGAAGCCGAACCACGCCAGCACAGTCCTCGGTCCGCAGGCGAGGCGCCGCGGCGAATGGCCGCAATCCCGCCGCCCCGGAGCCCAGGAAGCCGGTGCCGCGCCCGGCGCGGTCGTCGGGGCATGGCGGAGCAGCGACCCACACGTGGCCGAGTACATGGAAAGGCTCCGGAAGGAGTGGATCAGGGCCGAAGGCGACGAAGTGGCCGAACAGCTCGACGCAGCCTTCGGCACGTTCCGGCCTGTGGGCTGGTCCCGGCCGTCCAACCTCGGGCAGGTGATCGACGAGCTGACCCGGACAGGCAGGGCGGCCCGCCGGCTCGAGTACGACGTTGTCGACACCGCCGCCGCGATCGACGCCATCCAGTCCACCCACCCCGCGGTGATGCGCCTCGACCATCCGGCAAAGCAGGCCGTCGTCGACAGGGCTGAGAGCAGCCTGGCCGGCTGCGCGGCGTTCGCCGCCCTATACGCCGGCCGTTCCAACGACCCCGTCACGGCATGGAGCATCGACCGGTACGGGCGTCCGGACGCGACGACGCTCGACGTGGCCTGGTCCATCCTGACCTCTGCGGCACCTGAAGCTACCGACGGCGAGATGGTGGGCAGCGACGGTGTTGCGACGTTCTTCAGAGCCCGGCTCGGCGGCCTCAGCGGGTGGCAGGTCGTCGTGCGCCCAATCCAGGCGGCCGTGCACATCAACCCCAGTGCGCGCACCATCGTGGTCCGTGAGGACGTCGCGGTCACTGGCGCCGAACTCGAACGGCTCGTGGTCCACGAGATCGGCGCGCACATCGTGCGGTCCGAGAACGCCCGGCGCTCCACCTCCACGCTCGCGCACCTGAGCCTGGGAAGGGCCGCCGTCGCCACCGAGGAGGGCCTGGCGGCGTGGTGGGAGGACCAGTACGGGGCGTCCAGCCCCCAGGTGATGCACCGGTACGCGGCGCGCGCTATCGCCGTGGACGTCGCGCTCTCGGGCGGGGCCTCCGACGTGATGGACACGCTCACCCCATTCATCGGCTCTGGCGAGGCCGCCGTCGTTACGATGAGGGTGAAAAGGGGCATGGCCGACCCGGAGGCGCCGGGCGCCTTCACGAAGGACCACTCCTACCTGTCAGGGCTCCTCGCAGTGAAGGCGTTCCTCGCGGCCGACCCGCCTGCGCTGCCGGTCTTGATGGCCACGAAGTGGGGCCTGGACATGGCCGGCACGGCGGAGGAGCTCATCGGCGCGGGGCTGCTCGAGCCCGGCCGAATGCCGTGGGAGGTGGCCGATGGGGGGTTCGATCGCCCGGCTCACTGACGGCAGCGGACGGCCCCTCCTGAACGGTGAGGTCGATGTACTCGCGAGCCTTGCGATCGGCACCAGGTGCATGGAGCTCATCGCGATGGCCGAGACGGCCGAGGAGCGGGAGCGGCTCCGGTCCATCGCAGAGGACGCCCTGTCCCGGATCGCCGGCGGGGGAAGCCGACGGTGAGCGAGCGCATCGCAGTCGAGGCGATCACCGCACTGAACGTCGCCGCCGACCGCCGACTGGCCAGGAAGATCAAGCTGCTGCTGACAGCGGTCTGGATACTGGCGCTCAGCCTCGCCGCGGCTCTCATCACCCTCGGGTTCGTCATCATCCCAGCGCACTGGCAGCAGGTCCCCTTGGCGATGGACGTGCACATCGGCGCAGCCAACGTATCCATCAAGGAACACCAGCAGGTGGTCTACGCCCAGGTCGACGCGTCAGGTATCAGCGATAAGCAGACACTGACCTACTACTTCCTATACCCATCGTCGGGAACGCACGTCACCGGAGCCACGGTGACGATCGGGTCCGACTCGTTCACCGCCGAGGAGGCAGACGGTGCGGGGGCTCTCGTGTCGGAGGCCAGACCGATCATCGGCTTCCATGACAAATGCACCCTCGCCCCCGGTGCCAAGTGCGCCGATTTCGCCCGAGCACCATACACCGGCGCCGCCAAGATCGCTGTAGGCGTACCGGAAGGAACCGGTGTCAAGATATTGGCAAGCGCGGACATCCCCGCGAAGCAGGAGTACTTCGACAGCCTCGTCGCCGTGGTCGCCGGGTCGTGACCCCTTGCTGGGACGGTTCGTCCACAGGGGCCGCGACCTCTTCATCGCCATCGACTCGTCAACGCCGGTGACAGCAATGTGAAGCACATCCCAGCTACTAATACCTTGCAGGAGACTACGGTCCTCGTCGGCCTACGCCGCGGCGTGCCAGAGGGCTGTGGGTATGGCTGCGTCGTCTGGGGGGAGCCAGTGCTCGGCGGCCTCGGGGTCGTAGAGGTCGTTCTCGGCGATCTGCTCGTCGGGGCTGTGGCGGTCAAGCCATGCGTGCCATTTGGCGCGCTGGCTGCGGTGGAGTGTGAGCTGTGCGGCGACGTCCTCGTCGGCGCCGAGGCGGCGGGCGAGCTGGGCGAGGCTGGTGGCGGCGGTGATGTGCCACAGGCCCGCGTCGTCGCGGTGGATCATCCGGTAGGCGGCCATCTCGGCGAGGGCCTTCTCGGCGGTCGTGCGGCTGATGCGGGCGGCTCGGGCGACGTCGGCTGTAGTGGGGGAGAGGCGAGAGCGTTCGACGGCCTCGTAGGCGAGGGCGGCGGCGGGCCCGAGCGAACGGAAGACGGGGCGCACGGCGTGGATCTTGCCCTTGCGCCAGGTGAGCTCGCGGGCCAGCTGGGCATGCTTTTCGGGGAGCTCGACGAGGTAGACGTCGGCGTTGCGGTGGCGGGCGTCGGCGATCTTGGTGACCATCCCGTCGGAGAGCTCAGCGAGGCGGCGCAGGAGCCTTGCGACGGTGCCGTGATGCTGGCCGAGCGCGAGGGCGAAAGTGCGGCAGCCGACGTCGAGCACGTTCGTCTCCATCGTCCTCATGTAGGCCAGCACGCCCCGGGCCAGGAACCGGAGCCCGACCCCTTCCCGGCCGAGCTTCTGGAACCTTGCATCGAGCACCGAGTACAGGATGTTCTCCAGATCGTTCACGAGCTGATGAACCGAGGCCGCCGAGACCTTCTCTGCCCCCCCGGTGGGTTCTGTGGGGCTTGTGTCGCTTTTGCGGGTACTTCTCTTCCCTGCGCTTGTGGCGGTGTATTCGATCGCCTTGTCCCATTCGCGCTCGAGGAGCCGGGTCAGCTGTGCGGGGGACTGGTAGAGGGAGGCAAGGCCGGCGAACTGGCCTCCCAGCTCGCCTTGGACCTGTGGAAGGGTCCATCCGCAGGCGGCGAGGTGGGTCAGGACGCCCATGCGGGCCTCGGAGGCGGTGGGGTAGCGGGCCGTGTCGTAGAGGCCGGTCTCGGCGATCGCGCGCAGCGGGGACCGCCAGCCTGGCGCAGGGGGAGCCGTCGCGTCCGGCCGCGCGCTATGGCACAGCGCCGGCGGGGGCGCGGTTGCGAGCTTCGCGCGCCGGGCGGCTTCCTCGCGGTTGCGGGCCAGTTCGGGGGCCAGGGCTCTCCGCATCGCGTCGACGGCCGCGGCGGGGTTGCGGTGTCGAAGGATCTCGTACGCGGCGCTCAGCGGGGTCACGAGCTCCTGGTGCCCGCCGCGCTTGTGCACGGCCCCGGGGGGTCGGATGCACCCGGTGGTCGGGTTGTGGTGCGGGCTCGCGTCCAGGCTGGGCGCGGTGCGGGCGATCGCGTCGATGAGCTCGGCGGCCTCGGGTCCGGGCATACGCGCTGCGAGCGGGACGTACATGTGGCGGCCCCCGGACGGGGAGATGTCCTCAACCCACCGGAGCCCGCAGGAGGCCAGCAGGGCCCCGATCCGCGCCGCGTCGACGTCGACGACGGCGCTGTCGGCCTTCGAGGTGTCCAAGTCTAAGCACAGCGTCGCCACCGACCCCGCAGCATCGTGGATCAGCACTGCAGCAGGCGACGTCGGGACCGCGGCCGTGAGCTCGCGAGGCGCCCCCGGATAGCCGAACCTGCCCCCGGACCAGCGGCCCGCCCGAAACTCCGGCCGACCAGCGATCAACGGAGCCAAAGCCCACGCATCGCGATGTTGTGCCTGGCGGACCTCCCTACACGAGGTATCTGATGACGCCGTCTCAGACGGAGACACGCCGGGGAATGCATCGGCAGAAATTGTTGCTGGGGAACCGGCACCGGCTACCATAAGAGGGCATGCTCCTTCCAGGAGATACGAAAATGGCTCCTTCCTCGGAAGGAGTAATGAGGGATCCGCCCGTGAGGGAGGGTTTCTGGACCACCACCCGAGGTCCCGCCAAGAACGATGGGTGGTGGAGGACTTTGAGAAGGCCCGCGAAAGCGGGCCTTCAGTCGTTTACGAGGCCGTGCGCATCAGCAGCTCCTCCTGGCCGTAGACAGCACGTAGCCGCTCGAGGTCGATGGTCTCGAGCCACTCGTGAAGGAGCCGTGCAACGATGTCCGACTTGGCTTCGGATGTAAGGGCTACGACTGCGTCGAGCTTGTCGGAGTCCTTCCGAGGGATCTTGGACGTTACGGTCTGGCGATCGCCCTTGTGCGGCTGTGCCATTGGGATCCTCCTCGCGTGAGTGCTTGCCCCTAGACAACCGCAATCCGGTTGGATTAAGTGGGACGCAGCCTCGCCGGCGTGTCGCGCTACTCGCCGTTGAGGTAGCGCCCCAAGTTCGCGAACTCTTCGGCGAGGCGTTCCTTGTTGAGCCGGTAGAGGAGTCGCAGTCCGCTCCGGGGGCCTTCTTCGCCGTCGGTGACGACGATGCCGAGGGATTCGAGTTCGGTGAGGTGGCGGAAGGCGGTCATGCTCCCGAGCTTGAGGTCCCGGGCGATCTGCCCGCTCGTGCATCCTTCGCCGGTGTCTTGTGCGAGGTAACGGAGGATTGCGGCCCGTGCCTGGTTGATGCCGAAAGCCCTCATCGCCGCCTCCTGGGCTGGCGTTGCGGGTGGTTGGGCGTAGCGGGGCACCCGTACATCTTGCCTGATGTCATCACGGCGTGGACATTACCATATCGTTTAATGGTGGGGTACAGTTTGGGTGATGTCGCTCCCGGCGTAATTTGACAAGCGTTTGACATAACAGTCGGGCAAGATATGCCCCGACGGGAGTCCCGGGCGGGAGCGTCATGTTCGGAAGGCTGGGGACTCTACATACTCGACGGCATACCGGGCATCACGTTTGTTCTGTCGGTGGTGTGTCTGGGATGGTCGTCACGAAGGTGCGCGGGGGGCGCAGCTGCCCGCGCCTCGCATTGGGAGGAATGGGCATGTCAGAGCAGGGTCGGTTCGAGGGCGCGAGGCGCTCGGACCTCTACATCGAGCGGGAGGCGTCCGGTCCTCCGTCGACGGCGGAGTTGCCTCATCATGAGGGGACGGTGCGTGAGCTCCACCCGGCCGCGATCGTGGAGCCGGATCCGGCGCCGGTCGCGCCGCCGTCGCGCAGGCAGCGGGCGGCGGCCCCGGTCCTGGCCGAGCCTGCGCCTGTCGCGCTGGTGTCGGACGAGCCGGCGAGGGAGGGCTTCCGGGCGTTCCTGAACAGCCTGGGCTTCAGGCTCGCCCCGGGTCCGGCAGAGCTTGAGAGGCGGCGGGCCTCGGCCGAGGCAGAGACGCAGCTCGAGCGGTGCCGGGCGCTGATCCGGCAGGCGTCCTGGACGCGCGCGGTGCGCGTGCTTGTGGCGAACAAGAAGGGCACCGCCGGGAAGACCCCGACGTGCATCACGCTCGGCGGCACTCTCGCGGCGATCCGCGGGGGCTCGGTCGCGATCACCGAGTTCTCCGACGACCGGGGCCAGCTGGCGTGGCGGTCGGAGGGCGAGCCGATGCTCGGCATTGGCGAGCTCGCGCGGAACATCGATTCGGTGACGACGCAGGCGCAGCTGCGCGGGTACGCGGTCACCCAGACGTCTTTCGCATCGGTGATCGGCTCGACGGCCAAGTGGCGGGAGCCCTTGACCCGCGAAGACGTGCTCAAGGTCTCCAGCGTGGTCGGGGAGCATTTCACGATCCAGGTCATGGACACGGGCAACCAGTATTCCTCGGGGCCGTTCTCGGCCGCAGTCGAGCTGGCCGACGTGTTGGTCATCCCGACGATGAATGCCTGGGATTCGGTCTCGGACGCGATCGAGCTGCTGAACTTCCTCGAGGACCAGGGAGGGGCCGCGGCCCAGCTCGCAGCCGAAGCCGTGGTCGTGCGCCTGAACGACTCGCGTCCCGAGCACCACGACATGAAGGAGTCGATCCTCGCCGCCGGAGTCCCGGAGTCCCGCTTCTTCGATGTTCCGTTCGATCCGCATATCGCCGAGCGCGCGGCGATCACGCTCGGGAAGCTGGCGCCGGCGACGCAGGACGCGCTCACCACCGTGGCGGCGAAGGTCATCGAGCAGATCAACCGGCGCGTGGCAGCACTCGAGGCAGCGCGGTGAGCGTTTACGTCGCGCCGCCCCGCCGAAGCAACACGGCGTGGCCCGGAGGCCACCCCTCGGCTGCGGCCGACCGGGAGGCCCTGAGCGCCACGGTCGCCGGCTGGTTCCAGGAGACGACGGAAGGGGAGAAATGATGTTCGAGAGTGTTGCCGCACATGCGGCCGTTGCGGTCCACGTGGGGGCCGAGGCTGTTGCGGGCCGCGCCCCGGCAGCGATCCAGAACCCGTTCGACGGCCTGGTGCCGAACTTCAGCGTGTTCGGCGTCGCGTTCGACGCGTGGTGGAAGAAGCTCTTCGCCGGCCTGTGGGCCATCGCGATCATCATAGCCGCGGTGTACCTGGTGATCGGGCTGACCTCGATGGCCAAGGCCGACGGCAACAACCCGCGGGCGCATGAGGAGGGCCGGAAGAAGGCCCAGGGCGCCGGCATCGGGCTGGCCTGCCTCGCGGGCCTCGGCGTGATCATCGGCGCGATCCTGGCCGTGGCCGGCTGACGCGGGAAGGCGAGCCGATGGCTGAGACGGAGGAATGGCAGGAGGGTGCGGCGGACGAGGGCCATGTCCGCCGCACCCCTGCTGAGTTGAAGGCCTCGGCCCGCTGGTGCGCCGGTTCCGGGGAAGGGGACACGGCATGAAGGAGAAAGCCGCCGCTGAGTCCGTCGAGCAGAAAGAGGAGCGTATGAGCACGATCTTGCCCGGACCCCCGCGGGAGCCCGAACCGCCCCGGAGGAGGCGGCTGCTGTGGGCTGGTGTCGTGCTGCTGTTGTGCGTGGCAGTCGTCGCGGCCATCGCGGGGGCCGCTGCCCTGTTCGGGCCGCAGCGCCCGACAGCGCAGCCCACGTCCACGCAGCCGGTGGGGCAGGCCGAGGTCGGGGGTGTGAACGGGTGCCTTGCGGGCACTGACGTGACGACCGCGGCCATGCTCACGGCGCAGCGCACTGCGCCGCACACCCAGCAGGGAGCCACCGCCTTCGCCGCGGTGATCTTCGCCTGGATGACGCAGATACCGCGCATCCCCGCCGCCGAGGGGACAGAGGCGATGAAGACGCTCCAGTCCTCCAACGCTGCGTCGGACCTTCTCGACCAGCCCCGGCAGCTGGCATCCGCGACCTTCCCAGCCGGCCTTAAGACTGGCAGGACTTCGTTCGTGAACGGGAAGTACCTGATCGCTTCGGCGACGGCGGACGAGGTGCGGGTCAGCGTGGGCGGCTCGGCCGTCTACAACGGCCAGCGCGCCGACAGCGACACCGCCGCAATGACCTTCGACCTGGTGTGGGAGGGCGGCATGTGGAAGCTCAAGAACAACGACCAGGCACAAGACGTAACCATGACATTCAAGTCCGGAACGCCGTTCGCCGGGGGGTGCTAGCCAATGATCCAGCTCATTGTCCGTGCCGATGACGGGAACCCGATCGGGGACTTCCTCGGATCTGCGTGGGACAACGCGCAGAAAGCCGCCAAGGGTGTTGGTGATGTGCTGACTGCTCCCGGAACGATCGGGGGTGTTGCGAAGTCGGCGGCCGAGGGCGCGGCGAAGGCCGCGGACACGGCCCAGAATGTGTACAACTTCGGCTCGGACCCGTTGGGGGCGATCTTCCGTGCGACCCGGGATGGCGCGGTCGGGCTGGCGAAGGACATCCTGCCGGCGCTGGTGAAGGCCACCGAGCCTGATCTGAGTCAGGACTGGTTCCTGAAGGCGTACGCGGTCAGCTTCGCGGCCGCGATCATCTTGTGGGGGTTCATCCAGATCGCGAACATGGTCGCGGTCTCGCGCGGGCATGTGGCGGGCGAGGAGTTCCTCGAGGCGCTCACGACGCGCACGGGCCTGTTCTTCGGCGGGGCCGCTTTCGGCCCGCTAATCGGGATCACGCTCGTGAAGGTCTTCGGGTCTTTGTCCGAGAGCCTGATCGCATGGGGCATCGGCACTTCGGCCCAGACGATGCTGGACACGCTGGTGAAGCTGATGCAGACGGACCCCGGGGCGGTCCCGGGCGGAGTCATCGTGGGCATCCTGCTGATGGCGGCGATGATCGTCGGGCTGGTGATCGTGCTGCTGATGCTCGTGGTGATGCTGGTGACCCTGTACTTCTCGGGGGTCCTGATCCCGATGGGCATCGCGTGGTTCACCTATATCGCGGACCGGTCGGGCCGGTTCGTTCAGCTGGCCAAGCGCCTCCCGGCCGTGTGGATCGGGATTCTGGCCTCGCATCCGCTGCTGTTCTTCATGCTCGGCGTCGCGTACACGATGGTCGCGGAGTCGGCGGCATGGATGAAGTGGCAGGGGGGAATGCAGACGCTGGTCCAGCTCCTGGTCTCGTTCTGCGCGATGGCCCTTGCCGGGCTCGCGCCCTTCGCGGTCTTCTCGTTCGCCCCGGTCCTGCCCAACAGCGCGGGCCAGCAGGGCGCCTCGGTGAACGCCCCGGGCAGGAAGGAGCATGGGCCGGGAGACCTGAAGGACGTCAAGAACCTCAACCGCGGCCGTCAGGGCGACCAGTCGGACTCCTCCACGTCCGGGGAGGAGCCGTCGCAGACGTCGTCCTCGCCGGGCGGGCCGATGGAGCAGCAGACGGACGGCTCGCTCATGCGCAAGCTCAAGGACCTCCGCAGCGCCCAGCCCTCCGGCCCCGCGGGCAAGGGCCAAGGTGCGGGCGGGGGGCCAGCCAGTGCGGCCGAGGGCGCCGGAGGCGCCGCCGAGGGCGCTGCCGGGGGCGTCGAGGGGGCTGCTGCCGGTGCGGAGGCCGCAGGCGCGGCGGAGAGCTCGACGGGTGTAGGCGCCGCGATCGGCGTCCCGACGATGATCGCCGGGGCCGGTCTGGCGGCGGCGGCGAAGGCCGCGCAGTTCAGCGTCGAGACCGCGAAGTTCGCCGCGCGCATGAGCGAGTCCGGCGGGAAGCACGCGGCCAACGCGATGGACGACGAGGGCTAGGCAGCAGGAGGGGAGACATGGCAACCCGATTCATCGGAGGCGAGTCCGCGCACCGGTCCTTCTGGGGCGGGCGCAGCTCGAAGTCCCAGACCAGGGCCCTGCTCGTCTGCGCGGGCGTCACGGTCGTGTGGATGATGTTCGGCGGCGGCGCGATCGCGCTCACGGCCGGCGTGCTGGCCTCCCTCGTCGTGATCGTGGGCAACCTGAGCACGCACCGCGGCTCGGTGCTCGAGCGCAGGGAGAAGCGGTCCCGGTGGCGCCGCCGCCGCAAGGCCGGCTGGGACCGGTTCGTCCCCTACACGCCCGAGACGTGGGCCGCGGCGCAGGCCGAGGCAGCGGCGGCGAATGGCAAGCGGACCGCGGCCAGGGTCCTCGCCGCGGTCCGCTCCCGTCCGGACGGGGCGGACGGGATGGGATGGCTCGACTCCCGCACCGGGCACCCCGGGGTCGCCTGGCACTCCCCGGAGGGCGAGCAGGCGTATCTCTCGGTAGCGTTCGAGCTGGACGGGCAGCTGCGCGGGGCCGAGTCCCAGCGGGTGCAGAACTCCGCCCAGGCCGGCTTCGGATCTCTTCTGGCATCGTGCGCCCCCGCCGATTCGCTGGTGCGCGGGGTGCAGTCCCTGACCCGGGTGCTCCCTCCTGATCTGGCCCTGAACGAGCGGTGGGTGCAGGAGCACATGGCCGCGGACGCCCCCGACGAGGCCGTGGCCTCGTATCAGGAGGTCCTGGCCCGCACGGGCAAGGGGACGTTCGTCCAGAAGCACATCGCCGTCGGCCGCTGGCCCCTGACCGAGGAGTTCAAGTCCAAGGCCGCCCTCTACGGCCCGGGCCGGGACGGGTGGAGGGCTCTGATGGAGCAGGAGATCGCCAAGATCGCCGCCTCCTACCGTGCCGCGCGCTATGGGCGGGTCAAGCCGCTCACCGCCCGCGCTGTTGTGGCGATGATCCTGCACCAGCAGAACCCGTCGCGGCCCCCGCTGATGGTCGCCGACGTCGACCCGAGGCACATGGGCGTGCCGTCGTGGGACGAATGGAACGGGCACTGGTGCCAGGGCGTGGACCCGATCACCGGCACGGACGCGGTATGGGGGCACCGGACGGCTCGGATCTCTGCGGACAACGTCGAGACGGGGGAGAGGACCCCGTACTGGCTCCTGTCGCTGCTGCTGGCCGGCGGGGACGGGGCAAGGACGCTCTCGTTCCAGATCGAGGTAGTCCCGGCGCCCTCGGCCCGGCAGCTCGCGGCCAAGGACGTCGTGCGGGACACCGCCAGCGCGATGGCGAAGGCGAGGAAGGGGCAGCTGGTGGATGCCGAGACCGACGTCGCGCTCCGCGCAGCCAAGGCCCGCGCGGCGGACCTCGAGCCGGGCACGGGGGTCCACGGCAGCAACTGGGTCGGCTACATCACGGTCTCGGCCCAGACCCAGCGCGAGCTGACGAACGCGGCCGCTCGGCTCGAGCAGACCGCGAGCACCTCGGCCGGGATCCAGAAGCTCGAGTGGCTGGACACCTTCCAGTCCTCCGCATCGGGCACGACGTGGCCGATCTTCCGGGGCCTCGCCCCGGCCACCCCGACGATGGGGGCCCGGCTGCTGGGACGCCTGGCAGGCAAAGCCGATAAAGAGGAGAAGGTCGCATGAGCCGGACGGTCCAGGACGTCGCCGACGAGGCGATCCGCGAACCCGAATACGTCCCGGGCATCCCCGAAGCGGCGCAGGAGGTCGTGGTCGACGAAGCGGGAGCAAAGGGCTCCTGGGTCCGCCGCGTGCCGCTGCTGAAGGTCTTCGCGGCCCCCACCGAAGCCGAGATCGCCACCGCGAACGCCGGCGGCACCGAGGTGGGGGAGTGGAGCCCGTTCGAGGCGGAGGGATCCGGTCTGCGCACAGACCGGCGCGCAGCCCGGCGCGGGCTGTACGCGCCCATTGCTGTGGGCGCGCCGTCGACGACCCGGCAGGCGGAGATCCTCAACACGGCCCTGATCGCGGCCCCGACCGGGGTCGACGGCGTCGCTGCGGGCCGCGACGTGCTGTCCCAGACGGCGGTGTCCAAGGATCCCGTGACGGACTACAACGCGACCCCGCGAAGGGTGACCTCGACGAACGTGCTCGAGGTGGGCGACGTCGGCGCGGGCAAGTCCTCCTACACCAAGTGCGTGTACGTGCTGCGCCCGCTGATCCTGCGCAACCGCCGCGCGGTCGTGTTCGATAAGAAGAACGAGCGCGGGGAGGGCGAGTACGCCCCGATCGTGCGGTTCTACGGCGGCGAGCCGATCCGGTTCGCGCTCGACGGCTCCGGGGTGAAGCTGAACATCATGGACCCTGCGATCGCCGGGTCCAACGACACGGGCCACTCCAACACGCTCGTGTACCTGGCCACGATCCCGCCCCTGATGCGCAACGGGGCCCAGACCACCGCCCGTGAGCGCAAGGCCCTGCGCATGGCGTACCGGGCGATGATGCGCGACCTCGAGGGCGGGCGGACCCCCACGACGGCGGACCTGCACGACCGGCTCGGCCTCATCGACACCGCCGACCCCTCCCTGGCCGGGGTCATGGGCAGGGAGGTCGACCGGCTGCACGAGGCCGGGATGGAGATGCGGTACGTCTTCGACGAGCTCCTGGACACCTACGGGCCGATCTTCGAGGGCGAGACCTCCCCCGAGGTGAAGCTGAACGCGAGGCTGACCAGCTTCGACATCTCCCAGCTGCCCGACACCGGCCCTGGCATCCCGATGGTCATGGGCCTGGGGAACATGTGGCTGCTCGGGCGCGTGCGCCGGGACCGCGGCATCCGCACGAACGTGGTCATCGAGGAGGCCGGGCACATCCTGGGCACCGCAATGGCCGAGATGCAGCGCTCGAACATCAAGCTCTCCCGCGGCCTGGGCATCTCGAACATCTACAACATCCACAAGGGCAACACCGACGTGGCCCCGGGATCACCGGGCATGGCAGTGATCGAGGAGGCCCAGACTGTGCACGTCTTCCGCCAGACCCGCCCCGAGGCAGCCGAGTGGTGCGTGCGCACCTTCGGGCTCAACCCCGAAACCGGGCCGGAGATCATGACCCTGCCGAACGGGCACCACTTCTTCAAGGGCGCCGACCCGGCCGTGCCCGAGTTCGAGATCGAGCACATCCGCTCCTCCTGGGAGATCGCGATGACGGACACCGACTCGGCGCTGCGCGAGCTCGCCGAAGACCTCTACGCAAGCTGAACCACGAAACGAGCAGGGGGAACATCATGCCGGAACGGATCGAGGCCGCGCCGCACAAGGGAGGCGGCTCCTTCTGGGCCAAGGTCAGGATGTGGGCATGGGTCGCGGCCGTGGCCCTGCTCTGGCATGCCTCCCTGGCAGCGACGACCGGGCTGCCGTTCAGCCAGCCCCAGGCGACCTTGAACGCCCTCCTGTACGGCACGATCGGGATCCTGTTCCCGGTGGCGGGCAAGCCCGCCTCCCCCGTGGCCGTGAACGGCCACCCTGCCGGGGACTGGGGCTGGCCCGTGGCCGTGTTCGCCCTGCTCCTGGCGGCCCTGTACGGGGCGTACCTGGGCTGGATCATCCTCGCCAAGCGCCTCCGGGGCCGCAGCGCCAAGGGGGAGGGCGAGCACGGGCTCTCCACCGCCAAGCAGATGAACGAGCGCATCATCGGCGGCGAGGACCCGACCCTCGCCCCGGCCGCGTACCGGCAGGGCGGGGTTCCCATCGCGGTCCGGACCGAGGACACCGGGTGCACCATCGCACCGCCGAGGTGGGGCAAGACCGCGTTCATGGCAGCCGGCATGGTCGCCGACGCCCCCGGCGCCGTGATCACCACCAGCACCCGCCCCGACGTGCTGCGCGTCACCGCCGGGATCCGCTCCGCGATCGAAGGCGGCACGGTGTACGTGGCCGACTTCGACGGGCTCTCCCAGTGGCCCGAGAAGCTGCGCTGGGACATGGTGGCCGGGTGCGAGGACTCGCAGGTCGCCGAGGAGATGGCCGCAGCCATGGTCAACGCCAAGCCCGGCAAGGGCATGGGCGACATGGACGGCACGGAACGCTACTTCCGCACCGGGTGCATCACGATCCTTCAGGGCTTCCTGCACGCTGCCGCCCTCAAGGGCGGGTCGATGCGCGACGTCGTCGCGTGGAGCCAGAACTTCAGGGACAACGAGCCCGCGAACATCATCCGGGACAAGTCGCCCAACGTGCGCCCGTGGGCGGCCGCCCTGGACCAGTGGTGCCGCCAGGACAACCCCGACACCATCGGCAACACCCGCACAACGCTGGCCACCATCATCGCCCCGATGCTCAAGGAGGAAGTCCTCTCCCAGCTCTGCGCCGCCGAGGACGACCCCGGAATCGACATCGAGGCCTTCACCGACGCCCCGAACACGCTGTACTGCATCGTGCGCAAGTCGATGACCGCCTCGACGGCCCCGATCGCGACCGCGCTCGTCGAGCGGATCAACCAGCACGCGATCCGCCGCTCGGGCCGGACCCTCACCGGCCGGCTCGACACCCACCTGTCCGTGGTCCTGGACGAGGCCGCGAACACCTGCCCGCTGCCTTCGCTTCCGTCCCTGATGACCGAGGGCGGCGGCAACGGCATCCACACCCAGGCGTTCTTCCAGTCCCCGTCGCAGGTCGAGTCCCGGTGGGGGAACGAGGGCGAGGAGATCTTCGACGCGGCCGGGGCGAAGACCATCTTCGGCGGCATCAGCGACGAGAAGTTCCTCGAGAAGATCTCCGCCCTGATCGGCCAGCACTGGGTCGAGCACGTCTCGACCTCGAGCTCGCGCGGGAACGACGGCCTCCCCACGCTGAACACCACCGCCCAGATGCAGCTGGACCGGAAGATGCGGGTCGATGAGATCCGCAAGCTCCCGCGCGGGAAGGTGCTGCTCATGTACCGCGAGATCGAGGCCGTCGTCGACGTCGTGCCGTGGTGGGAGCGCCCGGACGCGGCCGACTTCCGCGCCTCGAGGGAATGGTGCCTCGAGCGCGAAGGCCTCACCCGTGCCGAGGCCGAAGAAGCCGCGGCCGCAGAGGACGAGGCCGAGCAGCTCGCCGGGGAAGCCGCGTGAGCGCCCCCGACGAATCCCCGCACGCGCCGCCCTCGGCTCCGGGCGCCGAGAGGGTACCGGAGATCCTGAACCGCCTCGGAGAGCTCGAGGAGCTCGCGCTGGGCCTGGCCGCGGAGCTGGCCGACTACCCGGCCGGCGGGCCGTGGCACTGGCGCGAGCTCGACGCAGCCCAGCGGGCCGAGCTGTGGGCGGAGCTGGACGACTTCGTCGCCTGGCTGCAGAACCGCATCCTCTCGCACTCCTCGAACCCGGACATGTGGATCGAGCCGTGCTGGTACCGGCACCCCGACGTCGTCGAGCAGCTCACCGCCGTCATGGTCGCCCACGCGGCCGCCTACCGCCCCAAGTCCCACAAGCCCTCCTTCGCCCCTGCCGACTGGTTCCACCGCGTGCTGTGGCCCACCATGGGCAAGATCGCCGAACGTGACACGTTCACGAATTGCCGCCAGCGCGACGGGCACCACGGGCCCGAGGGCACACGCAAGCTCACCGCCGGCTCGGCCGAGTTCGACGACTTCCTCCGCGATCAGCTCGAGGGACCCGGCACCGATGCGTAGATGGCTCTGGCTCCTCCTCATCCCCGCCCTGCCCGCGGCCCTGACCGTCGCCCTCGTCTCCGTCGGGCTCCTGTTTGGCGGCGGGACCCCGCCAGCCCAGGCCGCCTGCGGGGCCGCCGGGCCGGGCATCAAGGACGGCACCGTGCCCAACGGGTGGGGGCCCGCCGTCGCCCAGGCCGCCCAGGCCTCGGGGATCCCCGCGTCCGTCCTCGCCGCGCAGCTCGAGGCCGAGTCCGGGTGGAACCCTCGCGCAGCCAGCCCCGCCGGGGCGCGCGGGCTCGCGCAGTTCATGCCCGGCACATGGGAGGCCTACGGAGGCGGGAAGGACATCGAGGACCCGCTCGCGGCGATCGCCGCGCAGGGGAGGTACATGGGCGAGCTGTACCGGCAGGCCCAGGCCATCGCCGCGAAGTCCGGCACCGACCCGCTCGCCCTGGCACTGGCCGGCCACAACGCCGGCATCGGGGCCGTGCAGATCTTCCACGGCATCCCCCCGTACGCCGAGACCCAGGCCTACGTGTCCAAGATCCTCGCGAACTCCGCCAAGTACGCCGCCGCCCAGGGCGCCGCCTCGCCCTCGAGCTCCAGCGCCGCCCCGCCCGCGCAGGGCGCCTGCGCGCAGGCAGGGGCCGCCGGCGACGGCAACGACCTGCCGTGGGCGTGGGCCCCGGTCGGCGCGCCCTCCCCGCTGGGGATGTACTCCCGCGAGTGCGTGGACTTCGCGCTCTGGCGCGTGAACCAGGAGCTCGGCGGCAAGAACGGCGACTTCAAGGCCACCAACGCCACCTTCCGCGGCGACGGGCACCTCCTCGGATCGGCGAACACTCCGGCCACGGCCACGAGCCCCGCCTACTCGTGGCTGACCGGCTGGCAGGTCAAGGGCTGGCCCACCGGGAACACGCCCAAGCCCGGCGCCGTCGTCTACTACGCCCCCGGCGTCGGCGGCGCCGACTCCGTGTACGGGCACGTAGCCGTCGTCAAGGCCCTCAACGGAGACGGGACCTACGTCGAGGAAGGCTACAACGGCAACCCAGCCCCCGACGACCACAAGTACTACACGCGCACCGTCAAGGACACGGTCCCGAGCGCGTTCCTCTACGTGCCCCAGAAAGGCTGACCACCATGCCGCCGACAGCCCTCTTCACGAGCCGAATCGGAAGGTTCCTCAGCGTGCTCGTAGACCCCGAGCACCCCGACCATCCCCGACTCGAGAGGCAGTTCCCCATCTGGTTCGGAGCGGTCCTCCTGGCGCTGGGCGCCCTCGCGGTGATCTCGGCGCTCATGGGATGGGGCCCGAACCCGCACGTGCCTGTCGTCATGGACCCGATGTAGGAGAGACCGATGACTTCCTCTGCCCGCTCACTCCCGGCCCGACTGGCCGTCCTCGCCGCAGCGGCTACGGTCCTCGCCGGCTGCGCGGCCGCATCCCAGGCTTCCGACCCCGGCCCGATGCCGTCGGCCCCGCCCGCACCGACGTCGGCGGGCATGAGCCCCTCGTCGGCATCTGCGGCCGCGCCGACGCCCTCATCGACGCTGCCGCCGACGTGGGGGACCGGGCCGCAGGCCCCGGCCGATCCCAACGGGGCCCCCGCAGCCGCCGCGTGGTCGCCCCAGTCCCGCGCGGCCGCGACCACGGTCGCAGTGAAGTTCATGGGCTCCTACGCGCGCCCCGGCACACCGCAGCCGGCATGGTCGAACGCCCTCGGCCCCTATTCCTCGCTCGAGCTGCGCGGCATCCTCGCCGGCGTCGACACCGCCTACCTGACGACCGGCTCCCCGGCCCCGTCCGGCACGCTCCAGGCCAGCGACTCCGACCCCTACAACGCCGTCGTGCTCGTCGGGACCTCCGACGGGCCGTGGCAGCTGAGCGTGCACCGCCAGCCCGACGGCTCATGGCTCGTCACCGCGATCCAGCCGCCCGTCAAGCAAGGCCACTGACCCGGTCCAAGGGAAGGACAGAGGAAGATGATGACAGCACTGCCGGCAGTTCTCGGCCATCCGGAGATCGGCTACGCCACCGACTGGAACGCCGATGCCTGGGCGGGATGGTGGACCTGGGCCTCCATCGCGATGGCGGGCGTGATTGCGCTGCCGTGGATCGGAAGGGCACTCGGGCGCCGCCTCTATATCGAGGGACCGGAAGGCGTGGCATATCTCGTGGCGGCCGGCGGGTTCGTGTTCGTGATCGTGGCCTCGATGCAGATGTTCCGCCATGCCCCCTCCGGCGATGTCGTGTGGCAGCTCTTCTTCCTCTACGCCGGGTTCGCCCTGGCCCTGGCGATCAACATCGGCATCCTGACCGGAGAGCTGTACGGCTGGGCGCGCCGGCTGGCCGTCGGGATCCCGAGCGGCCTGCTCGGCGGGTTCCTGGTCTGCGGGGGCATCAACGAATGGGTGACCCGCTCGGCCGCTTCGCTTGGGATCACAGCCGGAGGCTTCCTGATCCTCGTCGCCGCCGTCGCCGCGATCGGAATCGGCTACGCATTCAGCAGACGATGAGACAGCCCGCCTCTGGCTCCTTCTGACCCCCGGGGCCGCAGACCGCATTGCCCATGCCTCCCCTGCGGCCCCGGGCCCAACCCCAGCTTCCTCGGAGGGAAGAAACGATGGAAACGCTCACGGACCGGGCCAGGCGGACGGCGCTGGAGATGCTCGACGATCTTCCGCGGCGTCGGGCGCATGTGGCCGGCGTCGCGGCCGCAGCCGCGGCCGCGGCGAAGGGATGCGGCCTGTCCCGCGAGGATGCCGACGCCCTTGTCGCCTCGGCCTGGCTGCACGACATCGGCTACGCCGCCGTGATCGCGCGCACGGGCTTCCACCCGGTCGACGGCGCCGCCCACGCGCAGACAGCCGGGTTCCCCGCCACGGTCGTGTCGCTCATCGCACACCACACGGGCGCACTGTTCGAGGCCGAAGAACGGGGCCTGGCCGCCGAGCTCGCCGCCTTCTCCCAGCCCGAGGACAGCCTGCTCGACCTGATCACCTACTCGGACCTGACCACCTCCCCGGCCGGCGAAGCCGTCGACGCCGTAGACCGGATAGCAGAGATCCTTTCCAGGTATCCGGAGGGCCACCCGGTGAACCGTGCCGTCACGCGCTCGGCCCCGCATCTGCTCGCTGCGGTCGAGCGGTTCGAGGACCGGCAGCACCGGCACGGGGCCGGAGGCCGGGCGTGAGCGGGATGACAGCGGCCCGGGCTCTGCGCGTGGCGCGGTTCCTCGCATGGTTCCTGTGGCCCGCCGCTGTGGTGGCGGCGGGCGGCACCGCCCTCGTGCTCGCGGCGTCGTACTGGCAGGACCATCGGGACCAGGCAGGGCTGGCGTTCGTGGGACTGGCGGCGTTCGCCGTCATGGCCGTCTTCGCGGTGTGGATGCTCGCGCACGTCGTCATCGCCCTCAGGATGCTCCGCAGGCGGCTCGGCTGGCACACCAAGGCCGAGAAGCACAAGGCCGCAGTCGCCGACGTATCGGGGCGGGATCGAACGGGCGATGACCCTGCGGGACCGGCTCGCGGACGGGGCCCAGCCCGTGCGGCTGAACACGTGGGACGTCATGCTCGAGCCCGACGAGGTGCTGCTGATGGAGGCGCCGATGCAGTAGGGGCGCTGGTACGGCACAGACGCGGTGTACACGCAGACGTCGACGGTCGCGTTCGGGCGGCCCTCGTTCGTCGTCGGGGCGATGATCGGCTCCGCGATCGGCAACGCCGTCAGCCGCTCCTCGGCGCTGGAGGCCGCACAGCCGATGTGGCGCGAGAACCAGACCGTGCGCACTCTCGTGACGGACCGGCGGATCATGTGCCGGACCGTCGGGGGCTGGCTCAGCTTCTGGTACCGGGGAGTGATCGCCTCGCATCCCGACCCGGCGGGATCGACGCTCATCCTCGAATTCCACGACGCCGAGCCGCTGCGCCTCCATGGCTACGACGGGGCAGGGCTGTGCGTGTTCGCGACGGCGACCCTGCACGGCCGCTCCACGCTCAGACACCACCCTGGACTGGCGTCCCTTGTAGCCTCGCAGGCGCACGCCCATCGGCTGGCAGATGGCTCTCTGCCGGAGAACGACGCCCGGCACCTCGCTGGTGCTGGGCGTCGGTGCGTCGCGGGGGAAGGGCTATCGCCCCATGCCGCGTGTGCGCCCCGGCGCCGCCGGTCCGTCGTAGCCGGTCGGGTCATCCTCGGGGTCGCGGGAGGCGCGGAGTCGTTCGAGCGCGTCGCGGACCTTCTTGGCGTTGTCGGCTCCGAGCATATGGTCGGCGGCCTGGGCGATCACGGCCTCGGCTGCGGGGCTGCCTTGGTCCGGGCGCTGGAGGTACTCGCGGGTGGCGGCGACGAACCGGGCGGGATCGCCGGTGCCGACAGCGAGGGCGACCTCGCGCTCGGTGCGTCCGTGCTCGGGGGCGGGGGCTCGGCGGAGGGCGGCGAGGTATTCACCCTCGGTTCGGCCGAAGTGTATATTGGGCCGTGAAGCAACAACTGGCCCTCTCTCCCGGCTGCGGTCGGATTCATGGGAGACAGCCGGTTGGACCCCCGGACTTGGCTGACGCCGATGGGGGTTGCTTCGTTTAACGGCCATGTCCGCCCCGTCGACGCGCAGCACCGTGGTCACGTCCTCCACGGGAGCGAACCACGCGCGGTCGTCGACCGCGAGACGGCGCCGCAGCGCCCAGGAGACCAGATCTGCCGTCCACAGCAGCGGTTCCTTGCCCGAGGACGTGTGATGCGTGGTCACCTCGCGCGGCAGCGACCCCGCAGCCCTGAGCGCTCTGACCGTGTCTTTGTCGTGGGCATCGCCCTTGGGGTAGTGCTCTCTGTTGCGTGATTCCATGACGAGGAGGCGGACCGCGTTGGGGCCCGTCCCGCGGGTGAGCTCGGAGGCGAGGGCGGTGAGGCATTCCTTCCGCGCCCGCTCGAGCGTGCGGTCGGAGCGGTCGATCGTTGCCTGGACAGTGACGATGTTGAACTCGACGGCCTGGCCGATGTACTTGATCATCTCGGCGATGAGCCGCTGGCCTGCGGGGCTCTTGTAGGCCTCGTAGGTGTGCCAGTAGCGCGACCCCGGGATGTCCATGAGCACATCGCGGACGATCGAGCCCTGCTCGCGATCGACGATAACACCGCTCATGAGGTAGAAGGGCCGCTCGCCGAGGTCGTTCGGGGTGCGCATGCTCTCGTCGATGAAGGCCACCGGGCCCGGGACCGTCCTGTACAGGGTCCGGAGCCTGTCATCCGTGAGCCCGAAACCGTGCATCCCCATCGCGTTTGCCCCCTCTTCTGCCGCCTGCTCCCGTCGAGTCTACGGGGATGGGTCGGCACGGGCGGGGCCGCACAGTGGGCCGGGCCGGGCTCTGAGAAGGGAGCCCCGCCCGGCGCTGCAGGGGCCTAGTGCCACTGCGACAAGAGGCGCACCAAGCCGAGGGCGAGCGAGAGCACGCTCACCCACAGCTGGAGCAGACGGATACGCTTCATCGCCCCTCCTTCCTTCCCAAGCGGAGCATGGAAGGCGCGGCCCATGCCCCTTGCTTGGCGGGCCGGGCGAGCATACGCTGAGACCTGTCGAGATGGTCAGCGCATGGTCGCCTGCCTTCCGCCGGGGTACCAGCCCCGAATTCTGAGGGTCCGTTGCCGCGGACCCTCAGCCATTTCAAGGCTGATGAATTCGAGGGTACCGCCCCTCCCCGCATTTCTGCAATGACAAATTGGCGACCCGGTCCCCGTGTCGCGCGTCCGGCTTGAGAGGCGGCGGCACGGCGGCCGACCAGCACGGGTCCGACTTGGCCAAAAACCCCGGAATCAAGCGGAAGTTCCGTGGTTCCAGTCAGGTCTGACAGCCACTCTTGTGGGGCACAGAGAGATCCGAACTCTCGATCGCAATGATTCAACGCCAATGTTAGAGACCCGCCTTAAAGGCCTACATCTTTACATCCGCATAGACACACACATTAAAAGCGACCATAGATTCACACGAGTCCAGTTATCCCACAGCGACATTCTCCACGAAAAAAGCTCTCCACTGGGAAAAGTTTCAGGTTATGGCATCGGAAAAGACTCCAGTACTCGTTAGCGGCATCTAGATTCACTGAGTGATTCGCCGTGGAACATCGCAGCGGCAACGAACATCTACAGGTGACAGCGGAAACTGAGCAGGAACGCGTACGCCACGCTCCAGCCGGCAAGTGGTTCGCCGCAGGACGAGCATTTCAGCGGGTCAGTGGCCGATGCCCGGGCCGCCGCGATCGCGGCGGCGGGTCTGATCGTCGAGGTCGCGAGCGGCCTCTTCTCCTGCCGCCTGTTCGGCGTCCCGCTTAGCTTTTATCTTCTCGAGGGCGGTCCTGACGGCTTCGCTGTGCTCTCCGGCGGCGTGTTCGGGGGCGTTGCGGGCCGGCGGACGCTGCGCGATGCGCTCCGCGCGGGCCTGCGGGGCGGAGAGGGGCGCGTCGGCGCTGCGCTCGGCGCGGAGCTCGTCGACGACTCCGCCAGGTTGGTGGCCTGGCTGCACCAAGGTCCGTCTCACGGTCGTCGAGTAGTCCGCCGAGTTACGCTGGCCGCACGCCACCAAGACTCGGGAGGGAACCGCGATGGGATTGCTTGACAGGCTGAAGGCGGCTGCAGCCCCGCTCGTCAAGGCGACAGCCCCCGCTCTTGGTCCGCATCAGGCCGCGGCCAGGCTGCCCGAGGCCCATCCCGGCACACGATGCCACGGCGGGGCCTATTTCGAGGAGACCACCGGGCGCATGCCCCTCGGTCGGGCCGAGGTCACCGTCTCCCTCGAGGTCAACGAGTCGTTCTCGCCGCCGCGGCTCACCGCCCCAGTCAAATGGAACGGGAAGCAGATCGGCTGGATGGACGGCCTCGACGAAGCCCCCTACGCCGCGCTCCTGCGCTGGCAGGGTGCGCGTGACCGTGTAGCGCTCGTGCTCGCGCGCGGCGCGCTCTGCGTACTCGTTCAGGTGCGCCTTCAGGTCAGAAGGCGGTTGAGGGCGGAGCGCACGAACATCGACGGAACACTCGCACCAAGGGCACACCAGCGGATAGCGAACCATGCCCGTTCGATCAGGGAAGCCGGTATCTCCGAATTGCTCGCGGAAACCGCCAGCATCGCTCGGACGGGCACAGTTCCACGCCCCGGCCAGGTGCCTGGCCCCCCCGCACCCCCCCTGCTACGGGGCTCGCAGGGGTCTCGCAGATTGGGCTCACATTGGAACTCGCATATTCTCAAAATGTTGGCACCTAATCACGCAGGTTAAGGGAGCAAGGAAGCGCCGGTGCTGTCGCCTAACCTCGTAGACTCCAAGGCGTGGACTACGACATTGACCCCTTCGCGGGCATCGAGGACGAAGCAGAGCTGAGTCCCAGTGAGACCCGAAAGACACTCTTCGTCAAGGCGAAGCTCGGATACGCGCGCATCGAAAAGGTGTTCGTCCAGTTGGACGACTACCCGCAGGGCGGCGATTCGCGCGGTTCGGTGCTCGGCCACCTTGTCACGGCCAAGAAGGCCCGCGCGCTGGACCTGCTGCTCACTGTGCACGCACTGGCTAACATCCTCGACGGAAGCCCCCTTCCCCTCGTGACGTGGGCAAAGCTTCTGAGCCCGGACGGCCAGGAGTGGAAGGTGCGGACGATATCGACCGCGTTCAGGGAGCTTCAGGAGATGGACCTCCTCGAGCTGTCGGGGTCCAAGCAGCAGCCCGTTGTCTTGCTCAAGCGTGAGGATGGCAGCGGAGAGCCGATGCCTGAACTCAAGAGCGAGAACGGGAGAGGCTTCTTTACAGTCCCGTTCGACTACTGGACCGACGGCGCTATCACCAAGCTGTCGCTTCCTGCCAAGGCCATGCTGCTGATCATCCTGAAGGAGACTCAGGATCCGAAGGGCAAGCTCACTTTCACCATGCCGGTCGCCCGTGCCAAGAATTGGTACGGCATTAGCGAGCGAAGTGCCGAACGGGGCTATCTGGAGTTGGTCAAGGAGGGCCTCATCAGCCAGAAGATCCAGAAGGTAAGCGATCCGCAGCACCCCGCCGGACGCCGTGAGATCGTCCATCGGGCACCAGTCGGCGTCTACTCCACCGCACATCGCGAGCGGCTTCGGCATCTGGCCGAGGCCGCCGCCGATGCAGCGAGCAAGGGCTCGTAGCCATGCCGGCCCCGTCTCATCGTCCCGGCCGCGCAGACTTCTCTCCGAGCCCAAGAGAGGGGGTGAGAGAGTTTTGGGCAAAGCAAACGCTGAGAAGCAGAAGGCCAGGCAACAGGTGACGATAAGCGTCCTCTACTACCTGGCCAAGGTGCTGATCGACCTGATGATCGAAAGCCTCTCCCAACACTAAGGAGACGCCTTGTGTATCGCCGCTCCACCGGCAATACACATCCACCATACGCGGACGAACGTCCGCGGAAAAGCTTGATTGCCGCTGGGCATCCCCTCTGAGTGAGCCCAGCGGCAATCAAGCCCAACAATCACGGGTGCGCCGAATCTGACCTCGGCGAGGTGGGGTGCGGTGCCCCTGAGACGAGCATCATCCGGGCGAGGACCATGAGGGCAGCGAACACCAGGTCCGGGAGCAGCTTCTCGCAGCCTCCATTTCTCCCGCCAAGTCCGCTGTCGGGCGAAGCGCGCGGCGCTGAGTCTGTACAGCTTGGGCACGGCTTCGAGGTCGGGTCGCGTGGCTGATCTCGGTGCTGTCGAGGATCTCGACGGTGTCGGGGCCACGCCTGCGTCCCGCGGCTTGGCCAGTGGGCCCAGCAGGTCCTGTGGGGTGTCGGCTTCCATGAAGCTAACCGCCGCAATGACGGAGCCCAGGCCAAGCACAGCCACTGAGAGGTTCGACTGACTGTGGCGAACCTGCTTACCGTGCCGCGGGATCAATAAGGTGGGCTCGTGCTCTATGACGTGTTCATCTCCCATGCGAGCGAGGACAAGAACGACTTCGTCCGCCCCTTGGCGAAGGCGCTTCAGGCCGAGAACGTCGAGGTCTGGTACGACGAGTTCTCGATGGTCGTCGGCGACAGCCTTCGCCAGTCGATCGACAAAGGTCTGGCCCAGTCCCGCTTCGGCATCGTGGTTCTGTCTCCGAGCTTCTTCTCCAAGGGCTGGACTGAATGGGAACTGAACGGACTGGTAGCCCGCCAGAACAGCGGGAAGGAGCGCGTCATCCTTCCGATATGGCACGACGTCACTAAAGATGATGTGCTGGCATACTCGCCCCCGCTCGCCGATATCAACGCGTTGAATAGCGCATCCTCGATCCCAGCCCTTGTGAGCGATCTCGTCCGCGTCATCCACCCAAAGGGTTCCACCTTGATCGAAGCACGCGACGAGCTGCTCGCGTGGGATCAGTCGGCGCCTGTCGTGACCGACGACTGGTGGTTGGACACCGTGGCATTCGCCGAGCGGAACGACATGGAGGGGACGTTCCAAGAGGCAATGGGGTGGGGCCGGTGGGGCTTCCCGCTTCCTCCGAAGTCGACGGAACCGTCGGCTCGCGGCCTACGTGTGGCTTGGGCGGCCATGCAGATGAAATGGATGGAAGACGCGGACGTCGACATGATTACCCAAGTCACCCCACCGAGCGAAGTACTCGCCTTCGTCGAAGCCCACCCCGCCCTACGTCATCTATGCCATTCGGACACCTTCTACCTCCGATATTTGCTTGCCTACGCGCCTCAGCTTGCTATCCGTGGCGTCGGCGGGGAGTTCGAGCAGGCCATCGAGAACTACTACGAATCGACGCGTCGTCCGAGTCGACACAATCCATGCACGGAGACATGCGCCGAGGACGTGGCCTTGCGCGGGGTCGTCGATGGGTGCGAGGCCGACTGGAGTCTCATAGCCTGCAACTTTGTCCAAGGCGACATTAATGGTCCTACTGTGAAAGCGTTCGAGAATTTCGACTACATCCCGTGGCTGCTTTCGGAAAAGAGTTCATGGGTTCCTAGCGAAACCCGCCGAGGGCTGCTTGCAGGGATGGCGGAATGGGCGATATGGCCGTGGATGACGTTGCGGATGCCACGAGTCGAAACCGACTTGGTCTTCGAAGACAAGGAGTTCACCGGTGCCTTGTGGGAGGCCCTTCATGCGGCATCGAGCACCGAATCTTTGAGGCTTGAGGGCGCCGCGCTCGAGGACCTCCGGGATCGAATCGCCATCTCCGTCAAGATCCTTATGCTTCCGGAAACGACCGACGAGCTGCTCGACACATTTCTGCGCTCGCCCATTCTCGACGGCTACTACAGCAAGCGCGATCGTACTGCAGCTTCGGCGACAGACAATGACGGCGACGACTAGTGCGATACGGCAGCCACGACGGTCTCGAATACGTACGCCCACCCCGACGCGATCACCGCTCGGCGGGCGCGGTTCTGCGAATTGAACATGAGGAGCCCTGCATGCCGAGCCAAGCGCTGTCGGGGCGCGGCGGCTCTGGCAGCCCGAGCTACTGTGCGTCCTCGAGCTCGCCCAGGAGCGACGCCGCGGTGCGCAGGGCAGCGGAGGCCGTCTCGAGCTGGGCCCTGAGCTCGCGCAGGACGCTCCGGGGCTCGGCAGCGGCCTTTGGGCCGATGAAGTGCCCACCTTGGGGGCCGCGGGTCGTGGTGATGGCCCCGGTGGCTTTCAGCGGCTCCAGGGCCTGCTGGACGGCGCCGGTGGAGGCGGCGAAGCGGCGGCGCAGCTCGCCCATGGTCGGCAGCCGGGCGCCCTCCTCGCCGTCGGCGATGAGCGCGGCGACGTGTCCGCGGATCTGCAGGCTCAGGGGAGCGTCTGTCGTCATGCCCCCAACATACTATTTAAGTACGACGGATTTAAATGGTGACGTAAGGTCTGTTATCGGCGCTTAACCAACGGGAGTTGCACTTGGTGCGAGAACTCCCGTCTGGTGTGGCTTAAGACACCGGTTTCCCGGAGGGTGAGAAACGGTGTTTCCGAAACTTTCCCTGTTCGTAGGGCTCCTTTCCTGGCGGGCGAAGCCCCGCAGCCTCGCCTCCTTGGAGAACAGCCAGCAACGCAGGACCTTCCTGCTCGGCGGATACGTCGGCCTCAATGCATGCGGTACAGAAGGGTTCATGCGGCGCAAGCCGGCAGCCCAGACGGTGGCCTACGTGAGGGTCAGCGCCCGGCACCTCGGCGTCGACCGCTCGACGCTGTACCACACAGAGCAGCCGGCGGGCTGAATCGTAGGCGTGCTCCCGAAGTGGAGGGTACCTAGGGGCACCTCGAGGCTGGGCCGGTCGATTTCGACCTCTGCGGCGGAGCACTCATGCTGTGGAGCGTGCCCCTTTCTCAGGCGTATTCGGTTCCGACCCAAGCCCTGCCTGACAGCTATGCGGCGATCGGCTTCCTGGGCGCGGTTGACGCCAGAGCTTAAGTGTCCTTGTCGTCTTCCGGGGGTCGTCTTTGGCTACGATTCAGGCGGCGACAACGAGCATCAGGATCGTCGGCCCATCGATGCCAGCCGCGGGATGTTTCACGAATTCAGAAGCCAACCCGAGAAGGCCGAGCCAATTGGAAGCAGACCCGCTGTGAACGACTCCCCTGCCCCCATCGACGGCTACGACGCCGTCCTGACCGACGTCGTCGAACTGCTCGAGCGGGCCAGGGCCGCGGCCGCGCGCAGCGTCAATGCGGTTATGACGGTCACCTACTGGCAGGTCGGCCGGCGCATCGTCGAGGACGAGCAGGCCGGCCAGGCCCGAGCGGCGTATGGCGAAGCGCTCCTGAAACGACTCGCAGCCGATCTGACCAAACGCTTCGGGCGCGGCTTCAGCCGCCAGAACCTCCAGCAGATGCGGCAGTTCTACCTCGCCTGGCCACCCGACCAGATTTGCCAGACGCCGTCTGGCAAATCCCTCGCGGCTCCCACCGACCCTGCCCGTACCCCTGGCGCCGGACCGGCGTTGACCCGCTCGAGAGACCTGCCCACGAACGGGTTCCCGCTGCCCTGGTCAGCGTACGTCCGGCTGCTGTCGGTGAAGGTTCCGGAGGCTCGCCGCTTCTACGAGACCGAGGCACTGCGCAACGGCTGGACCGTCCAACAGCTCGGCCGCCAGATCGACTCCATGTTCTACGAGCGCACGGCGCTCTCGAAGGACAAGGCCTCGATGCTCGAACGCGGCGCCGAGGCCACTCCGGCGAATCATGTCACCCCGGAAGACGCTATCAAAGAGCCGTTCGTGCTCGAGTTCCTCGGCCTGAAAGACGAGTACTCCGAGACCGACCTCGAGGACGCGCTCATCACACATCTGGCCGAGTTCCTCCTCGAGCTCGGCGACGACTTCGCCTTCCTCGCCCGCCAGCGCAGGCTTCGCCTCGATGACACCTGGTTCCGAGTCGACCTGGTCCTCTACCACCGGACGCTGCGCTGCCTGCTGCTCGTCGACCTCAAGATCGGACGCTTCTCCTATCAGGACGCCGGGCAGATGCACCTCTACCTGAACTACGCCCGCGAGAACTGGATGAAGCCCGGGGAGAACCCGCCCGTCGGGCTCATCCTGTGCGCCGACAAGGGCGCAGACGAGGCCCGGTACGCCCTCGACGGGCTCCCCAACCCCGTGCTCGCCTCCGAGTACAGGCTCGCTCTCCCCGACGAGGAAGCCCTCGAGCTCGAGCTGGCCCGTACTCGCCGCGAACTCGAAACCCATCACCGCGAGTACACCACAGACTTGGACCTCACGGAGGGCCGCCCCCGGTAGCCCGACGACAAGTCGGGCTCGAGCTGTGCCATGGTGCCAGCCTAGAGGCCAGAACCAGAGGACAGGCCCAATTGTCCAGATGGCGTCTGGACAATTGAAACGTCCACCGCGCCGTCGCCGATGACGGGCCGGCGAGGCGGATGCCATGTGGACACGTCCCGCGTAACACTGGGGACATGCAAAGGGTGGTGCTCCTCGGGGCAGGATTCTCACGGGCGATCAGCGATGAGATGCCCCTCATGAAAGAACTCGGCCCCATGGTATTGGAACGTCTCGGCCTCCACGACGAGACATTGAAGCCGTTCAACGACGATGTCGAAGCTTGGCTGGGTCACCTCGGAGGTGACGAACCGTGGCTGGAGGACAGCGAAAATCTCCGTAATCGTGCACAGTTCGTCGATGCCGTCCGGGCGATCCACGACATCATCTCCGGCGCTCAGGACCGGGCATGTGCGACCACTCCGGTCTGGCTCCAACGGCTGGTAGAGGAGTGGACGCAGGAGCAGGCGCTGATCCTGACGTTCAACTACGACACTCTCCTTGAACTCGCCTTTGCAAGGGCCGGCAAGGTCCGCACGGAAGGCGAGCTGTACCGCATAGCCCTGGATCAGCGGAAGTCGCTCAATCCGCCCTTGTACCCCTCGGGCGGGGACACGACGTGGCCTTCCGCGACCCTGCTGAAGCTGCACGGATCGATCAACTGGCTTCACAGCGGCGAAGATGCACCGCCCACTGAACGGTTCGTCCTGCGAGAACAGCACATTTCCGCCCGCCTCTATGAGGACCTCACCCCGTTCGTCGTCCCGCCCGCCACCAGCAAAAGCCACTACTACAACCGCACGCCTTTGAGGGTCCAGTGGCGGCGGGCTGCCTTTGCACTTCGCGAGGCAACCGCCATCGACGTCATCGGCTATTCGTTCCCGCACAGCGGCGCTGGCACCAGAACGTTCCTGGCGACCTGTGCCTCCACCTCTGCCGACGTAACGCTGGTGGATCCGGCCGAGGAAGCCCGAAGCAGGCTTCCAGACGTGCTTCCCAGTTCTGGCGAAGGACGCTGGTTCAAAAGTGTGGCCGACTTCGTCGACGCAACCTGCGGAGACCTTGTGACTGGTTGGTGCGAGAACGACGGCGAAGATCCGGGGCTTTATCGCGATGTGAACGGTGAGAAGTCCAAGGAACCCCTCCCCGATGGCGGCCTGAAGACCGGTCTCGCTGAATGGCTTCGGAGGGACTACCCAGACGCGAGCCCGAGAGAAATCACACTTTCCGCCAGCCACATTCGAGCTTTGCAGCTCTACGGCCGGAGGGCCCCAGACACCATCCCCCGCTAGACGCGCGGAGCCGCTCCCCCAGGGGTCTCATGAATCGATCCTCTGCTGGGACGCCACTCCATACCTCGAACTGCCATTTGGAGGGCAGTCTTTGTGGATTGATCGCTATGTGGCGGCGCACTGTGTTAGCTGCTGGTGGCCCATAATTCCCTTTGGCCGATCCCTCGTCGGAACTGCTATCCGTTCAGCCGAGGAGCTGGTGCTCGTAGGCGAATGCGACGAGCTGGAGGCGGGTGGCGCCGTGGGAGGGCATGATTGCTTGGTGACCTCTGATGTTTCGGTTGTCTTCGTTCATGGGCTCTTTGGTCCGCTCGACGATCCCGCTGCGTTCCGCCGGCTGAGCCCGGCCGTATGTTCGGCCCCCGACCTTTGCGGCTACGGTCGACTTATCGGCGAACCAGTCTCTCTGAGCGGGCAAGTGGAAGCGCTTCGATCCAACATACGCGACCTCCACCCCGGGCAACGAGTGCACCTTGTCGGGCACTCCATCGGAGCCGTGTACGCATTCGCCCTGGCAGACGAATCCCCTGAACTTGTGCAGACGATCACGACGGTCGAGGGCAACTTCACGCTCGCCGACGCTTTCTGGTCGCGAACGATCGCCGCTCTGGAAGAAGACCAGGCGCAAGCTGAGATTGAAAAGCGATTGACTGCACCTGAGGAGTTCCTGGCCGCCGATGGCATTACCGCCACCCCGGCGATTCTTGCCAAGGCAGAGCAGGCTCTCGCCTACCAGCCCTGGCGGACCGTGTGGGAGTCGGCAGCGGCAATCGTCGAGACCACAGCTGCTCCTGAGTATGAAGCCATGCTGAGAAGAGTGTTCGATCACCACAGGGTTCACCTTGTGGCAGGTGAGCGGAGCGTGAGCGGCTGGGACGTTCCGGCTTGGGCGCGAGCCGGCGCGGCGTCATGGACGGTGATTCCGGGCGTGGGGCACATGATGATGCTGGAAGATCCCGAAGCTTTCGGCAACGTGCTCAACCAGCAATTTGCGACCGCATGAACCAGCCCTAAGAGTCCACCGCCACGCGTGTTCGTCTCGGGATCGTCGAGACGAACTCCACAGTGGCCGAGCCGTTCTGGAGCGCGCTCGGGTACCCCCGACGAGCACAAGCCTTACCAGTACGACAAGCTGACCAGCACGGTCCTACTCTGGGAACGGCAAGTCCGGTGTCAGCGCTCTTGAGGAATGGCGCTCTTTCGCTCTTGAGGAAGTGAGCAGCCGTTTGGTTTCAGTCTGACGTGTTCTCTGCCCTGACTGAAGGCAGGGTTTCGATTTCTGTGTTGCGCAGCCGGTAGGAGGAGCCCTTGAGGGTGACGACCTCGGCGTGGTGGACGATCCTGTCGATCATCGCGGCGACGACCTGGTCGCCGAAGACGTCGCCCCACCGGGCGAAGGGCAGGTTGCTGGTCAGGATCAGCGAGGAGTGCTCGTAGCGGGAGGAGACGAGCTGGAAGAACAGGTTTGCCGCGTCCTGCTCGAAGGGGATGTAGCCTACCTCGTCCACCACGATCAGCCCGTAGCGGCGCAGCTTGGCCAGCTCCGCGTTGAGCCTGCCCGCGGCGTGGGCTCCCTGCAGGCGGGTGACCCACTCGGTCGCGGTGGCGAACAGGACCCTGTGGCCGAGGTAGGCGGCGCGGATCCCGAGGGCGATCGCGAGGGTCTTCCCGGTCCCCGGGGGCCCGAGGAGCACCACGTTCTCCGCCTCTGAGAGGAACCCTCCTCCGGCCAGGTGAAGGATGGCGTCGCGCCTGAGCGCGGGCTGGTGGTCGAAGACGTAGTCCTCGATCGTCTTGCGGGCGGGGAACCCGGCGGCGCGGATCCGCAGCTCGGAGCCGGAGGCCTCGCGGGCGGCGACCTCCCGGTCCAGGACCGCGGCGAGGTACTCCTCGTGCGTCCAGCCGGCGTCGCGGGCCTGGTCTGCCAGCCGGGCCGCGGCCTCCTGGATCCGGGGGGCCTTCAGCGCTCTGGCGAGGTGGTCGATGCGCTTGATCGCCTCGGTGCTCACGGGATCGGCTCCTCGTCGATCGCGATGCCGAAGAAGGCATCGTACTCGGCCAGGTCGCGCAGGATGCCGGCGTCCTCGATGGCCCTGGGCCGGGGCTGCTGGAACGCCGTGCGCAGCCGAGCCGCGCTGCGGACATGCTCGGGGTCGGTGACGCGCCCGTTCCGGCCCCAGCTGCGCCGGTGGTCGGCGACGGGCATCCCGTCGAGCTGCGCCCGGACGCGGTCGAGGTCCGCGTGGACCTCGACGAGCCGGTCGATCGCGATCGGGTCGATGGAGTAGTCGTTGCCCAGCACGGTCGTGTAGTAGTCCCGGGCGACGCGGATGCGCTGGCGGAACCCCACCGGCGGGTCCAGTGCCGGGAGCGGGAGCATCGAGCGCCGGTCGAGCTCGAGCAGGTCGGCCGGGCGCGCGCCCAAGGCCCGGACCGTGCGCTGGTTCGCCCGCACCAGCCATTCGCCCAGCTGGGCGTTGAAGTCCTCCGGCCCCTGGAACCGGCGCCCGGGCAGGAACGAGGTCTCCAGGAACCGGTTCGCCCGCTCGACGATGCCCTTGGACTCCGGGTCGAACGGCTTCAGCTGCACGATCCTGGTCGCCAGGCTCCCGCAGAAGCCGGCCACCCCCTCGGCGAGGATGTTCCGGCGCCCGATCCCGGCCTCATTGTCCCAGACCAGCCGCCGGGGCACCGCGCCGAGCTGGCCCGAGAGCAGAGACCACATCCCGGCCAGCAGGTCCGGGGTTCTGCGGGTGGGCAGCATTCTGGCGGTGATGAACCGCGAGTACGAGGCCACGACCACCAGGACCGGGAACGAGTCCCATTCCCCCGTCCCCGGAGGGCACCCGGTGCGGCGGGAACCACAGGTCGCACTGGGCTTCCGGAACCAGGACTCCGAGCCCGGCCAGCCCAGCCGCTCGGCGATCACCGAGGCCGGCATCGAGGGGAACTCGCCCAGGATCGCCCGCACCCGGGCCTCGTACCCATCGAACGCCGACGGCCGCGGAGGCTGCCGGTACACCGGCGGTCCCTCCGATCTCAGGGCGCGGGCGACGGTGTTCCTCGACAGGCCCAGCTGCCTTGCGATCTGAGCCTGCGGCACCCCCTCCGCCAGATGGAGCTGCCGGATCAGAGCCCAATCCTCCACAGTGATCACCCGTCCAATCGTGGATCGAGGTGCTCAATTCCTCAGGAGCGATCCTGCTCAATTCCTCACGAGCGCCGACATCCGGACCTCATCCTGCCACCTGACGGTGTGGGCCATGCTGGGCTGGGGTCGCTGCCGGTGAACGCGACCCATTCCTTGCTGAGCTGGGACGGTTCAACGTGGGACTGCAACCTGCGGTCGAGTCCCGACAGCGCTCGGCACCCCCGAATCTATCCGGGCGCTAGGCCGGACCACACAAAGCCAATGACGGATGCTGCGGCATCCGGGCGGTCATGAGTGAGGCGATTCCGTGGACAGCTGCGAAGGCGATCATCGCGAGCTCGACGGGGTCTCCGGACCGTACAAATCCTACGGCTTGCGCTGCGGAAATCATCGCGACCAAGTCGTCAATCTCGGCGTGGCTCACCGCTCGCAGCGCTTGCTTGCCTCGACGTCGTGCCTGGCCGCGAACATGACCGCGAGGATCTGCGGGTGTGCGACGGAGAAACCGACGTACGCGTCTCCCGCGGCCCGCAGTCCCCGCTCGAACGGCGTGTCCGAGCGCAGGGCCTCCCGACCGCTGCGTTGGGGCGGAGTCGCCTCGTGCGAACGCGCGGTGGGTTTGCGCAGCCATTGTCCGTAGCCCCACGTGAAGCGCTCCACCGGAAGGCGGAACGCCACCCTGGGCCCCGTGTCTTGCGTGGCCTGCACTTCGGCGCGTTAAGCAAGCAGCAGGCCTCCGGACGGAATCTCGGGCTGGCGGGCCGCATGGGTGGGTCTTGTGGTCGCCGAAGAGCGGATTCACGTCCTCCGGTGTAGCTATCGGGTTTCCAGAGCGAGGCGGCCAGCCAGCATCACATAGGTCGCTGCAAAAGTCCGGCGCAGCCATGTCATGACTTTCGGGCGGCTCACCACTTGGCTGCGCATCACTGCCGCGAAGAGTCCGTAGAGGGCGAACACGACGAAAGTCACCCCCATAAATACCATGCTCAGCCAGACCATCTTCAATGTGCTGTCTGGGCCACCGACCGGCACGAATTGAGGGAGGAAGGCGAAGAAGAAGATTGTGAGCTTTGGGTTGAGCAGATTGATGAGCACCGCAGTCCTGATGACTTGCCAGAATGGGACCTGGACGGTGGCGGCCTCGATCTCGATCACCGTCTCGTCACGGAGAGTCTGCCAGGCGAGGAAGAGCAGGTAGGCGACGCCGACCAACTTGATGGTCTGGAACGCCACCGCGGAAGCATTCAGGACTGCTGCAAGGCCGGTGATCGCAGCGACCATGTGGGGAATTACGCCGAGGGTGCATCCAAACGCAGCGACAGCACCTGCCTTGGCGCCGCGGGACAGGCCGGCGGCGATCGAGTACACGGCACCAGTGCCTGGGGTCGCAACCACAACAATGGTGGTCAGGAAGAACGCGATGCTCATACTCAGCCTCCAAGGCCATTAGTCCGCAGATCTCCGCCTACGCAGTCAGACAGACATCTCCACCCGGCGATCGGCACGGATGACGAATCGCGGCGATCACAGATCGATCCTGGATCCTATCCCTCGGCGTCTCTTGGGCCGCCGGCGTCGCTGCCGCCCGCGCCGATGGCCGATTGCGAATCGGATTCGATGTCGATGCCCTCGACCTCTTGCCAATCCTACAACCTAGGACCTAGGTTCTAGGCAATGCATCGGGAATCTCTCGATGTCGACGATCCTGGGCGGGGCCCCACGAGGCGCCCCGCCCAGAGATTTCCGCCCGCGCCGCCGAGACCGATCATCCGGACGGCTTGGGATTCTTTCTGGCCGTTCCTGCCCACGAGGCCGGTCCGGCAGGGCACGCGATCGGAGATCGGAATCCCAATCCCCCTGAGAGGAACTGACTGAATGGAACACAACAGGCGCAACGTCTTGCGGCTGATTGCAGGTGCCGCGATGGCGCCCCTGGCGGTGCAGGCGGCAATATCGCCCGCCTCGGCTGAATCTTCGAACACTGGACTCGCCCAGCGCGATGACAAGTCGGTAGTCACGCTGGTCAGCGGAGGCAAGGCGCTGGCCGTCGTCGTCGTCGCGAACGATGCAGATACGGTCACCCGGGCGGCTGCGGCCGACCTGGTCCGGGTCATCGGGATCGCCACCGGCGTCCAGCTGCCGCAGTCGGACTACTCGCAGGCCAAATCAGCCTTCCCGGGCATGGTGCCCATCAACGTCGGACCCGTTCCGGAGAACACCGAAACGCCATTGGTCAAGCAGCTCGACCAGGAGGGCTTCGTCATCCACGTGTGGCCGGACGCGGTGAACATCGTCGGGGCAACCTCTGCCGGG
>NZ_JAYGGQ010000020.1:0-68248 GCF_034931225.1 Sinomonas terricola
GGACCGCGAGGACGATGACCTTGTTCTTCGACATGGCCCATGCTCGGGCCGTGGCGTCGCCGATGTCCCGAGACATGTGTCGCGTATCAGCTGTCGCCGATGTCGCGAGACACGTGTCGCCTATGTCCTGAGATCACACACCTCCACCACCGCAATGTGATGTCCTAGGCATCGAGAACGTCCCTGGTCCTCGGACCGGGGACGTTCTGTTTTCATCGCCGGCTGTGGGTGTGTGGGACACCGGATGCTTCCGTTATGAAGTCCCCTTGATGCTCGGTAAGAACCCTTGAGAGGCACTTCCCTGCGATAAGGGGACTGCCCTCGGGCGAGAGCGCGAGTTTGCCGAGAGCTGCGAGAACGGACATCGATGCGGGCTACGGCGCGAGCGCGAGGGCGATCGCCTTCCCCATGATCTGGGCCGCGTCCTTGGTGGGCCGCACGCCGTCGAGCGTCATGCCTGCGGCATATACGTCGGAGTCTCTCACCCCCGCGGGCGCGTCCACGAACGTCCAGCCCCGCTGCTGCGCGAACTTCCCGAGTGCCGCGTTGAAGTCTGCCGTGGCTTGCGCTTGCGCATTGCGCGGCGGGATCGCCGAAACGAGGACGCGCCGCACGCCGGCCTTCGCGACGATCCGATCGAGGTTCGACTCGGTCTGCGCAAACGGCACGCCTTGGTTCACGTCGTTCGTCCCCGCCATGATGACGAGTACGTCGACGTCGAAGGACTTGACGCCCGCGGCGATCTTCGCCGTCGTCGCCCCTGCGGCAGCCCAGCCGCCTGCGAAGGCGAGCTGCGGGCCCGCTGCGTACGCCACCCATGACAGGGAGCCAGCGCGGCTGGCCGCGAAGTCAGGGCTGTCGCCGAGCGTGATCGCGTCGCCCACCGCTGCGAAGCGGAGAGGGGCGGGCAACGACGGGGCGGCACTTGCACTCGGTGACGGCGGCGCCGCGGTGGGCGACGGCGTCGCTGCAGGCGTCGACGGAGACAGGAGAAAGGTCGCCGCGGGCCTTTGAGCGTTCGCCCGCTCCAAGGAGGGCTTCATGACGGCGGCGACGACGAGAAGGATCGTCACGGCAGCGAGCACGGCGATGCCGACCACCTGGATGCGCGTGCGGCGCACAGCACCTCCTCCTGTCTGATTGGGCGGGCAGCCTCGAAGGCCCTCACCAGTTTGACACGTAAAACGCCACGATCGGCGATCGCCTCAGCGGCCCAGAAGGCTCAAGATTCCTGCGGAGAAGTTCGCGATCATGCCATCGAGTCTCGGATACGCGCGTGGCAGCTCGCGTCGAGCAGGCAAGTGCGCCTCGGCTAGGACGAGCGCCGCATACGCCTCAGGCGAGTCCCGGCTCTCGAGGAGCGACTCCCCCGCGGTCAGATACTCGGCCTCGGGGGCGTGGTACGGCCAGGCCGTCGAGAGGATCGGGAGCCCCAGGGCGAGGGCATCGACGGCGATCAGCCCGACCCGGCCCGGCATGAGGATGCCGCGCGTGAGGCGGCCGAGGGCGGCCTTGACCCGCGCGTCGGCATATCCGAGCAGATGAGTCTGCCCACGCTCGACCGATCGGCCCAGAAGCTCCTCGTCCGCTCCGCGGCCCGCGACGAGGATCTTGATGGCCGGATCCTGAGCCCACACGTGGTCAAGCGCCTCGGCGAGGAACCCGATCCGCTTGCTCGCGTCGAGGCCTCCGATGAAGCAGAAGGTCTTGAGAGGATCAACGTCGCCGAGCAGCTCGCGGGCAGCACCGTCGTCGGTGCCAGCAACGGCGGCCTCGAGCGCGGCGGTGTCGATCGTGTTCATGACGGCCGTGACCCGGCTCGGATCGGCGCCGGATTCGATGGCGAGGCGTGCGCCGCCGGGCGTGTACGCAAAGACGTGGCCGGCCCGGCGAAGCTGCCACCGCTCGACCAGCGAATCGAGCGGATTGGCACGGCCGACGTACGAGCCGATGTGGCCCCACACCCCGACCTTGGTCCCGCGAAGTGCTGAGAGGGCGAGGGCGAGGTTCGTATCGATCGACGAGCCGAGGTGGCCGACGACGACGGCGTCGCACGACTTCCAGCTCCGGTAGGCGGTTCCGAGGCGCAGGGAATGGCCGGCCACCGGAATGCGGAGCTCGCGGTACGGCGTGATCCACGGGAGCTGGGCGGCGTCGTTCCGCCCTGACTGGGCACCGTCGGGAACGTCGGCGAGGACGGCCAGCTCGATGTCGTGTTCGGCGAGGGAGGTCCTCAGGCCCTCGAAGAACGCGACGCGGTACGTGGGAACGTACGGCTGGACGATCGCGACCTTCGTGCGGCGGGAGGTGTCGGTATGGCCCATGCGCGTCAGGCGCCAATCGGCGAGAAATCGAACGCCGGCTCGTACTTGCGGCCCAGGGCCGCGAAGTCCCACCCCTCCGCGATCCACTCGCGGACAGAGAGCACGTTGCGCGCATCGACGATCTTCCGCGCGGTGGTGACGGATCCCAGCGCACGCGGCGTGAGGCGGGCGAACTCCTCCCATTCGGTGAGGACGAGGATGAGGTCGGCCTCGGCAACGGCCTCATCAAGACTCTCCACGTAGTGAAGCCGGGGGAATCGGCGGGCCGCGTTGTCGTTTGCCTTGGGGTCATAGACGGCGACGTCGGCCCCGGCGTTGAAGAGCCGGACGGCGACGTCGAGGGCCGGGGAATCGCGGACGTCGTCGCTGTTCGGCTTGAACGCGGCGCCTAGCGCGGCGATCCGCTTGGACCGCAGCTCGCCCAGCATGGACGTGGCGAGGAAGACGGCGCGCTCCCGGCGGCGCAGGTTGACGTCTTCGACGTCGCTCAGGAAGCGCATGCTGCGTTCCTGCCCCAGCTCGCTCGCGCGCGCCTGTAGGGCACGGACATCCTTGGGAAGGCACCCGCCGCCGAAGCCGAGCCCAGCGCGCAGGAACGAGCGGCCGATGCGGGGATCGAGGCCGAGCCCCTCGGCAAGCACCCGGATGTCTCCCCCTGCCGCCTCGGTGAGCTCCGAGAGGGCGTTGATGAAGCTGACTTTGGTCGCGAGGAAGGCGTTGGCGGCCTGCTTGATGAGCTCGGCGGTCTCGAAGTCGGTCACGAGAACGGGGACATCCTGCTCGACGGTGGCCGCGTAGACAGCGGTCAAGGTCTCGGCATGGTGGTCGGCGTCGACCCCGAGCACGATGCGATCGGGCGCAAGGGTGTCCTTGACCGCGAACCCCTCGCGCAGGAACTCGGGGTTCCAGGCGAGCCCGATCTCGAGCGTGGGATCCTGCTCGCGCGTGAGGATGTCTTGGAGCCTGCGGGCCGTGCCGACGGGCACTGTCGATTTCCCGACGATCAGCGCGTCGCGCGTGATCGTCCGGGCCAGAGAGCTGATGGCCGCTTCGACGAACGAGGTGTCCGCTGCGCCCTCGCCACCCCGCTGAGGGGTTCCGACGGCGATGAAATGGACATCCGCCCAAGGGCCAACCTCTTCGTAGGAGGTCGTGAAGCGGAGCCGCCCTGAGGCGACGTGGCGCGCGATGAGTTCCTCGAGGTCGGGCTCGTAGAACGGAAGCTCGCCGACGGCCAGCGATTCGATCTTGAGCGGATCGACGTCGAGGCCGATCACCTCGTGGCCCATTTCCGCAAGGCATGCTGCGTGGGTAGCCCCCAGATACCCCGTGCCAATCACGCTGATTCTCATAGTTATCCCCCGTTACCTGGAATCCGCCAGCGGCCCATCGGCGAACAATTCATTTTTATATCATTTGTTTGTTTTATTGCTTCGCGCCCGAAACGCCTGGCGTCCAACGCTCCGCGTCCGGGACGACTTAAACGGAATCGGCCCGGCCCACCCAATTTCGGGGACCGGGCCGACTCCGCTGAGGACGTCAGGCGTTGCGGCGTTGGCGGCGGACGAAGGCCAGGGTGCCGACAATCGCGCCACCGAGAACCAGCGCGCCCGCGCCAATCCAAATCATGAGCATCGGCAGCGTCGCACCCGTGTTGGCCAGCGCGGCGCCGCCGCCCGTATTGGCGAGGGAGGCGCCCCCGCCCGTGTTGGCGAGCGAGGCAGGCACGGTGGTGATCGATGCCGTGCCCACATTGCCCGAGGTGAGGCCAGTGGCCGTGAGGGTGTAGGTGCCCGTGGCGTCGGTCGGGAGCGTGACGTTCACGGAGAAGGCTCCCGTGGAGGATGCCGGCTTGGTGAAGGTCGTGAGCGCGGCCTTGACGACGGACAGCGTGACGGACGTCGCACCGTTGACCGAGACGGAGACCTGCTCACCCGGCAGGTACGAACCCGCAGCGAAATTGACGGTTACGGTGCCGCCGGGCGTCGCCGTGCCCGAGACGGTCACATTCCCGCTCGGCACATAGCCCGCGGCGTTCGCGGCGGCGGGCGCGCCAACCACGGCCAGCAGCGCGAAGGCCACTACTGCGAAGGCTTTCTTCAACATAACAAGGTCCCCAGTCTTCGATCGAAAGTTGAGTATCGGCTCTGAAACCGCCGACGAACAGCACTCGACAGTGACATTAGCGTACTATGTCGCGGCACGAAAGTGACAAATCAGAAGTGCTTGATGTGTTAACAGTGGGAGTCGAGATCATGTCAGGCTTCTCATCTGCATGCGCGGCCCCGAGAAATTGGAAGCGCAGAGTCACCGATTGCCCGGGCGAAAGCTCGGCGTCGGTCTGGGCCACGGGGTATCCGGAATTCATGTCCTGGTGCACGTTGAGGGGTGCCCCGTCCTTCCACGAACCGAGATAAACCGAGGACGGCGGGGCGTAGACGTTCACCTGGGTCTTCACGTTGCCCGGCTTGACGCCGTAGATCCCAGCTCCGGTGACGTACCCGGGCAAGGAGGTCCCGGCGTCGGCTGGCGCAGAATTCGTCAGGGTGACCTCGACAGCCCACGTCGGCCTGCCGTCCTCCCGGCACACGACGCCGCCGACACGGTAGGACTCGCGGAGGTAGTAATCCATCTTCGCGCCGGTCGCGTCATTCAGATACACGCCGAAGACGCCGTGCTGGGGCGTCTGATCAGGAAGCTCGCCGGACATTCCCGCCGCTTGGATCGCGTCCTGTTCCTTCGCTTGGGGGCTCCACGCGAGAAGCCGGCGTTCCCTCACGGAACGGTCCAGTGCGTCCATCATCGGCTTCGGATGGAAGCCGCCGCTCGCGATCTTGGCGAAGACGGCGCCGGCTGTCGTCGAGAAGAAGTCGTCCTTTCCCGCGCCCTGATACTTCGCATAGGCATCGCTCAGGAGCACCCGAACGGCATTCGATGAATCGAGCGTCTCCCCCGTGGGCAGACTCACGGACCCCGTGGCCTGTAGCAGATAGCTGAGGGCCACCGGATCGATGGAGAGAACGCCGTCAGCCTGATTGCCGTACTGCCGCTTCCACATCTCCACAGCGAGGCCGGCGGTGAGAGGGAATTGGGGGACGAGATTGATGTCTTGGAAATACTCGCCGACGATCGTCCCATACAGGCCTTTCGTCTGGTCTGCGAGGGGAAGGACCGGCGAGGGGAACTTCTGGAACTCCTTGGCCTCGGTATGCCGCCCTAGCGTGATGTGGCCGTGGTCGACGTGCACCTCGACAGCCGCGCCGGGAATCCCGCCCGTCGCGCGGAGCTCGGCGTTGTTCTGGACGAGCACAAGATAGGTTCTAGGCCCGGAATCACCGAGCATCGCCGGCAGGACGCTCGTGGCCGTATTGGCCGCGACCGCCTGTTGGGCAGCTTGGCGGAGGAGATCCTTGAGCCGGTCAATTCCCTCCGAGAGCTGGGGGACGGCCCCGAATCCCGGCTGCACCTTCGCGACCGTGAAATACGCGTCCTGCAGGACGCTGGCCGCCTGGCTGACCTTGGGCTGAGCAGCGGCGATTGCCTGCACGTCCAGCACGCCGTGGGCGGGCTTGACCGTGGCGGGATCGATGTTCTGCGAGACCTCGGCGAGCGGCAGCACAGCCCCGTGGGTGACATCCGAGAGGATCCCGGCGAGCTGCGTCGTCGTAGAGAAGTTGGTTCCCGCAATCGGGATGTACCCTGCGGAAAGCCACACAGGGTCCGAGACGTAGCCGTGCGCGGAATCCACGTGTGAGGCGAGCTGCTGCGCGGCGTCCCGCGCCTGATCCGCATGGCCCTGCGCGATCTGCGTCTGGACAACCTTGGCCAGGCGTTCCGCCTCCGCGATCTCCTGCTGGGCGAGGTGGGCCCGTACGCCGAGCCAGACCGCCGCCGCGACAAGCACCAGAAGGACGACGGCGCCGATCCCCCACGCGCGCACGCGCCGACTTCGCCAGTCGAACAGTGCGCGACGGCGGGAAGGCGCCGCGTGCTTCACGGGGGCACTCGTCACTGACGCAGGTCCTCCACGTTGTCCCGGAACCATTCGACGGTGGACTTGAGGCCCTGCTCGAGCTCGATCGCCGGGTACCAGCCCGTCGACTTCAGCTTGGAGACGTCGAGGAGCTTCTGCGGAGTGCCATCCGGCTTCGTCGTGTCCCACTCGGTCGCGCCCTCGTAGCCGACAATCGCGGCCACGGCTTCCGCCAGCTCCTTGATGCTCACATCGGTGCCAGTGCCCACGTTGACGTGCTCGGCGCCGTCGTACGCCTCCATGAGGTGAAGCGCCGCCGAGGCGACATCGTCGACGTGGAGGAATTCACGGCGGGGACCGCCCGTCCCCCAGTTCGTAACCGCGGCCGCGCCGGAAAGGCGGGCCTCCTCGTAGCGGCGGATCATGGCCGGCAGCACGTGGGAGCCGAGCCGGGAGAAGTTGTCCCCGGGCCCGTAGAGGTTGGTCGGCATCGCCGAGATCCACGGGAGCCCGTGCTGGCGGCGAACGGCCTGGACCTGGAGGATGCCCGCGATCTTGGCGATGGCGTAGGCGTCGTTCGTGGGCTCGAGCGCGCCGTTGAGCAGCGCCGATTCGGCGATCGGCTGCGGGGCGAACTTGGGGTAGATGCACGAGGATCCGAGGAAGAGCAGTCGCCCCACCCCCACCTCGACCGCGGCGTCCATGACGTTGAGCTGGATCTGCAGGTTCTCACTCAGGAAGTCGGCGGGGTAGGTGTTGTTGGCCAGGATTCCGCCGACTTTGGCCGCGGCGAGGAACACGACCTCGGGGCGTTCGTCCCGGAAGAACTCGAAGACCGCGGCGCGGTCCCGAAGGTCCAGCTCGGAGGACGTGCGCCCCACGAGCGACGTGAAGCCCTCGGCCTCGAGCTTGCGCCAGATGGCGGAGCCGACGAGGCCGCGGTGGCCCGCCACGTAGACGCGGGCGCCGCGATCGAGCTGGCTCGGGGCGAATTCGAGCTCAGCGGACACCGGTCACTTCCCCCCAGCTTTCGAGTTCCACGGTGTCGACCCACGGGCGCTCGGGGAACTTGAGGGCCTGCACGTCGGCGTCGACCATGAGCCGGGCGAGCTCGTCTGGGCCGACCGTCGGCTCCCAGCCGAGCTTCTCCCGCGCCTTGGACGCATCGCCGATGAGCGCATCTACCTCGGACGGACGCAGATACCGCTCGTCGAATCGGACGTAGTCGCGCCAATCGAGGTCGAGGTGGCCGAAGGAGACGTCGAGGAAGTCGCGGACGGTTCGGCGCTGCCCGGTGGCAAGCACGAAGTCGTCGGGCTCGTCGGCCTGGAGCATGCGCCACATGCCCTCGACGTATTCGGCCGCGTAGCCCCAGTCGCGGATGGCCTCGAGGTTGCCCAGGTACAGGTGATCTTGCAGCCCCGCCTTGATGGCGGCAGCGGCACGCGTGATCTTGCGGGTCACGAACGTCTCACCGCGGCGCGGGGACTCGTGGTTGAAGAGGATCCCGTTGACCGCGAACATCCCATAGGCCTCGCGGTAATTGCGCGTGATCCAGTAGCTGTAGACCTTGGCGGCCCCATAGGGGGAGCGCGGGTGGAACAGCGTCGTCTCGCTCTGCGGAGGCGGGGCGGCGCCGAACATTTCCGACGACGACGCCTGGTAGAACCGCGTGTGGATGCCTGAGAGGCGTACCGCCTCGAGCAGGCGCACCGAGCCGATGCCCGTCGTGTCTCCTGTGTGCTCGGGCTCATCGAAGGAGACCCGCACGTGGGACTGCGCCGCGAGGTTGTAGACCTCGTCCGGCCGAAGATTCGCGAGCAGGCTGACCAGGCGCGCTCCGTCGCTAAGGTCTCCATAGTGGAGGAACAGCCGCGCACCCGGCTCGTGGGGATCCACGTAGAGGTGGTCGATGCGCGAGGTGTTGAAGGTCGAGCTGCGGCGGATGAGGCCGTGGACCTCGTAGCCCTTCGAAAGCAGCAGCTCGGCAAGATACGAGCCGTCCTGCCCGGTGATGCCCGTGATGAAGGCTTTTTTGGTCACAACGAGTGTCCTTCCCCCGAGGCCGCCCTCACGCCAGCAGACCCCATGCCGCTGGTTATCGAGAGTCAGCTACCATTAGGCTCACCACTGAGATGGGCCCACCATACGAGGTCTCAGTATGCCGTGACTTCTACTGAAAAAACGATCCGTCACCACTGAGATTAACTACACTTGCCACTGAGACCGTCATGACAAGGCATATCATGCCCCGCCGATAATCGGTGTACGGTATGGGTGATTTGCGAGGCCTTGAGGGGGGATCGTTCGTGGGTGATGGGCCAACGCATGAGGCCGGACCTCCTGTCATCAGCCTGAGATCGGCACCGGGAGCCAGGGAGAGCTGGGACCGGCCACAAGCCGTCGTGTACCTATGGGCTGTGGCCGAGCTGCTCTTCGTCACGAATCCGTGGCAGCTCAGCTCCCGACTCCGGGTCTCCGTGCTGCGGGCTTTTGGGGCCGAGATCGGCACGGGCGTTGTCTTCCGCCCCCGCACCCGAATCCGCTTCCCGTGGAAGCTGCACGTCGGCAACGACTGCTGGATCGGTGAAGGCGTCTGGCTCCACAATCAGGACCACGTCTACATCGGCCACGATGTAACCATTTCGCAGGAAACGTTCCTCACGACGGGCAGTCACGCGTACCGCCGCGACATGGCGCTTATTACGAAGCCAGTTCACATTGAGCCCGGAGCGTGGGTGACCACGAGGTGCATCGTCTTGGGTGGCAGCCGAATCGGCCGCTCCGCGCTCATCACTCCGGGCACAGTCGTAACCGGCGAGGTGCCCGAGAACACCATCTGGGGCAGTTCGGTGCCCGCATCGGCCCTCGGCCTCCGCTTCGATCCGGCGACCCCGCGATGACGACGCCGAACAAGCCCCTGCGGATCGCTCACGTCGTGACCCTCGTCAGCCCCGATGGGGCCTACGGGGGCCCCGTGCGGGTAGCCGCGAACCAGGCCAAAGCACTCATCGAGCGGGGGCATGAGGCCACACTTCTCGGCGGTTGCTGGGGCTTCGACCGCCTTCCCGAAACGTACGACGGCGTGCCGGCTCGCCTTTTCCCGGTGGCGAACATTGTTCCCGGCTCCGGCTTCGCCGGCCTCTTCTCGCGCCAGCTCGCGATGCACCTGTTCCGGCAGGCGAGGTCTTTCGACGTCGTCCACATCCACCTCGCGCGCGACCTCATCACCCTTCCGGCTGCGTGGATCGCGCGGAATCGCGGGGTGCCGTACGTCGCTCAGACGCACGGGATGATCGACGCCTCGGCCAACATTCTGGCCAAGCCGCTTGATCGGTTTCTGACGAGGCCGCTGCTGGGCGACGCGAAGACCGTCCTCCATCTGACCCCGCGCGAGGCCAGCGACCTCGGCGAGGTTGTCGGTGGGCGGCGCGAACTTCGCGTCCAGCACCTGCCGAATGGGGTTCCCCCGGCTGCCTCTCGCACCGGCGTCGACAACGACGCCCCGGATGTTCTCTTCCTTGCGAGGCTGCACCCGCGAAAGCGGCCGAGATCCTTCGTCGAAGCCGCCCAGATTGTCAGTGAAGCCTTCCCGCGGGCAACCTTCTCAATCGTCGGCCCGGACGAGGGCGAGGAACCGGCGGTTCGGGAGCTCGCGCTCCGCTTCGATCCGTCCGGGACGCGGATTCGTTTGGAAGGCGCGGTCAGCCCCGATCAATCGACCGAGCGAATGCGGCAGTCGAGCATCTATGTCCTGCCCTCGGCCAACGAGCCATTTCCGATGAGCGTGCTCGAGGCGATGGCGATTGGGCTCCCGGTGATCATCAGTGAAGACTGCGGCCTCAGCGATGCCGTGCGTTCGGCCGGAGCCGGGCTTGTCGTCGACGGTTCGACGCGCTCGGTTGCCGACGCTATGTTGCAGCTTCTCGGGGACGCCGATCGGCGTCGGTCTTTGGGAGAGAACGCCCGACGGCTCGTCTTCGATCGCTTCTCGATGCCCGCGATCGCCGAACAACTTGAGGAGATCTACTTGGAGGCGACAATGGCCCGCGCCACGGTCCGGAGCATTGCATGACAGCCCAGGACTACGCTCCTCACGGATCCGTCTCGGAGCCTTCCCAGCAGGAGCCGAAGTCATCCCTTTCGGTACTGATCGTCGGGATGCACTATTCGCCGGAGCCAACAGGAAATGCGCCTTACACCACGAAGCTGGCTGAAGGCCTGTCGGCAATGGGGCACCGCGTCGAGGTCATCACGGGGTACCCCCATTACCCGCACTGGCGCATCGCGGATGGCTATTCAGGGCTTTCCACCAAGGAGACAGTCAACGGCGTCACCGTTCGCCGATTTCGACACAGCGTGCCTTCGACCCCACGGACGCTAAACAGGCTTCTCATGGAAGTGACCTTTGGTCTTCATGCCATGTTGCGGCGTTGGGGAAAACACGACGTCGTCCTCGTCGTCAGTCCGGCCCTCTTCTCCGCAGTGTTCGCAGTTTCCAAGGCGCGAATCAAGGGAACACCCGTGGGCGTGTGGGTCCAGGATCTCTATAGTCGAGGACTCAGCGAAACGGGCGGGAGCACCACCGCGACATGGCTGATGAAAACGATCGAGTCCAAAGTCCTGGGCGCCTGCACAGGAGTCACTGTTATCCACGGCCGATTCCGCAACTACGTCGTGAACGAACTTGCGGTCCACGCCTCGAAGGTCAATGTGATCCGCAATTGGACCCACATCCATTCAGAGCAGCAATTTGACCGCGACGCGGTTCGCGGGCGACTGGGCTGGGCCCCTGATGAGACTGTCGCCCTCCACGCCGGCAACATGGGGGTCAAGCAAGGACTCGAGAACGTCGTTGAGGCCGCGCGGCTTGCCGACGCGTTCGACAGCCACGTGAGATTCGTCCTGCTCGGGGAGGGCAATCGCCGCGAGGCTCTTCAGGAAGCGGGCCGCGGAGTAGCTTCGCTGTCCTTCCTGAAACCCCTGAGCGACCTCGAGTACTCCGAGGCTCTTCGTGCCGCTGACGTGCTGATCGTCAACGAGCGACCAGATCTGCGCGAGATGAGCGTCCCGAGCAAACTCACGTCATACTTCGCAGCCGGACGGCCCGTAGTCGCAGCCACTCACCCTGAAAGCGCGACTGCCGATGAAATCCGAGCATCGGGTGCTGGCATTACGGTCGACCCAGAGAGACCCTCGGTGCTCCTGCGTGCAGTAGAGAAACTCGCACTTGACCCCGGCCAAGCGGAAACGCTCGGCAGCGCTGGACCTTCATATGCTGAGCAAGCTCTTTCAGCGGCTGTTGCCCTCGATGCATATTCGAGGTGGCTCGCGGACCTCTCCGGGCTCCCATCTGGACCTTCCTAAACAGCCGCCAGGGAGTCCTTGCAGTCCTTCAGATCGATGTCGTTCGTCGTTTGCCGGTTCTGACCCTAATCCATGTCCTGACCGCGTCGGTGCGCTGTTCCGTGAAGCGGGCAAACGTGAAGGAGATCGCCGCCAAGACAGCAACAATTCCGAGTGCGATCCCCGCGTGCCATACGTCGAGCGGCCATCTCCGCGAGAACTCCGGCACGAAAGCGGCCGCAAGGATCGCAACGATAGGCATGTGTATCGCGTAGAGAGAATAAGAGAAGTGTGCGGTCGACGAAATAGCCGAGAGAACTCGGCCTGGCCTCCCACGCCAAGCTACATCGGACACAAAGAAGCAAAGCATGCACCCCGCGGCAAGGGAGATGATCCAAGCTCCAAGGCGCGATGGCAGCACAACCTCGTGGGCGAAGACCATAGCGGCGAGGGTCCCCAGTGCACCAATGCAGCGTAACGTGCCAAGAGTGCCGGGCCGCAGCCCCATGATCACTCGGGCGATGGGCTGCTTGTAAGCCGCCACCACCGCCCCAACGAGCCACGCCGGAAAGAGCAGGAGTACGGTGGGGCCGGCTATCGCGGCGCCCAGCACGAGCACGGCGCCTCCCGCGACTCGTAGCCACATGCTGATGCCCTTCCACACCAGCATCAACGCCGCCGGAAAGAGTAGATAATACCAAAATTCGTACGCGAGCGACCACAGAGGCTTGTTAAGACCATATTCTGAGACATGGATTGACTGGACGAATAAGAGATTCCCGAGGAACGTAGCTGGGGAATATGAAATTGTCGATGGAACACCGGCGTAGAGCGACGTCTTGGCATAGATGTCCGACCCGCTGAACGAGATGCGACCAGCCTGATCGACGATGAGTGTGAGAACCAGAGCGGGAACCAGGACCAGCCAAAGTCGTGTGAGCCGTCCCATGCTGTACGAGCGCCACGTGAAAGTTCCGCGCCGCAGCCGTGAGAGCGCCCCGCCGCCGACCCAGTATCCACTTAGGACAAAGAAGACAATCACTGCCTCAGAACCGAGGCTCGTGACAGAGTAAAGCAAGGCGGAGCCTGAATAGTGGGAGGCATTTGAATAGTCTTCGAAAAAGAGAATCCTTACATGCCCGAGCACCACCAGCAGTGCCGCGGCCGAACGGATGACGTTTAGAGCCCGATTGTCGCTGCTCACCGTCGCGTCATCGCTTCGTGCAGCTTCGCCTTTCCCCCGCACCGACAGGTTTATCCGAGCTGCGTTTGGCATCGTCACTCCCTGAAAGGTCCGAGGGTGTGCGGCACAGGAATAGCGCCGCTGGAACTCGCCGTGCGCGCCTCGACGCCAAGCAGGTAGAGGATGAGGGTCAGTCCAAGGGCGAACCCCTTATCCTCGAGCGGTAGTGCGAGCGCAGCAAGGGCGATGCAAAGAATCACAAGTCCCAGACCGGCAGTCTGAGCTTCGGAACGGATTCCCGTTGGAATGTGGTATCGAGCGATCCCAATGGCAATTAGCAGCACGGCGGCCGCAAGTACAAGGGTTCCAAATATCCCAAACTTGGCCAGGACGAGCGTCGGGCTGTCGAGCTGGAAGTCGGATGGCGGCTGCAACGGCGATGGATTGGGAAATTGATAGCCGAACCCTACCCCGAAGAGAGGGTGGGCATTCCACACGTCGAGCGTTGTTTGATATGCCCTCAGGCGGAGGACGCCCGACTGGTCAGACGAAATCCCCTCCGAGAAGATCGACAGGAGAGAAGAAGTGCGCCTTACGAAGAAGTCGGCAGACGTCAGGGACGTCACCGCATTGGGAAGGACGTAGGCAAGTATCACTCCTAGCGCGGCCAGTCCGCCGATCAGGCGCAACGGCGGAATCTTGCGGGCGTCTTTCGACCCGACCATCGCAACGAGCGCCACGAGCACGAGCAGTCCGGTCCTGGTTCCGGTCACCAGGACGCAGACCAACGAGAGCAGCCCCATGCCCAGCCACAGGACATTCCTCCGGACGAGGCCATAGGCGATCCCTAGAGAGAAGCCACACCCGGCAAGGACGAAGGAGAACATGCCAAGTCGGTCGATGCTGAGTGTCCCCACACCCCGAGCGGAGAGCCAGTACACCGCGAAGCCGACAGCCGCAACGAGGCAGAATGCAGCAGCCGTGATCCGTGCCCGCATGGCTCCTCCCGTGCTTGCGGCGTCGGAGGCGATCCAAGGGGCAGCCACGATCATCATGTACGTCGTGGCATCACGCAAGACACGGAGGACATCGACACCCCCAAACACTGAGCCGACAGCTTCGATCGCCACGAGCCCAAATAGCACGCCCGACGCGACGAACATTGGCCGGTACGCTCGCTGAATCTCCTTAGGGAGACGGTGCACCCTCAGCATCCCAGCGACGGCCGCCAGGACGATGACGGCGAAGTACACGGGTTTAAGCGCTCCGATCCCGGAACTATCTGCCTGCATCACCGCGAGGGCGCCGCCGACGAAGACAAGCAGACGCAAGTACGACGAGACGAGGCAGATCACTGCTAAGACGGCGGCAAGCGCCCCGACCACAACAACCGGCAAGGTGTCCGCGTTGATGCGGCTGAAGGATAGAACTGCGACGAGGCTTACCCCAAGCAGCGCGGTTGCTGCCCAAAACACCATGTCACGCATTCGAGTGGAACCGGTCACGCTGCTCCTTGCCTTCGTACTCCGTGAGATGGCGTCGGGACGAGAGTTTGCAGAAATCTGCCTCGCTGCACTCACTAGATCTGCTTCCTCGCGGCTACTGCGCCGAGCACGGATTCAACGGGACGGAACAAGCGGTCCCGGATCGACGCGGCGCTCGAACTGTAGCGTGCGCCGTGGGTGCCGGAAACGCCTTCAAAAAGCGGTCGCTCGTGAAATCGCTCAAGACGCACGCCGTTGATGGCGCTCTCGTACGAGAGGCGAGCAGCCATCACACGCTCAAGATATCGCCCAGCGTCGTCGTCCACGAGATCGATGTCCCTAAAAAGTTGTTCAGTCCACGTCCCGACTACGGCTCCGATGAAACGAGTGTCGACCCAAGACCGATCAGCCGTCATACGACTCCTCACCACTGAGTCACCAAGAGGCTCGATGATTCTTCGCGCATTGACCACGACCAATCGTCCTGTGCATTTGAACAGCGTACTATTGGCGTCGAGCATTTCTTGTGCGATTACGTGCCGAATCGAAGCGATCTCGACTGCGCCCTTCCCCCGAGCGAGTTCCTGGGGCGTGGGTGAATAGTCCAGGACGCGAACGCGCGAAGATTCAGTCTTGCCCAGCCCTGCGAGCAATTTCTCCGCCGGTTCGCCTGTGGTTTCTACCACGACGAGTCGAAACAGCGACCCATGAAGGGCCGAAGCCCATCGCGCGATAGCGCCCTGGTACTGACGCAGTCGAATTGCGGGATCCCGCACGGCGATCTTTCCCGAGGTCGTTGGAGAAACAGCCGCGGTCAGGAGGACCACGTTGGGCCTATGCTCTTCGTTTGCCATAAATTTCTCACTTTCCCGTCTCAGCGAGTACTGCTGCCCGGGCATGTCGATATATTCGGACAACCCGGACGACGAAGGCACCGAAGATAAGAATCTGGGTGATCAACGAGGCGTATGCGGCCCCGAGCGAACCATAAGCTGCGCCCATGATCGCAACCGCCAGAAGCTGCAAGGCGACCGCAGTTCCCATGCAGAGTGCGGTGTAGCGGTCATGGCCCAATGATTGAAGGATCACCATAAGTGGTTGGCTCAGAATTGAGAAGATGCTGACAAATGCAAGTACACGAAGACTTTCGACCGACCCGACGTACCCGTCACCCAGCAGCAGAGGAACCAACGCAGGTGCCGCGATCGCCACCGCCGTGGAGAGAGCCACCGCACTCGCCGGCATCCACACCGCCTGACGAACGTGGCGCCATGCGTCAATAACATCGGACGAACGCGAGACGAAGGGAGCGGAAGCAGCTGAAAAGGCCGCTGCGAGAAGGCTCATCGGCTGAGTCCACCTGTTGACAGCCCCAAAGAGACCTGCGGCAGCTGGCCCGGCAACGATCGAGAGAATGGGAAGGTCCAAGGACTGCGCAGAGTTGGCCAGCGAAGAGACGCCGAAAAAGCCAGCCCCGCGCCACGGGTTTGTCCGAAGGCTGAACGCCGGCACGGGTCGATGCCGCCCTTCGACAAACAGCCAGCCGAGGGAGGCCGAAACCAAGGATCCGCAGGTCAGCGATATCCACAGAACACTTGCCGACGACAGGCCGGCGACAATGAGCACAAGAAAGATGAGGAAGGCCGCGATCCGGTCACAAAGGATCATGATAGCGACGAGCTCGCCCCGCGCTGCCGCGCGCAATGCTACCTGAGACGTCTGGTTGATGATCAAGCCGAGCATGACAGGCGTGGCGGTCCAAAGCATGCTGTCAGATCTCACCAGAGATACAACTCCGACCCACACGATGCCCGCTGCCAGGGCAGCAACGATCTTGACGGTCAGCCTACGTCCAAGCTCATGAGGATCCATGCTTCCGCGGGAAATCTCGCGAACCCAGTGTGAGTTGGTTCCAAAATCGATGAATCCGACGGCTGCAGTGGCAATCGCAATCGCCGAAACGGCAGAACCTAGCTGTTGAGGCGAACTTCCTCGGGCGGCCAAGAGATACAAGAACGCGAGCAAGGCTTGGGCTCCCGCAGTTGACACCGCGAGGGAGACCGCTTGCCCGCCCACGCTTCGCACGGTGGTCGCGAGCCGCCTCACAGGAGTGCCTCCACGAATTCGGTCTCCTGCGGTCCGACCAGCGGAGCGGGTCGATCCTGCGTCGCGGCTCGCGCGAATGCCAGACCGAGATTCTTCTCATCCAAGGTGACCCATGTTCCGATACCCGTCAACCAGCCAAGGTCTGCCCTCAGGCTCTTCGCGCCTGCAGCGACAACTCGCGTACCGGCGGCAGCGGCCTTCCCGAGAAGTCCGCTCGGGCCTTCGTTCGAGTGGGCCAGAACGAGGCAATCGGTCCGCACAACAGCTGAATCGAGTTCCTCATCGGACAAGGTCCGATTGACTGTCACGACAAGGGCTCCCGCGCCGGACAACTCGTTCAGTGCGGATGTCGTCTCTTCTCCCATGTCGCCGTCCCACGCTCCAGCAACCAGCAACCCCACTCGGCGCGGATCGATATCGGCCAAAGCCATGGCCACGAGCTCAAGGTTCTTCCGCCGCGAGATCGCGCCAAGCACAGCAAACCAATAGCGGTCCTCGCTCAGGCCCCATTCCCTCGTAACCCGCTGCACCGCTTCTGGCGAGCTGTTGAGGCTGATTGGATCCCTGACAACGGGGAGTGCGGACGAACCCGACCACCACGACGACTTGAGAACCGAAACGCGCACCCGCGGGAAGCCGTTCGCCCTGCGGAACAGCGCCGATCGTATTGCCGTTCGAGCCGCCTGCATGCCAGGAATTCTGTGCGGCTGCGCGAGCTCCCGCATGATCAGCAGGGAAAGCCCGCCGACGCCGGCCCATCCCCTCGTCAGGGCGAGCTTCATGGCGAAGCGATCGCCGTCTGGAACCACCGTCAGCGCTGCCCCAACGTCTCGGCTCAGACCTGCCAACGCCTCCGGCGTCCATGAGGCCGAGACAGCGGGGTGAAATTGCCCGGACAATTCGCCGAGGTGGAGTACTGCGTCCGGGGAGTCGAGCTGTGCGGGCCGGGTCGCGAGGACGACGTCCTGTCCTCGAGCCACGGCCGCCTCGACCAGCAGGCGCACGTAATAGGGGCGATGGCCAGTCATGTTTGGTTCGACAACGAGAACAGGCCCTTGTAGGGCGGAAGGTTGTTCTTGCAGCGAATTCAATGCGCCTCCTTGCCCGGCGCCACGACCGCCTTGAGGGTTCGCCAAAGGATGATGATGTCTCCGATGAGCGACCAGTTCTCCACGTAGAAGAGGTCCAGGCGCAAAGAATCCTCCCACGAAAGGGAAGAACGTCCACCAACCTGCCACATCCCGCTCATTCCCGGCTTGACGAGGAGGCGCCTCTGGGCGGCGTCGTCGTACAGAACAACCTCGCCATCGCGCTGCGGCCTCGGGCCAACAAGGCTCATACTCCCGAACAGCACGTTGAAGAGCTGCGGAAACTCGTCCAGCGAATGCTTCCGGAGAAACGCTCCGATTGGGGTGATGCGGGGATCGTTCTCCACCTTGAACAGGGGAAGATCGCCCTTGCCTTGCTGGGCTAGCAGCTTCGCGAGCTCTTCGTCGGCATTGGCCCGCATCGAACGGAACTTGTACATCATGAACGGCTTGGCGTTGAGACCAACGCGCTCCTGCCGATAGATGATCGGCCCAGGTCCGCTGAGCTTGACGGCCAACGCGAGAAAGAGGAACAGCGGCGAGAGCAGCAGAATCAGAACAGCCGAGCCGACGAGGTCGAAGATCCGCTTTCCCAGATGGCGCGGTCCGTCATAGCGGGGCACATCGACGTGGATGAGCGGGAGACCGGCAACGGGCCGGGTTCGGATTCGGGGTCCTGCGACATCGGTGAGGCTCGCACCAACGATCAGTTGCTGCCTGTCGCCGTCGAGCTTCCAGCTCAGCTTGCGCACATTCTGAGGGGTTAGCTCCGCCCCGCCGGCAATGACCAGCGTGTCGGCCTGGGTTTCGGCCATCGCCCGGTCTACTGCTCCCAGGTGCCGGAAGACCGGCACGGGCGCACGCTCACTCGGCGTCGCTGCGTCGCCCGTCCAGCATTCTCCGACGACGTGATAACCCTCTTCAGGGTGGCGCAGAAGCTCGTCCCTAAGGTGCCCAACCATCGCCGGCGATCCCACGAGGAGCACACGCGCGGAGTATTCCCCCACCTGCCGCTTGACGCTCAGCCATTGCCGCCACAGCCAGCGGGAAAGGATGAGAAAAAAGATACCCATCGGCAGCGCCACGAGAATGTAGCCGCGGGCGAGATTGATATGGAAGAGAAAAGACACGATCGCCACGAGGCCGAAGAGGCGCACAGAAGCGTCCGCGATGAGCCTGTATTCCAGAGGTCCAGCACCGATCACCCGGGCACTCCTGGTCTCGTAGATCGCGAGGATGACCGTCCAGGCCGCTATGAGAACCACGGAAACCGTCGAGTAATTCACCGCGAGCTCATCGAGTGAGCCTTGGAAGGCCACGTTCGCGCTATCAAGACCGAACCACGCGATCTGGACCCCGAAAACAACCCACACGAGCACGAAGAGATCTGTGACCAGCAGTCGGCGCGCGAGCAGCTTTCCCCAGTTCTGTTCGCGTCCGCTGGCCTGCGCCCTCACCTCGATATTCGTGGTCCCCATGTTGTTCCCCCCGTCTAGCTACTTCCTACTTGTTGCCGGCGTCGAAACCTCGGGCCTCGGCGTCCCCGGAGACGAGTACGTCGCAATCGGTCCCGGTGTCCCGTGCACCTCCGGATGTCCGTCCACCAAGGCGAAGCCAACCAAGACGACGTCGAGGGCGGCGAGAAGGATGATGGCCACGATCACCCAGAGCCGTGGCCGTCCGTCCGCTGCCCCCGGCGGCCTCATTGCCGCGCGCCCCGCACATCCGGGGCCCGCAATGTCGCTTCGGACGGCCAAAGCCCGCTCGCGATGATTCCGATCTCGGCGTCAAGCCGAGCCCCGACCGCCTCGTAGACCTCGAACGGCTGCCGATAGGGGTCTTCGAGATCGTCGTGCTCAGGTTCATCGGGCGGCGAGACGAAACCGCGCAGGGAGCGTGCGGCGTCGACCACGCTGGCCGTGTCCGCAAGGGTCGCGCGCTCGGCCTCCGGCACCGCCCCGAGAAGCCGCGCAAACTCGCTGATCGTGAAGGCCTTCCGCGACATCCGAGGGAGCATCTGCACCACGGAACCGCGATGCGCCCGGGTGGCGGTGAGCACCAGGTCCGCGCTGCGGAGGTGGGACTCGGTCAGAAGCTGCGAACGATGCCCAGAAGGCTCTCCCCCGTAGCGACGCGAGACCATCGCGGCTTCCTCAGGCATGGGGGCGCCGTCGTCGGCGACGGTCCCGGCGCTCGACACGATCACGGGATGTCCAGCCGTCCTGGCGCGCAGGAGCTGCTCGGCGATGGGAGATCTGCAGAGATTCCCCGAGCAGACAACGAGCACGTTGAAGCTGACCCCCACCATGCTCCTACCCAGCGAGCCCGCGGACCCGGCGATGGTTCATCTGCCGCGAGTCCTTGCCGGTCGTGATCTCGTCCTGGGCGTAGACCGGGCCGTACCCGTAGCTCTGGTACCCATACGCGTGCGGCCCCTGTACGGGGAGCATGCTCAGCACGAAGCCGTACAGGCGCGCACCCACGTTCTCGAGGGCTGTCACAGTAGCGCCCAGCTGGCTGCGGTGCGTCTTGCCCGCCGCGACCACGAGGATCGCGCCGCCAGCGGTCTTGCTGAGGACGGCGGCGTCCGTCACCGGGAGCACAGGCGGGGCGTCGAACAGCACGTAGTCGAACTCGTTCTCGAGGCGCCGCACGAGCGAATGCATCGCCGCCGAGCCCAGAAGCTCGCTCGGGTTGGGCGGAACGCTTCCCGCGGGAAGGACGTGCAGGCGGCCCCGCCCCCACTCCTGCACGGCATCCTCCATGTCGGCGCGCCCGATGAGCAGGTCCGTGAGCCCCACGGCCCCCTCGAGGCCCATGTACTGCGCGAGCTTGGGCCGCCGAAGGTCGGCGTCGACGACGATGACCTTGTGCCCCGCGTTGTCGAGCGCGATGGCCAAGTTGGACGCGGTGCTGCTCTTGCCCTCGCTCTCGATCGACGAGGTGATGACGAAGCTGCGTGCCCCGCCAGCCGCGTCGACGAACTGGAGATTCGTCCGCAGCGTGCGGAAGGCCTCGGCGCGCGCGCTCCGCGGATCGTCCTGGACGATGAGCGGCCGCTTCGGCGCCTTGGGATCGTAGGTGATTCCGCCGAGGATCGGCGCCGGGCTGATCGCGGCGACGTCGCGCTCGCTGCGCACCCGGTTGTCGAGCGTGTGGCGCAGCACCGCGGCACCGACGCCGAGGGCAAGGCCCACGAAAAGGCCCAGCGCGACGTTGATCGGCACATTCGGAGTGACGGGAGTCGCAGGGACGTCCGCTTCTTTGACGCGGGTCAGCTTGACCTGGGCCGTCTGCGATCCGGTGGACTCGATGTTCTGGACGACATTTGTGAGGCTTTCAGAAATGCCGTTCGCGGTGTCCGCGGCCTTGACCGGGTCCGGCGACGTCGCCGAGATCTCGATGAGCGTCGTATCCAGGGGAGCCGACGCGGTAACCGTCTTCGCGAGCTCATCTGCCGTGACCGAAAGATGCAGGTTCGAAATGACCGGCAGGAGCACGATCGGCGTCGTCACAAGGCCCGCGTAGGTCTTGACCCGCTGCTGCGTGAACGTGTTCCCCTGCACGAGGTCCTGAACCGTCCCGCCGGACTGCGTCGAGACGAACACCTGGGCCGATGCCTTGAACTGAGGCTTGCTCAGAATCGAGAACACCGCTGCCGAGGCAACGCCCAGCAACGCCATCACCACGATCAGGACCCAGCCCGTGCGTAGGATGCGAATGTATTCCCTGAGCTCCAAAAGGCCTCCCCGCTCATGTCACACGGTTGCATCCCGTGCCAACACATATGTTGCCATAGGTCAACATCTATTACGGCTCTGGTGGATAAATATGGAAAGCATCACACTCGTTAGGAATATGAGGCTTGCGTGGGCCTTCCTTGGCCTCGTGGGCGCGGTGGCGTGCGGCTGGGGCGTCGAAATGCTCTCGACGACGATCGCGTCGTCGCCGATCCTCGAAGCCTCTGCCTACCTCGCGGTCTGGATTCCGCTCGTCGCCGCCCTGATCCTGGGCCTCCGCGGGCAGCGGCCGCGCGAGGCCCTGACGGCGCTCGGCCTTCGCCTTCGACCTCTCGATCTTCTCTGGGGGATCGGCATCGGCTGCATGGGCCGCGCCGCGGACGCGATGCTGCGCCTCCTCGCCGTCGGATCCACGGGTGCTTCGCATGCGCCGACGCTGAGCAGTGTGCCCGCCTCGATATCCCCCGCAGCCCAAACGATCGTCCTCGGCATCCTCGCGCCGGTCATCGTCGCCCCGGTTCTCGAGGAGCTCTACTTCAGAGGTTTCCTTCAGCGCGCTCTGGCCGCCGCGTTCGCGAGGTTCGGAGAAGTCGCCAAGTGGAGCCTCGCCGTCGTCCTCTGCTCGCTCGCCTTCGCGGCCGTGCACTCGCTGCTGCTCCTCGCGAACCCGGCGGAAGCCCTCCTCACGGGCGCGGCCACACTCGTGTTCGCCCTCGCGGCAGGCACGACGGCGGCGGCGACGGGCCGCCTCGGGGGCGCCGTCGTGGGGCACGTCGTGTTCAACGGGCTCGGCGTCCTGCTCACGTGGCCTGCGTGAGGCGTCGGCTCGGTGTAGGCGCCTCGATAAGTTCAGGCGTTTGAACCGAGTTCCACGAGCGTCGGCGCCGGGGTTGACTCTGCGCATCAGCGGGGAATGAAATTCTCAGAATGAGGGCAGTTGCTGTCGGCATCGACGTTGGGCACCTCGACGGCAAAGGGCTCGACCTCGTCGCCCTTGGACGCCTCCCGCCACGTCCTCCAAGGCATTCGACACCTTCACGATCTCGATCAGCTCGCAAGGATCGTCGGTGGCCTCGAGCCCGCGGTGGTCTGCATCGATTCGCCGTCACAGTGGGCGGAGGCAGGCATGCGTCGCCCCGCCGAGCGGGAGCTGACTCGGCGCGGAATCAACCTCTACACCACCCCGCCAGAAGACCAGGCGGGTCCATTCCACCGCTGGATGCGGGACGGGTTCCGCGTCTATGACGCGCTCGCCCCCAGCTACCCCCGCTACACCGGCGGCGATGTCCATGGGACGGCGGCCGAATACTACCCGCACGCCTCGGCGGTTGCCCTGGCAGGACGAATTGGCGACTTCACCAGCAAGGTCGACATTCGCCGTCGGCTGTTGGCGAAGCATGGGGTTGACGAGCCAACGCTGCTCGGCCCCGATCAGGTGGATGCGGCGCTGGGCGCGCTCACGGGCCTGATTGCGCTGGACGGTCGGCATTCGTGGGTGGGCGAGGGGCCGGACGCGATGCTTCTCCCGGTGCCCGAACTACCGGAGAAGTTCCAGCGCGTTTCAGCAGCGCCGGCTCTACCACGTGACGCCGAGGCTGCGCGTGGATCGCTTCCCTCCGACGAGAGAAGACGCCCGCCATGCCTCTGCGGATGCGGCGAAACGCCAGCAGGCCCCGGATCACGATTCATGCCCGGCGACGATCACTGCGTGAACCTCGCGACATGCCGAAGGTGGAACGGACGGGCCTGATCCACCCAGGATGATCACTCTTTTGAGCTCGAAGCCGCCTCTCTTCAGCGGGCCAATTGCGACGTCTGCTCTCTCTTCAACCGGAGGACGCTGATCGAACGCGAGATCATGACTACGTTCGCCGCGAATGCGCCGTACAGGAGACTGACGGCCGAGTGTGAATGGACCATCAGGGCCAGGATCAGAAGGATCACGATCGGGACCGTGGCGGGCATTGCGAGCATCATGGCGCCGATGAGGGGCCCGGAGGCTAGGCCGCGACGGGCGACAATGTTCCAGATCCCCACAGCCGCGTACGCGACCGCGGCCGCTCCGAAGAGCGCGACCACCAAAGACTCGGTGGTCATCACGGTTTGCGAGACGTGTCGGCCAGCAGCGCTGATGGAGTTCGCTGCCCTGAGGGCGGCGGCGGTCTGCCATCCGTAGAACGGCGCGGCGACTCCGAGGACCAGCGAGGCGGTCCCGACCGAGAGGCGCCACCGGCGGGCGTACTCGGCATCGTCGGCGCCGACGAACCGAATCCCCCCGGAGGCCGGCAAAGGCTGCCGCGGTAACGGAGGAGGACTCTGCCAATGCGGTAGTGCAGGGTTGGGATGGCCCGACCGCTGTGCCTCGGGACGCTGCAAAAGCCGCGGCTGCGGCCCGGGAGGCTGGTACTGCTCGCTCACGGCGTGCTCCTTCTCGTACAGGAACGCCCCTGCGCTCCCCCAACACGCGACGAGCCTATTTGGCGGGCAACGAGATCTCGCCGATCTTGTGGAAGAACTGCGCTAGAGCTTGGGGCCAGTCGGATCTCGCCGTCGACATCCCCAAGTGGTGGCCGCTGCCGAATTTGAGTACTCCCCACGGTGGTTCCAGCGTGTGTGCCTTGCGACCATGGCGTGTATCGCGCCCGAAGGCGCGTCTTGGCAGAGATCGAGAGGGGTTGATAATGCGTCGCTGGAAGCATTTGTTGGGAGTTGCTGCGGTGGGTGTCCTGCCGGCGGCCATCTTGGTGATGGGAGCGTCAGGCGCCAGCGCGGCGCCGTTGAATGCACCTTCTGCCCTTGAGGGCACCTTCGATTGCGGGAGTGCGGGCACCGGCACCTTCGTCGTCAACAACGGCAACGCTCAAGCGGCCGTTACGTGGGACGTAGCCCACGTGACCTTCACCACGGGCGCCAATGCTGGCGAAACGGGGATTTTCGTACCCGACAGCTTCACTCTGGTAGGCATGTTCAACGGCCAAACCGTCTTCACCGAGACGGCGAGCAAGAAGGCTCCTGCGGCGACGGTCGCCTGCACGATCTCGGCGTCGCAAACCATGCCTGGCGGTGGCGTGTTCACCTTGACCGGGGATGTGGCCGGAAAGACGGTCGTCACCGGCTAGGTGCATCAGGGCCGATCATGAAGGGAGCCGTCTGCCTTCGGCTCCCTTCTCGCGCTCAGCCCACGGGAGCCGTCTCGCCGACAAGGCACGCGCCCGTGCCGATGGGCGCAGCGAGCTCCGTCGAGACGCTCGCCTCGGATCGCACGAACTGCCCGATGAGGCATCCGCCGCCGTACTTGACTGAGACGGTCAGGGTGGGCGCCTGGAGGTTGGCGCTCGTCTGGTCCGCGGTGCGCTGCATCGAGGCTGGGCTGAAGCCCACGGCAACGAGAGCGTCGGTGAGCGTCTTCGCGGTGACGGAGGACGACGACGTCGACTGGGCGGCCCTTGTCAGAACACTCCCGAAGAGCTGCAGATTGTCCCCGTCCGAGGCCAAGGGGTCGAACCGTGCGAGCAGCGGCCGGGTGGGGGCGGGCGATGGCGTCGCGGCATTCGGCGAGGCCGCGGCAGACGGCGCCGCGGGGTGAGGCAGGAATGCGCGCCAGCCACCCGATGTCGTCAGCAGGGCGGCCACCGCCACGACCAGCGCGGCGACGACGAGCGCCACCCCCGCAGCGACCCTCCCCGGACGACGACGCGCCGCGACCTCCGCGCGTGCGGTCGCCTCGTCGTCGTCCTTCGTGAGTTCGTTCGTCTTGGCCTCGCTCATGCGCCGGACCCCACCGTGCCGCGATCATCCACGAAAGTCACTGCCATCCAGGGGAACACCCACAGGTCCAGCGCCACGAGGATCGCGCCCGCGAGCAGGACGAGGATCGCGATCCGGACCGCGATCGAACCGGGCAGGATCCGCCAGATTGCTCTGTACACGTCAGCCGTCCTTCGCAAGGAGTGGGGCCAGCTCGGCTGGCGGCGCGGTGTCGAAGCCCACGAAGGTCGCGTAGGCGGCCACGCGTTCGAGCGGCGGGAAAACGGCCGGATAGCACGTGGTCAGGGTCATGAGGCGGTCGGCTCCCGCGATGCGCGAAACCGCGGGAATCGCGTCGAGCACGGTGACGGCATCCGGCTGCACGAATTGGAAATTCCGGAACGTGTAGGTGTACCAGCCGACCGATGTCTGGATATATATCCGATCGCCGAGGCGCAGCTTGCTCAGGTTGAGGAAGCTGTTGCCATATCCGATGTCGTGAGCGGCCACCGCGAAATTCCCGACCCCGCCCGGCATCGCGGTGCCCGTATAGTGGCCGACGCCTGCCGTCACGCTGTTGAGCACGCGCTCCGTGTCCACGGACTGCCGCAGAATGCGGCGCCAGTCGCCGCCGAGCCGGGGAATGTAGATGACGCCGATCGTGTCGGCGACTCTCGCGGGCTCCGCCAGGACGGGCACCGTGCCGGCGGGCGCGCTCGGCGCGTGCGTCGGCGCCGACGTCGTCGGCGTCGGGCTTTGGGACGCCGGGGTGGGCTGCTGCGCGCGAAGCTGCTGAGTGAGCTGCCGGCTCTGTTCCGCGGCCGTCTGCTCCTGCCGAAGGCCCACGACCCACGGATTGAAATACGCGTCCCACAGCACGAAGAGGCCGATGAAGACGGCGGCTGTGATGAGCAATTCCCCGAGAACGCCAACGGCCTTGACCCATCCCGACCGGACGTCCGAAGCTCGGTTCGACACCACGTCCCTCCCCCGCCGTGCGTCTTTCGTGGGCCCTTCGAGAATACAGGGAGGGGTCAGCGCCTTGCGCTCACCGCGTCCAGCACGACCTGCGCGAAAGCCTCGGGGGTGTGGACGAGGATCTCGGGCTGGTCGACGGGACCAGTCCACGCACGTCTGCTAGCTTCCATCGCGCTCGCGAGGCTCGCGCTCTCAGGGTCCGCGAGGAAGACGCCTCGCATGCCTTCGACCGAGGCGGCGACGCCGCACGAGCGCGTGACGACGGCGTGAATCCCTGCCGCAAGCGCCTCGTTGACCACAAGGCCCCAGACTTCCTCCGTCGACGGCAGCACGAGCGTGTGGTGCTCCGCGAGGACCTCGGGCACCCTCTCGTACGGCACCGGGCCGACGAACGCGACCCGGTCGCGAAGGCCCAGCTGATCGCATAGCGCGCACAGTGACTCGAGAAGATGACCGGAGCCGGCGATGGTGAGAGAACTGTCCCCGTCCGCAAGCCTCGCAAAGGCCTCGATAAGGCCTGCGACGTTCTTCCGTTCGATGAGCTGCCCCAGGTAGAGATAGCGGTGGCCATTGGCCCTGCGGTCGCCGACCGCCGCGGAAGCCCTCGCCTGATGAGCTCTGGCGTGAATTCCAAGGACATCCACGGGATTGAACCCGACGAAGATCTTTGAAGCGTCGACGCCCATGGAAAGCAGGGCTTCCTTTGCGGCTGGACCTGGAGCGAGGACGGCGTCGAGTCCCCGGAGGAACCTCTTCCGCACCGATGCAATGGGGCCCCGGCGGAACGCGTGGGTAGCCAGCGTGGACTCGTAGAAGCCGATAAGCCGGGCGCCCCAACGGCGGCCCCGCGCCGCCGCGGTCCAGTAAGCGGGCGACTCCCACCCCGTCAGCACGAGGGCATCAAACCCCTTGCCCGGCAGTCGGCCCACCGCGCGCGGCAGGTAGAGCTGTCGCTCCCCCGCCGTCAGACGCACGGTCGGGACTTCCGAGACTGCGACGGGCGCGTTGTCCCAGGACATCCACTCGGATGCCCGGTTCCCCCGGCCCCGCTCGAAACGCGAGCGGTTCTCCAGAAGGAAGACGTGCAAATCCGCGGAACGCGCCAAGGACTCCCAGATGGGCCTGCGATACGGCGCGGCGAGATTGGTGACCCACCCGATGCGCGGCAGCGGACGGCTCATGCCGATGAACCGCCCACACCGCGTCCATGCTTCGGTTCCACTCCCCCGCCTTCCCCAACTGTTCCTGCCTTACGTATCGGCCGCTCTTTCGGGCACGACAGCACGCCGGGTATTAAGCCGTCAGATTCTCAGGTGATTCATAGCCGATTCTAAGGAAAGTCCCCATTCCCAACGAGGCGTGGTTGCCCCCGGCGGCCTGTGAGTTTGCCCAGAATACGCCCGGAAATCGCCCAGAGGGCGGCTTTCGTGGGCTTCGCACCCCTGCCACGATGGCCCAGCAACCTGCACGTACCCTGAGCTCGGCGCCCTCGTCGGGGGTACTTGGTCCTCGCCGCAGGACTACGCAGCGGGGGATTCTTCCGAGCCAGCCCACCACTTGATTACCGCCGAATGAGGACGCGATTCACGCCGTCGTCCTTTACCGCCCTATGACGCCCCGGGACCTTGGGAGTGAAGCCGCTGTCGCACGGCCAACCCGAGGTTCAACGATGGCAACGGTCTCAGCCTTCATTCGCCCCCTCGTCGCCACCGCAGCGGTGGTCGGCGCCTTCGTGATCGTCGGCGGATCATCCGCCGCAGTCCCTCCCCCACCGCCGGCAGCGCCGGCTGCGTCGGCGTCCGCCGCATCGGCGCCGGACCCTCTCGGCGAGCAGCGCGCCGTCGTCCTGGCCGCCCGGGAGGCAACCCAGGCCCGTCTCGTCCAAGAGGCCGCCGAAGCGGAGCAGAAGGCGGAGGCCGCCGCGCAGGCAGCGGCAGCCGAGGCCGCTGCGCAAGCTGCCGCGGCACAGGCCGCACAGGCCGCCGCAGCTCAAGCCGCCCAGGCCGCCGCCGCGCAAGCGGCTCAGGACGCGGCCGCACAAGCCGCGAGGCAGGCCCCCGCCCCCGCCCCCGCCCCCAAGCCCGCGGCGCCGCCGTCCGCGTTCATCCCCGTCGTCGGCGCCGGCGGCCAGGCCGCCGTGAACGCGTGCCAGGGGCCCGTGCATTTCACGCCCGTCACGGTCTCGGTCAGCATCGCCGAGCACGACTACTGCGGCGGCTGGAACAGGATGAGCTGGATCCAGCCGGGGACTATAGTCACGGTCCAGGGCTACGGGACCTTCACGGCCTTCCAGCGAATGGTCGTGTCGCAGGGTGCGTCGGAATATGTGGTGGGCAACTTCGCCGGCGGCTACCCGCCCATCTTCCTGCAGACCTGCATCCCGGGCACGGACCAGATGCTGCTCATCGGGCTCCACTGATTCGGGGCGCCCGGGGCCGGGGCTACACGGCGTATGATGCGGCCACGCGGTACCCCGACAGCGCGTCCGCGGACGCGTCAGCTTCCCCGAGAGGACCCACCATGCCCGTCAAATGGCTCGACGAACCGGAAGAGCACGATTACCCGGCCGCAGCGAGTTACCTCTCCCTCATCGCGTCGCAGGACGAGGTCAAGGCCCTCGTCAAGGACCTCAAGAAGGCCCCGGTCACGCATCAGAAGGCCAAGGACATCCTGCGCGCGTCCCAGCTCGCCCTCCTCGACGAGACCAACGCGCACGTCCGCTCGGATCTCATCAAGGTGCACCGGGGCGAGAAGCTCTCCCCCATCCTCCTCGTCCGCGGAAGCATCCGCCGCGGCGCGGCCCTCGAGATCGCGGATGGGTACCACCGCGTGTGCGCGAGCTACTACACGGACGAGAACACGGACATCCCGGTCAAGATCGCCGATTTCCCGTCCCAGGGGGAGTGAGAGGCGCCGGTGTCGTTCGCCGAGCTGTCCCTCATCTGCCTCGTCGCGATCCTGGGCCCGCTGCTCGCGGCAAGGCGCACGTGGCACCTACCGCTCGTCCTCGGCGAGCTGCTGGCCGGCGTCGTCGTCGGCCGCTCGGTACTCGGCTGGGTCAACTCGGACAACGAGACGCTCAAGTTCCTCGCGGACATCGGCTTCGCCCTCATGATGTTCGTCTCGGGAACCCACGTCCCGATCCGCGACCGCACGATCCGAGCGGCCGTGGGCAAGGGCACCTTGCGCGTCCTCATCACCGCCGCCGCCGCCGCGGCGCTCGGCACGGGCATCGCGCTGCTGTTCGGGCTCGCGAACGCGCCGCTCTACGCCGTCCTCATGGCCTCGTCGTCGGCCGCCCTCGTGCTGCCCATCATGGATTCGCTCAAGTTCAAGGGCCCCTCGGTCCTCGAGCTCACGGCGTCGGTGGCTCTCGCGGATGTGGCCGCGATCGTCGCGCTCCCGCTCGCGATCGACCCCTCACACGCGGGCCCCAAAGCCATCGGGGCCGCCGCCGTCGCTGCGTGCGCCGTCGCCCTGTGGTGGCTCCTGCGGCACTTCGAGGCCAACGGCTCGCGGCAGCGCCTCCACGATGTCTCCGAGGACCGGAAGTTCGCCCTCGAACTCCGCATCCAGCTGACCATCCTGTTCGCGCTTGCGGGGCTCGCGGCGCTCTTCAACGTCTCGATCATGCTCGCCGGCTTCGCGTTCGGGCTCGCGGTCTCGGCCGTGGGCGAACCGCGGCGACTCGCGCGGCAGCTGTTCGCCCTCAATGACGGCTTCCTCGGCCCGGTCTTCTTCGTGTGGCTCGGCGCCTCGATCGACCTGCGCCAGCTGGGCGGCCATCCGCAGATGATCCTGTTCGGCGCCCTCCTCGGCGTCGGCGCTATTCTCGCCCACGCCACCGCGCGGCTCACGGGGATGTCGCTGCCGTTCGCGGTGGCCTCCGCGGCGCAGCTCGGCGTTCCCGTCGCTGCCGCGACCATCGGCCGGAGCCTCGGCGTCCTCGCGGCGGGCGAGGACGCCGCCCTCCTGCTGGGTGCGCTCGTGACCATCGGGGCGACGACGGCGGCCGCGAGCTTCGCAGCGAGGCATCCCCCCGCGAACACGCAGGTGGGCGATGCCTCGCCCGAGGCACCCAGCGGCGGGTCCGAAGGCTCGAAGGGCAGACCAGCCTCGGGAACCTGATCTGCGCGCCCGCACCTAGCGGCGCCGTCATTCGCTTGGGTCATCAGCCCAAGCGCTGTTTGGACGATCAGGGCCCACAAGGCTTCGATCACAGCCAATAACGCGGCGGAGCCTCGTTCCGCACGGAAGGCCCCCGTAGTCTGGTTGCCGACCAGCTGGCGTAGGGACCTGTCGAGGTGACGGTGGCTCAGCTGGATGGTCGAATTGCTGAGACCTGCTGCGACGTAAGCGGTCTCGTCGGGTGGGCGTTGAGGATGAAGAAGAGCTTGGCGGTCTCTTCGAGCTCTTCTACGGCGTCCAAGGCCTGTTGCAGATTGCTGCCCGCAACTATGGGTCCGTGGTTGGCGAGAAGGAGCGCGGTGTTTTCCTGGGCGACTGTTTCGGCGAGGCACTCCAGAGCCGGGTCGCCGGGAGCGTGATACGGCAGCAAGGGCAGCCTGCCCACTCGCATGGCGAAATAGGCGGTAAGGGGCGGAAGGCTGTCGGCAGGATTGAGCCCGTCGAGGCAGGAGAGGGCTGCGGCGTGGGTTGAGTGGGTATGGACCACGGCGTGGGCCTGCGGACGCGCCCGAAGAACCGCCGCGTGGAGGAAAGCTTCCTTCGAGGGTTTGCCCCCTTGGACGTGATTTCCGTGTGGGTCGATGACGGAGAGCCGGCTGGGATCGAGGCTGCCGAGGTTCGACCCTGTTGGCGTCACAAGGATATTTCCGTTCCATCTGACGCTGATGTTGCCGGTGCTGCCGTGCGTCAGGCCGCGATCGAAAAGCGAGCGTCCCGCGGCGATGATCGACTCCCTCAGCTCCGATTCGGGTGTCATTTCTGAAGATCCGGGACATGGCGGGCGCGGATCGCGCGGGTGAGGAGGTAGGGGTCTCCGAAGTTCCCAGACTTGAGCAGCAGCGCCAGAGGATCTGGCCCAGGGGTATAGATCCACGGGACGCCAGGGGCCTCCTCGTTGCCGATCAGGCCGCCGGGAATGCGGAGTGCGGTGACCACGGATCCTGACGTTTCGCCTCCGGCGACGACGAGGCGCCGGACGCCCCGCTCGACCAGAGCGACGGCCACCCTGCCCATTGCCTCTTCGAGAATGGCCGCGGCGACGTCCGTTCCCAGTCGTTGCTGTGTCCTCTGCAATTCTTCGGATCCGAGCGATGAGTAGATGAGGGGTGCTGGCCACTTCGCTGGGAGGCTGTCGTACCATGCGACAGCTCCTTGAGCGAGAGCCGCCGGGTCCGTACAGGACAGGGCATCGAGACGATAGGACGGGTGCTCCACTTGCATCAGGGCGATCTGCTCGAGAGTCCTCGCCGAGCAACTCCCGGCCAAGACAGCTGCGAGGCCTTCGCCGACTGTGCCCGGTGCACCGTCGTCGTGGCCTCTTGTCTCGCGGGCGCCTCCGGCGATGGCATGCCCGAGGCCGCCGGCTAGGCCGGCGGATCCCGTCGCGAAAACGTCCTCGGCGCACGCTGCCCCGATCTCGTCGAGGTCTTCGGCGGTCACCGCATCGATGACGGCGTAGCGCACGCCCAACTGTGCGAGCCTGTCGAGTTCCCTGCGGACGGCAGCTCGACCCTCCCGGACGATAGCATGCGTGACGAGCTCGACTGGCCGCTCAGTTTGGGAACGCAGGACGGTCGGGATGTGGGACTCGGTCATAGGGGTGAGGGGGTGGTTGCGCATGGGCGAGCTGGAAAGAAGCTCGCCTCCGACGAACAGGTGCCCGAGGTACTGCGTCCGGTGATGATTCGGAGCGCTGGGAGCCACGACTGTGACGGGTGAGCCGAGCTGCTGGGCCAGAGCATCGCACACAGGGCCGATGTTCCCCGCAGCGCTCGAATCGAAGGTCGAGCAGTACTTGAAATAGATCCTGGGGGCACCACGGGCACGGAGCCATTGGGCCGCAGTCAACGACTGCTGCACAGCGAGGTTAGGGTCCACTGTGCGGGTCTTGAGCGCGATGACGATCGCGTCGTGGGGCGGAAGGTCCGGCTGTTCTGCCGGGGTGCCGAAGAGGATGGCTGTTCTGAGGCCGGCATGCCGGAAGGCAACGGCGGCGTCAGTGGCCCCGGTGAAGTCGTCTGCGATGGCGCCTATCATGCTGGGACCCTGCCTTCGGCGATGTGGTCTTTTCGGCCGAGTCTGCGCCGGAGTTCGGCCATGAGCAGGGGTGGGCTTGCGAGGATGGGGGTCGAAGTGCGCGGCTCGAGGCTCTCCTGCAGGTGGGCCAAGCTTGCCTGGGCAAGAACGACGGCGTCAGTGGCTGCTGCCGCTTCTGCGACTGCCGAGGTAACGAGTGCATCGTGCCTATCACGGTCGCCGGCGAGAATCGCCTCGTAGGCATCGCTGAGCAGAAGAACCGAGATGTCGATCTCCTTGGAACCCGCGTGGGCCCGAAGGAGGTCGGAGCTCGGCTCGACGGTGCTGGCCGCGGTGCAGACGAGGGTGATGTCCGACCCCGCGGCGACGGCGGCAGCGGCCATCGGGTCATCGATCTTCAGGATGGGGACCTGTGTCCGGGCCCGTGCGAGGTCGACGCCCGGCGACGTCGAGGAGCAGGTCATCACGACGAGGTCTGCTCCGGCCTCGCACGCGAGAAGGATTTGGTCCGCCACTCGACTGTGCACATCCGCCTTCGGCTTGCCGGAGAGCAGGTCCTGGAGAAGGCTTTCGTTGAGGATGTGGAATGCGGGCACGTCAGGCAGCTCGGCCGTCATGCGCGCCTTGAAGGCATCCACAAGAAAGCCCACGGTGTGAACGAAGGCAACGGTCATCGCACGGCTCCTCTGGTGTTGACGTAGAGCGAGTAGATCGACCGGCTCGCGGCCATGAAGAGCCGGTTTCCGCGCGCACCGCCGAAGGTGAGGTTGGCGCAGCGTTCGGGCAGGTGGATCTGGCCGATCAGGCGACCTTCCGGGGAGAAGATGCGAACGCCGTCGAGCTCGTCGGTTCCCATCCCCCAGCCGCACCAGAGGTTCCCGTCCTCATCGACCCGGAAGCCGTCCGGAATGCCGTCCTCGGCGTCGATGAGCACCTGCTGGTTCTTCAGGGATGCTCCGTCGGGGCCCACATCATAAGCAACGATGTTCCGACGCGGGATGGCACGACTCTGCACCACGTACAGCTTGGTCTCATCGGGCGAGAAGGCGAGCCCGTTCGGGGCACGCACGTCATCGGCGACGACGGTCAGCTCGCCTGACGTGCTGATCCGGTAGACGTTGGTCGGCAGCTGCGGTTCGTCTCGGAAGCCCTCGTAGTCGTTCAAGCCGAAAGGCGGATCTGTGAACCAGATGCTGCCGTCGGACTTGACCACCACATCGTTGGGCGAGTTCAGCGGCTTCCCGTCGTAGCTGTCGGCGAGGACGGTGATGGAACCGTCGTACTCGGTTCGGGTCACGCGCCGGGTGCCGTGCTCACAGCTGATGAGCCGACCCTGACGGTCCCGGGAGTTGCCATTGGCGAAGTTGGACGGGCCACGGAAGATGCTGGTCTGACCCGTGGTCTCATCCCATTTCATCAGCCGGTTGTTGGGAATGTCGCTGAAGACCAGGTAGCGTCCGTCGCCCACCCAGACCGGCCCCTCGGTCCACCGGAATCCTGTGGCCAAGCGCTCGACTCCGGCAAGGACGATTCGGTACTTCTCGAAGGCCGGGTCGATGACGCGGACCGCGGGATCTGGGTAGCGGGCGCTCTCGGTCCACATCTAGGCGATCTCCTTTACGGGAAGGGGGCAGCTGAGGCGCTCGAGCAGCTGAGTCGCGCCGGTGTTGATGATTGAGGTGTCGGTGGCAACGCCCAGCATGTCGACGCCCTCCGCCCTGCGCGCCCGAGCTTCGGATTCGTTGACGGTCAGGTAGCCGGTCGGCTTCCCCAACTGGCGCAGCTTGGCGAATGCCGTGTCGATGGCAGCCTGGACGTCCGGGTGCTGGCTGTTTCCGATGTGCCCGAGAGAGGCAGCCAAGTCGGCGGGGCCGATGAAGACGCCGTCGATGCCAGGCACCGCGGCGATCGCCTCGAGGTTGCCGAGACCTCGGGCGGTCTCGATCTGCACCAGAATGCAGATCTCGTCCTCGGCGGTGGTCAGGTACCCGCGGTTCTGGCCATAGTTGGCAGCACGCGAGCTTCCTGAGACTCCCCTGACTCCGGCCGGGGGGTACCGTGTGTAGCTCACGGCGGCTGCGGCCTCTTCCGCCGTTTCGATACACGGGATCAGAAGGGTCTGGGCGCCTGCATCGAGAAGCCGCTTGATGAGGACCATGTCCGACCATGCTGGCCGCACGACGGGGCTCACTCCGTGGAGCTGCATCGCCCGGAGCTGGGCGATGACATCGGCCATCTCATTGGGCGAGTGCTCGGTGTCGAGCAGGATCCAGTCGAATCCGATGCCCGCGAAGAGCTCGACCAAGGAACTGCTGTTCAAGGTCGAGAATATGCCGACCTGCTGCCGGGAGCCCAGATTGCGTTTGAAGGTGTTGACGGGAGTGTTCATGGGTTTCCTAAACGGGGAGACGGCCGGCGGCCGCGCCGGAATAATTGGTAAGGGCCTTCGAGAGCTCCACTGAAATGGCCTTAGCCTTGGGCACCCCATCGCGGATGAGGTCGGACATGGGCATCCGGGCTGCGTCAACTGTGAGGCTCACCCCGGCCACGGGGCTGTTGGACGTGTCGAGGATGGGGACGGCGACCGTCCTGAGGCCGTACGCATTTTCGCCGTCAGAGGCCGCATATCCTTGTTCGCGGACGAGCTTCAGCCGGGCGAGCAGGTCCGGGAGCTCGGTCAGCGTCTTTTCTGAGAACTTGATCCGCGGTTCGCTCTCGAGGAGTTCGATCTGCTTCTCCTCGGGCATCCAAGCGAGGATCGCGTGGGCGAGGGCAGCTGCATGGTTGCTGACTTTCCTGCCCGGGCGGGCGTCCGCGCGATGCCGCCCGAGTGGAGTGTCGTAGCGCTTGAGGTAGACGATGTCGTTGCCGTCGACTACCGCGAGGGATGCCGCGTCTGCCACCTCGGGCACGCATTCCTCGAGGAGGGGTCCGGCGTGGTCCCAGAGTTCGTGTGAGGCGAGAGCAGAATAGCCGAGATCCAGGCACTTGAGCGCGAGTCGGAATCGTTTGCCCGGAACGGTCCGGACATAGCCGAGCGAGGCCAGCGTGTGGAGGAGCCTGAAGGCTGTACCCCTGTCGAGGCCGGCCCCGGCTGCCACTTCGCTGACGCTCATGACGGGTTGCTCGGGGCGGAAGGCCTGAAGCACCGAGAAGGCCTTGCCAACGGAGTTGACGACGTTCTTCGGGTTCTCGGACGGTGATGCTTCCTTGGTCAATGGTCTTTCCTTTCCGGCGTTCACAAGTCGAAGAGGCGCATGGAGCCGAATCCTCCGTCGACGCTCAGGACCGAGCCAACCGTGGAAACGGCCTTGGGATCAGCGAGGTAGAGGACTGCCCGGGCGATCTCCTCGGGCGAGACCATGAAGCCAGTCGGCTGGCGATTGTTGTACGCCGCACGCTGGGCATCGGGATTCTGGGCTTCATCGATGAGGCGTCTGATGAAGGGGGTGTCGACCGTGCCTGGGCTGACGCAGTTCACGCGGATGCCTTCGTGGAGCAGATCCGCGGCCATCGCGCGGCTCATGGCCTCGATGGCCCCCTTCGTCGCTGCGTAGAGCGCTCGACGGCGTAGGCCGGTAGTCGCCGTACACGAGGACATGTTGACGATGCTCGGCGAGCCGGACCTGCGGAGGTAAGGCAGAGCTGCCCGCGTGGCTCGGACATACCCGAGGACGTTGATGTCGAAGACCGCGTGCCAGTCTTCGAGCGGACCGTCCTCGACCGAGGCGGGGTAGCTGCGCCCTGCGTTGTTCACCAGCACATCGAGGCGGCCGTGTGACTCGCCGATGGCGCCGATGGCGGCAGCGACCTGTTCGTCGCTGCCGACATCGGCAGTGAACGGCTGAACGCCGGCGGGTGCCCCGGCAACATCCTTGTCGAGCACCGAGACGTTTGCGCCCGCCTCGAGCAGGGCTTCGCTGACGGCCCTGCCGATGCCTGCCGCGCCGCCGGTCACCACTGCCACTGTCCCTTTGAGATTGCCGTTCACGAAGGATCTCTTTCTCTTTGTTGCCTGGGTCGCTTCTGCTGGGTCAGGTCAGGTTCTTGGCGGGGCGGAGGAACAGCGCGCATCCTGCCGAGATGAGCGCGACGACGATCATGTACGCCACCACGGCCGAACTTGTTCCGTACTGGGCTAGGAGGGTGGCCGCGATGAGGGGGGAGAGCCCCCCGCCCAGGATGGGTCCGAGTTGCTGCACGAGGGAGAGGCCGCTGTAGCGAACCCGGGCGGGGAAGAGCCCAGAGAAGTAAGCCCCCTGCGCCCCGTAGACCGAGCCGTGGCCAACCCCGAGCCCGAGCGCAATCGCAGTGTAGATGAGTGCGGGGCTGCCACTGCCGAGCATCGCGAAGAAGGGGACTGCGAGGAGCGCCTGGAAGATCAGTCCAGCCAGGTACACCCGGCGGCGGCCGAGCCTGTCTGAGAGCGCACCGAAGACCGGCAGGAGTAGGCACTCGAGGACCGCTCCGATCATGACACCGTTGAGAATCTCCTGCTGCGGCAGCTTGAGGGTGCTCACGCAGTACGTGATGGCGAACACGGCGTAGATGTTGAATAGGCCGCTTTCGGCGATCTTCGCGCCGATCCCGGCAAGGATGTTGCCCCAATGACCCCGGATGGCTTCGACGACGGGCAGTTTGGCGGTCGCCCCATCCTCCTGGACCTTCGCGAAGGCGGGCGACTCCGAGATCCGGTATCGGATGAACAGGCCAAGGGCGACCAGGACGATGCTGCTGAGGAACGGGATCCGCCAGCCCCAACTGATGAAGTCGGCGTGCGGGAGTGCCGCCAGTGCGCCCATGAAGAGAGTCGGGACGACCAAGCCCGCCGGGACCCCGATGTGCACAAGCGAGCTGTAGAAGCCGCGCTTGTTCTCAGGGGCGTGCTCGATCGTCATCGTCATGCCGCCGCCGTACTCGCCGCCGATTCCTATCCCCTGGACGAGGCGGAGAGTCACCAGCGTCAGCGGCGCGACTACCCCGATCGCCGAGTACGAGGGGACAAGGCCTATGGCAAAGGTGCCGAGTCCCATGATGAGCACAGTCAGCAGCAGAATCTTCTTGCGCCCGATCCGGTCACCAAAGTGGCCGAAGATGATGCCTCCGATCGGCCGGGCACAGTAGCCGATAAAGAAGGTCACGAAGGCCAACAGGGCGCCCACGAGGGGATCGGAACTGGGAAAGAACACCACGTTGAAGACGAGCGAGGATGCCACCGCATACAGGCTGAAGTCGTAGTACTCGATTGCATTGCCGATTGCGCTGGCAAGGGCGACCCGACGCATCTGGCGGTTGTCATGAAGTTGTGCGGGAGAGTCGACGCCTGAAGGCGAGGGTTCCGCGGTGAGGGTTGGCTTCTTCGCCATTGAAGTACTCCATCGAGACGGGAAATGAGAAGCGTGAGGAATGATTCATCTCACCGTTCGGAATCCGATCACTTGTTCGGATAGTTCCGAGTCTAGGCGCGAGTCGCGAGGCACGTCAATGTCCCCGTTCACCTGCCGCAGTCGTTCCGGTGAGCAGGACAGGCACTGGGTGGTTCGGGTGATGGGGACCACAATCGGTTCGTACCTTCGACAAAGAGGTCTTCGTGGAATCTGAACTTCGCCCGCCGGCGCTTGCCCAGGATGCCTTCGTTGCCAGCTTCGTCACCCTCTCGGGTGCGGGGTTCGGCGAGCCGGCCCGGCACCCCTTCGAGGTGCGGGCTGCCGCCGCGTCCGCAGGCGGCTTCTCGGGCGTCGGGGTGCACATCGACGATGTGGACGAAGAGGATGAAGGCGAACTGGCCCGACGAGACGATGTTCTTCGACGAACCGGCCTATCGGTCGCCGAGGTCGAGTTCATCAGCGGCTGGACGGGCGGCGAGCTCCCTCGCGCTCGGACCAAGGCGTTCCGTCTGGCAGCACATTGGGGCGCGCACCATGTGAGCATCGGCGAATTCACCGGCGGCGCACTCGACCCGCCCACCGCTTCCTCGGTCCTGGCGGATCTGGCAGCCGAGGCCGCGGAGCACTCCGTGACTCTGGCCCTTGAGGCCTTCCCGTGGTCCCGGATCGACAGCTATCCGAGGGCCCTGGAGCTGATCGAAGCTTCGGGGGCCGGGAATGTGGGCCTCCTTGTCGACGTGTGGCATTTCTTCAACACCGGCGCCAAGCTGTCCTTCCTCGACCATCTGGAATGCAGTCGCATCGCCGCTGTGCAGCTGAACGACGGTCCGAGAGTTCACAACGATTTCCTGCAGCAGGCCCGCAGGGCACGGATGCTCCCCGGGCAAGGGGAACTCGGAGTCCACGGCCTGCTGGAGCGTCTTCTTGCCCTGGGCTACACGGGCCCGTGGTTCGTGGAAGTCAGCACCCCGGAATTCCGGGCTCTGGGCGCCCGTGACGCGGCCGAGCAGGCGGTCACGGCCGCACGCCGGGCAGTCGAGGCGGCACGTCAGTCTTCCGTCACCGTTCCATCCAACTAACACCCTCACAACAGGAGAACCACGCCATGACTGCAATGACGCAGGGTGCTTCCGCGCGCCCCAAGACACCTTGGAGGGCGGCCGCGGCCAGCTTCCTGGGGAGCATGGTCGAGTACTACGACTTCTTCATCTACGGCTCCGCTTCGGCGCTCGTGTTCGGGAAGGTGTTCTTCCCCGAGATCGACCCGGTCGCGGGGACCCTGAGCTCACTCGCGACGTTCGCTGTCGCCTACGTGGCCCGCCCGATCGGCTCGTTCTTCATCGGCCACTACGGCGACCGTATCGGCCGCAAGCGCGTTCTCGTGTTCACCTTGCTCCTGATGGGCTTTTCGACCTTCGCCATCGGCTGCCTCCCCTCGTATGCGACCATCGGCGCCGCCGCGCCGGTGCTCCTCGTGCTCATGCGCGTGCTGCAGGGCCTCTCCGCCGCTGGCGAGCAGGCTGGGGCGAGTTCGCTGACGCTGGAGCACTCGCCCGAGGGGCGGCGCGGATTCTTCACGAGCTGGACGTTGAACGGCACGCAGGCCGGCCTGATCGTCTCGACGCTCGCGTTCATCCCCGTGGCGGCGATGCCGAACGCGCAGCTGCTCTCGTGGGGGTGGAGGGTCCCGTTCTGGGCCAGTGCGGTCGTGGTCCTCGTGGCCTTCGTGGTCCGCAGCAAGCTTGCCGAGCCGCCGGCCTTCGAGGAGCTGAAGTCGGAGGCGAAGGTCTCGCGCTTCCCGGTGTTCGAGTTCATCCGGGACTACCGGCCGGCATTCTTCCGCATCTTCTTCTGCGCGCTCATCTCATGTGTGTCCACCGCGATCTCGGTCTACGGCCTGGCCTATGCGACAGGCCAGGCGAAGCTCTCCAAGACCGACATGCTCTGGGCCATCGTCATTGCGAACCTGGTGGCCCTTGTTGCCCAGCCGCTCTTCGCCGTGCTGGCCGACAGGATCGGGCGCAAGCCTGTCTTCATCTTCGGCTGCGTCGGCTCGGGTGCCGCGATGTTCGCCTACTTCCCCCTGGTGGCGACGGGCACCTTCGGGGGCGCCGTGCTCGGAACTGTGCTCGTCACGGGTCTGACGTACTCGGCGGCCAATGCCATCTGGCCGGCCTTCTACGCCGAGATGTTCAGCGAGCGGGTCCGCTATTCCGGCATGGCTGTCTCGACCCAGCTGGGCTTCGTCTTCCAGGGCTTCATCCCCTCGATCGCGGTCGCGATCGCCCTGCCGGGCGCGGGCGGATGGGTTCCGGTCGCGGTGCTCATCGCAGTGATCTGCGGCGTGGCTGCCATCTCGGCGACGACCGCTCGCGAGACCTTCCGTGTACCGCTCGATGGGCTCGGGGCCGGCTCGAGGTCGAAGTCGGCACTGCCAGCAGTCGCTGAGGAAGCGTCCGCGTAAGGAAGCAGAGCAGCGTAAGTGGCCTCCGGCCTGGGACCTCATGCGGTTCCCGGCCGGGGGCCTCCTGCGCCTGCCGCAAGGATCCTCAATGGCGCTCCCACCGGCCCCACCCATGCTTCGACCGTGGGACTGCGCTGGATCATCCTGGACATGACGACGGCGGGGGCGCCCAGGGATCTCTCCCCGGCGCCCCCGCCGTCGTCGGAATTCAGGTGCTGCGCCTAGCCGATGAGGGCCTGCTGCTCCTTCTGGAGCTCGAGGGCGACGTCGATGATCATGTCCTCCTGGCCGCCGACGTAGCCGAGCTCGCCGACGCGGCGCAGGATCCGGTGGGCGGGGACGCCGTAGCGTGCGGCGGCACGCTCGGCGTGCAGGAAGAAGGAGTTGTAAACCCCGAAGCGGCCCTGGACGAGCGCGTTGCGGTCGATGCGGGGAAGGTGGCCTTCGGCGATCGGCCGGAGGATCTCCTCGGCGACGGCGCTGACGGCGTCGACGTCGACTCCGAGGGGCACGCCCATGAGGTCGAAGACGCTGGCGAGGACCTCGATCGGGGAGTTGCCGGGCCCGGCGCCGAGGGCGCAGAGGGTGCCGTCGATCTGGCGTGCTCCTGCCTCGTAGGCGACGACCGAGCTGCCGACCCCGAGCGAGAGGTTCTGGTGCCCGTGGAAGCCGACCTGGGCGTCGTCGCCGAGCTCGGCGACGAGGGCGCTGACCCGGTCGCGGACGCCGTCCATGAGCAGCGCCCCGGCGGAGTCGACGACGTAGACGCACTGGCAGCCGGCATCGGCCATGATCCGGGCCTGCCGGGCCAGCCCTTCGGGGGTGTTCTTGTGGGAGAGCATGAGGAATCCCACGGTCTCCATGCCCAGGTCCCGTGCGGCGGCGAAGTGCTGGACGGAGATGTCCGCCTCGGTCGAGTGAGTGGCCACGCGAGCGATGCTGGCCCCCGCCCCGTGTGCGGCCTTGAGCTCGTGGACCGTGCCGAGGCCGGGCAGGAGCAGGACGGCGATCTTGGCGCTGCGGACGCTCTGCGCGGCGGTGGTGACGAGTTCGACATCGGTGTGGCGGGCGAAGCCGTAGTTGAACGAGGAGCCGGCGAGCCCGTCCCCGTGGGTGACCTCGATGGCCTGGACCCCGGCGGCGTCAAGGGCCCCGGCGATCTCCCGCACGTTCTCGAGCGTGAACTGGTGGCGGACGGCGTGGCTGCCGTCCCGCAGGGTCGTGTCGGTCAGTCGGAGCGCGGGCAGGGCGGGCGACGGGGCGTTCATGCGGGGATCCTCTGCTGGGTCTTGTGCTCGGCAATGAGCTCGCCGGCCCGGACGGCGGCGGCGGTCATGATGTCCAGGTTCCCGGCCCAGTCGGGCAGGTAGTCGGCGTTGCCGCGCACCTCGAGCAGGACGGTGACCCGGGCGTTGCCGCCCCACTGTTCGCTGGCATCGTCGAACTGGGGCTCGGTGCGCAGGGTGTAGCCGGGGACGTACTTCTGCACCTCGGCGACGCGGGCGGTGATCGCCTCGGCGATGGCGTTGCGGTCCGCGTCGGCAGGGATCGCGCAGAAGACGGTGTCGCGCATGATCATCGGCGGCTCGACCGGGTTGAGGATGATGATGGCCTTGCCCCTGCGGGCCCCGCCAACGGTCTCGATAGCGTGGGACGTGGTCTCGGTGAACTCGTCGATGTTGGCCCGGGTCCCGGGCCCGGCGGAGCGGGAGGAGATCGAGGCGACAATCTCCGCATAGGGGACTTCGGCCACGGAACTGACGGCATGGACGATCGGGATGGTGGCCTGTCCACCGCAGGTGATCATGTTCACGTTCTGGACGTCGAGGTCATCCGGAAGTCCGACGGCCGGGCACAGGAAGGGGCCGACGGCGGCCGGGGTGAGGTCGATGGCGGTGATGCCGGCCTCTGCGTACCGGGGGGCGTTGGCCAGGTGGGCCTTGGCGGAGGTGGCCTCGAAGACCAGATCAGGCAGGTCATCCTGGGCCAGGAGCCAGTCGACTCCCTCGTGGCTGGTGCGGATGCCCATCGCCTTCGCGCGGGCAAGGCCGTCGGAGGCAGGGTCTACCCCGACCATCGAATGAACGGAGAGCCGCTCGCTGCGCAGCAGCTTGATCAGCAGGTCCGTTCCGATGTTCCCGGGGCCGACGATCGCCGCGGTGAGTCTAGTGGTGTCCATAGGTTCTGAGCGCCTTCGGTCATGGAAGTGGCAGGTCCATGAACCGTAGGAGCGCTCACCGTTCGGAGCCAAGGTGGCGTCTCGATGAGCGGAACGCCCTAGAGGTGCGGCAGGGCGGCAGGACGCGTCTTGAGCAGCCGGTTCAGTCCCAGGACGGCGGTCTGCACGGCCGGCCCGACCTGGGAGACGTCAAGGTAGTCGCTGAACCCGGAGATCGAGATGGCGGCGACGACAGTCCCGTCGGCGCCGATGATGGGGGCCGCGGCGCAGCTGATCCCCTCGCCGGACTCCTCGCGCTCGATCGCGAGGCCTGAGGCGCGGATGCGCAGCAGCTCGTCGCGCAGCACATCACCGTCGGTGATGGTGCGCGGGCCCACCTTCCAGAGGCCCTTTTCGATGACGCGGTCAACTGCGGACATCGGCGCGAAGGCGAGCAGGGCCTTGCCGACCCCTGTGGCGAACGCGGGCATCCGGCCGCCCACACGCGAGGGCATGCGGGGGGAGGTGCGCGAATGCATGATCGCGATGTAGACGACCTCCGCATCTTCCAGAACGGCCATGTGCACTGTCTGGCCGGTCGCCTGGCGAAGGTCGGCCATGACCGCCACGGCAAGGCGGCGCAGGTCGCGGGGGCGTGCGGCGAGCTCGCCGAGCTCGAAGACGCGAAGGCCCAGGATGAGGTCGTTGCCCTTGCGCTCAAGGAAGCCGTGCTCGATCAGCTCGGCCACGATCCGCGAGACCGTGGACTTGGCCAGGCCGCACCTGCGCGCGAGCTCGGAGACCCCCATCGCGGGGGTCTCGGAGGTGAAGGCGGAGAGGATGGCGGCCACCCGGCTCACCATGGAGTCAAGATTGTTCCGTTCACTGGGACACACTCGCCCAGTATTCGGTCGGGGATGCCTATAGTCAACGAACTGCCCCAAAGCCCCTCCGGACGACAACGAGGTCCCCATGGTCGACTACGATCCCCGCGACGCAGCCGCGGCGCTGCTGGATGCCTACCGCTCGGGGGTGCCCATTGCGCCTCTGTCTGAGACTGTCCCCGGCCTGAGCATCGAGCAGGCCTACGGCATCCAGCTGGCGCAGGTGGAGCACTGGAAGAACGCCGGGCATGTGATCAAGGGACACAAGGTCGGACTCACTTCGCGTGCCATGCAGCTCCAGCTTGGGGTGGACCAGCCGGACTACGGCCATCTGCGGGAGGACATGTTCCACCTCGACTCCGCCCCGGTGGACCTCGGGGCGTTCATCGCTCCCAAGGTCGAGCCGGAGATCTCGTTCGTGCTCAAGCGGCCCCTCGCGGGACCCGGGGTGACAGTGGCCGAGGCGATCTCCGCCGTCGACTACGCCATCGCCTCGCTGGAGATCATCGACTCGCGCATCGCGGACTGGAGGATCACCCTCGCGGACACGATCGCCGACAACGCCAGCTCAGGCGGCGTCGTGCTCGGCAGCCGCCCTGTGGCACTGCAGGACCTCGACCTGCCCCGCACGGGCTGCAACCTCTACCGGAACGGGCAGGTCGTGGGCACGGGCGCGGGCGGCGCCGTCCTCGGCTCGCCGATCAATGCCCTGGTCTGGCTCGCCAACACCCTCGGGCAGCTCGGCGTGAAACTCGAGGCCGGCTCGGTCGTCATGCCGGGATCCGTCTGCGCCGCCGTCCCAGTCGCGGCCGGGGACACCGTGAGCGCCGAATTCGCCGGCCTCGGGCTCGTCACCACCTACTTCGAAAGTGAGCAGACGCGATGACCGAATGGAATGTGGCCTCCGCCGCGCAGCACCTCCTCGATGCCGAGGCCGAACAGCGCGACATCACCCCCATCACCGACGAATGGGCCGAGCTGGATGTCGAGACCGCCTACCGCGTCCAGGACGAGGTCATCAGGCTCAAGCAGGCCGAGGGCCACACGGTGACCGGCGTCAAGCTCGGCCTGACGTCGCGGGCCAAGCAGCAGCGGATGGGCATCAGTTCCCCCCTCACAGCCGTCATCACGGATGCCATGGTCCTCGGTGCAGGGGTGCCTGTTCCGCTCGACGAGCTGATCCACCCGCGTATCGAGCCGGAGATCGTCTTCGTCATGGGCCGCGAGCTCAAGGGCCCCGGCGTCACCGCTGCTGCCGCAATGGCGGCCGTGGAGACCGTCCATGCGGGGTTCGAGGTCATCGACAGCCGGTTCAAGGACTTCAAGTTCACCCTGCCCGATGTCATCGCCGACAACGCCTCCTCTGCCCGCTACATCGTCTCCGCCCGGGGCTTCGACCCCGAAGGCCTCGACCTGGCCCTCGAAGCCGTGCTCGTGAGAGTCAACGGCAGTGTCATCGACACCGCGACCGGCGCGGCAGTGCAGGGCCACCCCGGCGAGGCCCTTGCCCTCGCCGCGAACTCGCTGGCCGAGCGCGGCCGGTCCATCCCGGCCGGGGCCCTGGTGCTCACCGGCGGCCTCACCGACGCCGTCTTCGTCAACCCCGGGGACCAGATCTCGGCCGAGTTCACCACCCTCGGCACCATCGTCACGGCCGGGAGCGCCGCGTGAACCGCGCCGACGCCGCTCCCGCCGCCGAGGAGCTGGACGAGCGGGGAAGGGCGGCCGAGCTCGCCCGACGCATCGAGGCCTTCCGCGCCTCATACGAGGAACTGATCGGCTTCGTCCCCCCGCGGGTGGCCGCTCGGTTCGACTCCCTCGCCGAGACCGACTCGGACCTGCTTGTCGCCCAGGAGCAGCTGCGCAGCCTCGCCATGTATCCGGAGTGCCTGGACCAGAAGACCGCCCAGCTCATCCTCTTCGGGATCCTCATGTCCAAGCTCAGCGATGCGGCAAAGCTGCACGGCGTCGCCGCGCGGCGCGCTGGCGCCACGGAGCAGCAGCTGCAGGCCACCGTCAACCTCGCCGCCCTCTTCGGCGGGGTGTCCGTGGCGAACCGCGCCCCGGCCGTCCTGGACGAGATCAACCACCTGATGCAACGGAGCACCCCATGACCATCGACTACCGCGAACCTGTCTATGACGTCGCCCAGCTCGGGCACACCGAACTCCTCACCCCCGACCTCGAGGCCAGCGCCCGGTTCTTCACCGAGGTCTACGGCCTGTACCGGGTCGAGGAGACCGCGGACTCCGTCTACCTGCGTGCCTGGGGCGACGAGGTCCTCACCTCCCTCAAGCTCACCGCCGCCCCGCAGGCCGGGCTCGGGCACGTCGCCTGGCGCGCCATGAGCCCCCAGGCGCTCGACCGCCGGGTGGCCGCCATCGAGGCGATGGGCATCGAGGGGCGGTGGACCGACGGCGACATCGGGCACGGTAAGTCCTTCCAGTTCACCGCGCCCGGCGGCCACACGATGGAGGTCTACTTCGAGACCGAGAAGTATCGGGCTCCGGACGGCGAGGAGCCCTACCTCCCCAACCAGCCGCAGAAGTACCGCCCCCACGGCGTCGCCGTCGAACGGATCGACCACATCAACCTGCTCGTCCCCGACGTGCACGCCAGCCGCACCTTCCAGCAGGAGGCCCTCGGCTTCAAGCCCCGGGAGATCCTGACCCCCACCCCCGATACCGAGGTCGGGGCGTGGCTGAGCCTGCAGACCAAGGCCCACGACCTCGCCCTCACCCGCGAACCCGCACCCACTGACGGGCGCCTCCACCACCTCGCCTACGAGGTCACCAGCCGCGAGGACGTGCTCAAAGCCGCCGACATCTTCATGGAGAACAACGTCTTCGTCGAATTCGGCCCGGCCAAGCACTCCCGGACCCAGGGCTTCTTCCTCTACGTCTACGAACCCGGCGGCAACCGCATCGAGGTCTTCGCCGGGGGAATCCACATCTTCTCGCCCGACTTCGAGACGGTGTACTGGAACACCGAGAAGGGTGGCCGCTCGACCGCTTGGGGCGTCGCCTGCCCGGAGTCGTTCTACAACTACGCCACCCCCAGCCAGACCTAGCCGCATGCCCATCATCGAGATCACCCTCGCCGAAGGCCGCAGCGAAGATGACCTGCGACGCCTCATGCAGGACGTCCACGACACCGTGCACCGCAGCATAGGCGCGCCCGAGGCGTCCATCCGCGTCCTCGTCCGCCAGATCGCCCCAGAACTCTGGCTCGCCGGCGGGGAAACCCTCGCCGAACGCGCCCGCCGCTAGCAGTGCACCCCCACGGAAGGACAGGAATGACCACGTCCACAGACGGACGCACCCGCCTCCTGGTCTTGAACGGACCGAACCTCAACCTCCTCGGCACACGCGAACCACACCTCTACGGCAGCGAGACGCTCGCCGACGTCGAAGCCCTCGCCACAGTCCGCGCCAACAAACTCGGCTACGGGATCGAGTTCTTCCAGAGCAACCACGAGGGCGTGCTCCTCGACAAGCTTCATGAGGCACGCGGCCACAGTGCCGGCGTCATCCTCAACCCGGGCGGACTCACCCACACCTCGGTCGCCCTGCGCGACGCCATCACGGCCGTGCAGGTCCCGACCGTGGAGGTCCACCTCACGAACGTCCACGGCCGGGAGGCATTCCGCGGCCACTCCTACATCTCGCCGGTTGCCCTCGCAGTCATAGCCGGCGCCGGCGTCCACGGCTACAGCCTGGCCGTCGAGATCCTCGCCCGCCACCTCAGCGCTCAGGACTCCAGGAACCGCGAGCCCGAGGAAGCCCTAGCATGACCACCCGAATCCTCGGCAGCAAACCCGCGTTCAGAGCGGGCCTCATCGGAAGCGGTATCCAGCTCTCCTTCTCACCAGCCCTGCACGAGACCGAAGGCCAGGCACTCGGCCTCGAATACAGCTACACGCTCATCGACACCGACACCCTGCCCGAACCGGAGCTCCGGTCCCTGGTCACCGAAGCCCGGAAGTCCGGGCTCTCGGGGCTGAACATCACCCACCCCTACAAGAAGGCCGTCATCGAGCACCTCGATGACCTCTCCCCGGACGCCCGAGCCCTCGGCGCCGTCAACACGGTCGTCTTCGAGAGGACCAGCAGTCGCTCCGCACCAACTTCCTCCTCGACCTCAGCCTGCCCGCGGCCCGCGCCGCAGCCCAGACACTCCAGGCACGCCACCGGCAATCGGTCATCATCGCCGAAGGGATCGGCCGCGCCGAGACCTACGTCCCCACCGCCGACGGCGTCGTGAACGCAACACCGCTGGGCATGCCGGCCCACCCCGGCACCCCGATCGACCCCGACTTGCTCAGCGCGACCACTTGGGTCCACGACATCGTCTACATGCCCCTGGTCACCGAATTCCTCGCCAGCGCCCGTGCCCGCGGCTGCAGCACCGCTGGCGGCGAACGCATGGCCGTCTATCAGGCAGCAGAAGCCCTCCGCCTCATCACGGGACACGCCCCGGACACCGGCCGCATGCTCGCCCACCTCCAAGAACTCATTGCCTAGAGGCCGACCACGCCGCCCGTGCTGGCCATTGTGAACCGTGCCGGGCGCCCCCACACTGGCTGCATGCGAGCCAAAATCACAGCGCAGCACCGGCCGCACCACGCCACGCAAGCGGCCGCGGCGCCCGAAGTCCGTGCGGCCGTCCCGTCCCCGACCGTCCCGTCCCCGCTCCCGGGCCCGGCCCCCACGACCGGCCCGATCACGTGGGACGAGCTCCATCTCGCGGGCCGCAACCACGAGGCCCCGCTCGAGTCGCTCCGCTGGCCCGTGAGCCCGCCGGGCCTCCACTACGTCCTGACCCACTTCGACGTTCCGGACGTCGACCCGGTGGCATGGCGCCTGAGGTTCGGCGGCGTCGTCTCCCATGCGCTCGCGCTCACGCTGAGCGACCTGCGCCGTCGCCCGCGCCGCACGCTCACGGTGACGCTCGAATGCGCGGGCAACGGGCGCTCCCGCCTCGAGCCGCGGCCGATCAGCCAGCCGTGGGACCTCGGCGGCTTCGGAACCGCCGAGTGGACCGGGACCCCGCTCGCTCCGCTCCTCGCGGAGGCGGGAGTCGAACCGGAGGCCGTCGAGCTCGTGTTCGAGGGCGAGGACCGGGGCTTCCAGGCCGGCGTCGAACAGCGTTTCGCCCGGAGCCTCTCGATCGCCGAGGCGAGCGCTCCCGACGTCCTCCTCGCGTACGAGATGAACGGCGCGCCACTTCCGCCCCAGCACGGCTTCCCGGTGCGCCTCGTCGTCCCGGGCTGGTACGGGATGGCGAGCGTCAAGTGGCTCAGCTCGATCGAGGCCGTCGCCGAGCCCTTCGCGGGCTACCAGCAGGCAGTCGCCTACCGCTATCAGGAGGACGCGGACGACGGCGGCGCTCCCGTCGAGCGCATCCGGGTCCGGTCGCTCATGGTTCCGCCGGGCGTCCCGGACTTCCTGACACGGCGCAGAACCGTGGACGCGGGGCCGACGATGCTGCGCGGGCGCGCGTGGTCGGGCGCGGGACCGGTCACGAAGGTCGAGGTCGGCATCGACGGGGTGTGGGCCGCGGCGCAACTCGAGCCGCCCGTCGGGCCGTACGCGTGGCAGGAGTGGTCATGCCCGTGGGTCGCGACCCGGGGCGCGCATCGCCTCGCGTGCCGCGCGCACGATGCGGCGGGCAACGTCCAGCCGGAGGAGGCGCCATGGAACCTCCAGGGGATGGGGAACAACGGGGTCCAGACGCTCGAGGTGGAGGTTCGTGATCCGGGCGCTGCTTCCTAACGTTCCGGCGTCAACGCGTGGCGCCTCTTGACGCTGGTGTTGCTGGAGTGAATCGTGGGACTATGACCCGCACTCTGCGCCCTTCGGTCCTCGCCGCTTCCGTGCTTGTCTCGCTCGTTGCCGCCGTCGGCCTCGCGGCCTGTGGCAACAGCCCGTCGAACCCGTCGACGTCGAGCGCTTCCCCGTCGGTGAGCGCTTCGGCCAGCCCATCCCCCTCGGCGAGCTCGGCCTCTCCGACCACTGGCATGTCCGGCGCGGCGGGACCCGCGCGGTGCCTCTCGACCCAGCTGAGCGCGTCGATCGGCCAGGGCGCGGGCGGCGCGGCGGGCCATTTCTACGCGAAGATCGTGCTCACCAACACCGGCTCGACCCCGTGCCTCCTGAGCGGCTTCGCGGGCCTCTCGCTCACCGACGGCCCGAACGGCGGCCCCATCGGGGCGCCCGCGGACCGCGACACGTCGGTGCCCGTCGTCGACGTCGTCCTCAACCCGGGCCAGGCGGGCGCCGCCGACTTCGGCATCACGCAGGCCGCCAATTACGTCGGGAGCTGCACCCAGGTCCAGGCGGCCGGGCTGCGCATCTACCCGCCGGAAGACTTCGGCTCCCTGTTCATCCCCGATCAGCAGACGGCGTGCAGCGAAACGTCGATCCATCTCCTGACCCTCAAGGCGTTCCAGCCGATGGCGTAAGGCCGCTCCGAGCCGAATAGCGTGATCCGCGAGACCAGCAGCAGTCGAGCGGAACCTAGGCGTCTGCCCGAGGCGACCGCGAACGGCGGTCGCCTACAGTTGGTCCATCAGGCTTTCGCAACGGTCAGCGCCACCAAATAGACACCGGGCCCCGTAGGAGCTCAACCACTCAGCCGCCGCTGAGCCCATCGGTTCGTCCGCTCCGGCCATCCACCCAGCCGCCGGGGCGGACGCATCAACCAAGGCAGCAGCCATGTTCAGCAAGCTCAGGGCCCTGTGGACCACCCAGAAGGCCCTCATCGCAGCAGCCCGGGGAGACGTCCCCGAAGTCGTCCGCCTCGGCAAGCTGGCCCGGGAGCTTCCGCCCCCGCGCCGGCTGCGCCCTGCGGCCACGCGCGCGAGCATCCTCATGGACCTCGCCACAGGTGCCTCCCGGGAGCGGGACCATCGGCACGCCGTCGCCCTCCTGAGGGAGGCAGAGCGACTGTTCACTTCCGTCGGTGCCTCTACCGGACGGAGCCGCTGGGTCGCCGAAATCCTCCTGAGGCTCGGAGGCGAGCTGCGGCTCGCTGGCCGCTACACGGACGCCTGCGATGCCCTGATCCGAGCCGAGCAGCTCGCGAATACCGACGCAGCGCGTCCCATGCGCCTGGCCTCCGTCTTCAACGCCCAAGGCATCTTGGCCAAGGACACGGGCCTCTACGAAGCCGCCCTCGCGCGCTACGAGGCCGCCCGCGCACTCATGGGGGCCGAGTTCGGCGAGGACCACCCGGCGCTCGGCGCCGTCCTGCTTGGGCTCGGCCGCCTTGACGAAGCCGAAGAGGCATACCTCCGCTCGAAGACCATCTGGACGGCGCGGCGCGGCCCGGGTCATCACGAGGTGGCCGTCCAGCTCAACGGCCTCGCCACCGTCAGCCAAGCCCGAGGCGATTTCGATGCTGCGGAGCGAGACTTCTGGGAGGCCCTGCGCATCAAGCAGCGCGTCCTCGGCGCGGAGCACCGCGAGGTGGCTGCTCTCCTGAACAACCTCGGCGCCCTTGAGATGGACCGCGGACATCCGGAGGCGGCTGCGCGACTCTACGAGACGGCGCTGCTCACCTTCCGCGAGACCCTGGGTGACGACCACCCCGACACGCGCCTGTGCACCGAGAATCTGGCACGTGGCCGGGAGCTCACACAACCGAACCAAAGAATGAGGTGGTCGTCATGACCGAAGCACGCTCTCAGCGCACGAACATGCGAGTCGCGGCCCTCGCAGGCCTCGGCGGCCTCGCAGCAGTCGCCGCCGCAGCGCTCGGCGCCGCCGCGTCGTACATGCATTCCCTCGCCCCGGAGGGCACCGAAGGCTACAGGGACACCACACCGCAGGTGGCCGCTCTCGCGTTCTCGTCCGTGGTCCTCGCCTGCGTCGGCCTGCTCGGGCTGGCCGTCCTGTCGAGGGCACGGGGCCGGAGCTCCTGGCTCGCGCTCACCGCATCGCTCCTCGTCGCTGCCGGGCTGACCTCCTTGACCTCCTTCTCCGTGTCGGGCGCCTCGGAAGAGGGCTGGGCGTGGTGGTCGTTCGGAGCTACTGGATTCGTGGCCATGATGCTCGGCCTCGTGCTCGGCGGCGTCCACGTCATCATCACGCGGGTCGTCCCGAGATGGGCCGGGGTGCTGGCCGTTGTGGCAAGTGCCGCGCTGTTCTTCTTCAACACTGAGACCGCTGCCGTGCTCTTCGCGGCGCCTGCCGCGCTCGCATGGGGCATCGTCGGCGGCTTCGCCTTGGGGGAGGCGCTGGGAGACCTCGGCATCGTGCACCGGCACGCGCCTGCGGTCGGGGCCTGAACCTGGCATGGAAGCTCCAGGAAACCGCGCCACCTGGGTGCTCGGCCGCGGCCCGGCCGTCTTCTGGGCGTTGTCAGCGGGAGGTGTGCTGTGGATCGTCCACGGATACTTCCGCATCATCACCCCCTATGGACCGGACACCGTGTGGCGGAAAGATCTCGGCTATTCCCCGATCATCAGCCCTGAGCTGTTCGTGCTGTACAACCTTCCCGGCGGCCTGGCGCTCCTGCTGGCAGCTTCCGCGGCGTTCTCCTTTCTGTCTGCCCTCGGCGCTGGACGCAGTGCGCTGAATTTCACTGCCCGGATGCTGGTTCTGGCGGCCTTTCTCCTCGGTCTTGTCGCCATGGCGGGTCAGCTATTTCTGTTCTCCCCTCCGACCGTGGTCGGCATCAGCTTCGGCATGCCCGCTCTCGGGCTGGCGCTGATCTTGACCGGTGTGATGGTCGCCAAAAACAGCGATGGACTTCGAGAGCACCGAAGAATGCTGGGGCCGGGGTTGATACTGCTGGGCACCATCGGGCTGTTCATCTTGCCGCTGTGGCCGATGATGTACGCAATGGGATGGCTGCCACTCTGGTTCGGGGCCCTCATCTACGCCGCATGTGGGGCAGGCTGGGTCATCTTGGGCGTGAGCCTCCGGCCTGCATCAGGCTCCATCAGTACGACGGCGGAGCACTTCCGGGACTGAGCCACACCGACGTCGCGGCTCACGAAGGCCCTGCCGGCAGTGCCGGGACTGCACGGGCCAGGTCCCGCCGTCGTGCGCCCACGAACCTCACCAAGATCCTGTCAGCGCCTCCAAAACTGTCAGTGGGGTGCGGGATGATGGTCCCATGACGCCCAGAAACGCCCCCGCTGCCCCCGAAGCGGGCGCGGTCCTCGGGCGCTTCGGCGCGGCCACGCGCGAGTGGTTCCTCGGGGCGTTCCGCGAGCCGACCCCCGCCCAGGCCGGGGCGTGGGAGGCGATCTCGTCGGGCCGGCACGCGCTCGTCGTCGCGCCGACGGGGTCAGGGAAGACCCTCGCGGCGTTCCTCTGGTCCCTTGACCGGCTCATGAGGCACGACGGCGGTGACCGCACCCCGGGTGGGCCCACCGGGGGAACGGACGACGACGGCGGTGCGCTTCCGGGGCTCGGCCTCGCCGACGTCTCGGCTCAGGCGGTCGCAAGCACCGGTGCGCCGTCCGCGCGGGCCGCGTCCCGCCGTCGTGCGCCCAAGAACCTCACGAAGGTGCTGTACATCTCGCCGCTCAAGGCCCTCGGCGTCGACGTCGAGCGCAACCTGCGCGCGCCGCTCATCGGGATCTCGCAGACGGCGCGGCGGCTCGGCCTCCCGGCCCCCGCGGTGAGCGTCGGGGTGCGTTCGGGGGACACGACGGCATCGGACCGGCGCGCCCTCCTGAGCAACCCGCCGGACATCCTCATCACGACGCCCGAGTCGCTCTACCTCATGCTGACCTCGCAGGCCCGCGAGACCCTCGCGGCCGTCGAGACGGTCATCGTGGACGAGGTGCACGCCGTCGCAGGAACGAAGCGCGGCGCCCACCTCGCGGTATCGCTCGAGCGCCTCGACGCGCTCCTCCCCAAGCCAGCGCAGCGCATTGGGCTTTCCGCGACGGTCGAGCCGCGCGAGCTCGTCGCCCGCTTCCTCGCGGGGCCGGCGCCGTGCGAGATCGTCGCGCCGCCCGCGTCGAAGACGTGGGAGCTCACTGTCACGGTGCCTGTCGAGGACATGAGCGACCTGCAGGGCGCGGCAGCCGCCCATGACATGGGCCCCGCGTCGGGCCTCCAGCCGCAGGCGTCGATCTGGCCGCATGTCGAGGAGAAGATCGTGGATCTCATCCTCGCGAACCGCTCGACCATCGTGTTCTCGAACTCGCGCCGCCTCGCCGAACGGCTCACGGGCCGGCTCAACGAGATCTACGCCGAGCGCCAGCAGCCGAGCGTCTGGGACGAACCGGCCACCCCGCCCGGGACGCCGCCCACTCGCACTCCGGCCGAGATGATGGCCCAGGCTGGCCAGACCGCGGGCGCGGATCCCGTCCTCGCGCGGGCCCATCACGGCTCGGTCTCGAAGGAGCAGCGCGCCCAGATCGAGGACGACCTCAAGTCCGGCCGCCTGCGCTGCGTCGTCGCGACGAGCAGCCTCGAGCTCGGCATCGACATGGGCCTCGTGGACTTGGTGATTCAGGTGGAGTCGCCGCCCTCGGTCGCCTCGGGCCTCCAGCGCGTGGGCCGGGCCGGGCACCAGGTCGGCGAGGTCAGCCAAGGCGTCCTGTTCCCCAAGCACCGCGCCGATCTCGTGCACACGGCCATCACGGTCGAGCGCATGCTCGCCGGCCAGATCGAGGCGCTCCGCATCCCGGCCAACCCGCTCGACATCCTCGCCCAGCAGACCGTCGCGGCCACGGCGCTCGGCCCGGTCGACGTCGAGGAGTGGTTCGACGTCGTCCGCCGCTCGGCGCCGTTCGCCACGCTGCCGCGCTCGGCCTTCGACGCGACCCTCGATCTCCTCTCCGGCCGGTATCCGAGCGACGAGTTCGCCGAGCTGCGGCCACGCATCGTGTGGGACCGGGACGAGGGCACGATCGAGGGCCGGCCGGGGGCGCAGCGGCTCGCCGTCACCTCGGGCGGCACGATCCCGGACCGCGGGCTGTTCGGCGTGTATATCGTCGGGACCGAGGACGAAGGGTCCGCACGGGAGGCCGCCCGCGGCGGACGGCGCGTCGGCGAACTCGACGAGGAGATGGTCTACGAGTCCCGCGTCGGCGACATCTTTGCGCTCGGCGCCACGAGCTGGAAGATCGAGGACATCACGCACGACCGTGTGCTCGTCTCCCCCGCATTCGGCCAGCCCGGCAAGCTTCCGTTCTGGAAGGGCGACGGCGTGGGGCGGCCCGTCGAGCTCGGCCGCGCCCTCGGCGCGTTCCAGCGCGAGGTTTCCGGCGCGGATCGGGCGCGCGCACTCGAACGGATCGAGGCCGCCGGGCTCGACGCGTTCGCCGCGGGGAACCTCCTCCAGTACCTCGACGAGCAGCGGCAGGCCACGGAGGTCGTGCCGAGCGACCGGGCGCTCGTCGTCGAACGCTTCCAGGACGAGCTCGGCGACTGGCGAGTCGTGCTGCATTCCCCGTTCGGCATGCCCGTGCACGCGCCGTGGGCGCTCGCTGTGGGGCAGCGGCTGAGCCAGCGGTACGGGATCGACGGCTCCGCGATGGCGGCCGACGACGGGATCGTGCTGCGCGTGCCCATGATGGAGGACGAGCCGCCCGGGGCCGAGCTGTTCGTGTTCGAGCCCGACGAGCTCGAAGGGATCGTGACGGACGAGGTCGGCGGATCCGCGCTGTTCGCGGCCCGATTCCGCGAGTGCGCCGCCCGCGCGCTCCTGCTCCCCCGGCAGAACCCCGCCAAGCGGCAGCCGCTGTGGCAGCAGCGGCAGCGCGCGTCGCAGCTCCTCGACGTCGCGAAGAAGTTCCCGCAGTTCCCCATCATCCTCGAGGCCGTGCGCGAATGCCTTCAGGACGTCTACGACCTCCCAGCCCTCAAGGACGTCGCGCGGGCCGTGCAACGCCGGGAGCTCCGCCTCGTCGAGACGACGACGCAGCAGCCCTCGCCGTTCGCCCGTTCGCTCCTGTTCGGGTATGTCGCGCAGTTCCTCTATGAGGGCGATTCGCCGCTCGCCGAACGCCGGGCGGCCGCGCTCTCGCTCGACTCGACGCTCCTCAACGAGCTCCTCGGCCGGGCCGAGCTGAGCGAACTCCTCGACGCGCGCATCATCGAGCAGACCGAGCGTGAGCTCCAACGACTCACCGATGATCGGAAGCTGTCCGGGATCGAGGGCGCGGCGGATCTGCTCAGGCTGCTCGGACCGCTCGCGGTCGACGAGGCCGCGGCCCGGCTGCGCGCGGACGACGACGAACTCCCCGTGGGCAGCCACCTCGCCACCGTCTCGGCCTGGCTCGAGGAGCTCGTGGCGAGCAAGCGGGCCCTGGTCGTCACGATGGCCGGCAACGAACGTTTCGCCGCGATCGAGGATGCCTCCCGGCTCCGCGACGCGCTCGGCGTTCCCCTGCCCATCGGAGTCCCACTCGCGTTCATCGAACCGGTAGCCGATCCGCTCGGAGACCTCGTGGGCCGCTACGCGCGCACGCACGGCCCATTCACCGCGGGCGAAGCGGCTGCGAGGCTCGGGCTCGGCGTCGCCGTCGTGCATTCGACGCTCAAGCGGCTCGCTGCGGACGGCCGCGTCGTCGAAGGGACATTCAGGCCAGCACCTGGTGACGCGCCCGCGGGCGGCACCTCAGGCTCCGCCGCCGAATGGTGCGATACCGAGGTGCTGCGGCGGATCCGGCGGCGTTCCCTCGCCGCCCTGCGCGCCGACGTCGAGCCCGTGGACCAGCCCGCTTTCGCGCGCTTCCTCGCGGCGTGGCAGCACGTCGGCCCCCTCGAAGGCGCGGGCGAGCGGAGAGCCGGGCGGGGTGGCCTGCGAGGGCACGACGGCGTCCTCACGGTCGTCGACCAGCTCGCCGGCGTGCCCATCCCCGCGAGCGCGTGGGAGCCCCTCGTGCTGCGGAGCCGGGTCGCGGACTACGCGCCGTCGGTCCTCGACGAGCTCATGGCCAACGGCGAGGTGCTGTGGACCGGTGCCGGGTCGCTCCCCGGGAACGACGGCTGGATCAGCCTGCATCTCGGCGAGTCGGCGGCGCTCACCCTCTCCCCCGATCCAGATTTCACGCCCGACGCCGCGCAGCAGCGCGTCCTCGACTTCCTCGCGGGCGGCGGCGGGTACTTCTTCCGGCAGCTCGCCGAGGCCGCAGGCGGAATGGACACCGTGCTCACCGACGAGGCCGCCGTTCAGGCCCTCTGGGATCTCGTGTGGGCGGGGCGCGTCACGGGCGACACCTTCGCCCCCGTACGAGCGATGCTCGACGCCGGGCACACGGCCCACCGCCAGCCGGCCCGCACGCCGCGGACCCGCTCGTACAGCGCCCGCTCCTCCCGGGCACCCCATGCCCTGCGCGGCGGCCGCCTCGCCTCGTTCGGAAGCATGGGGCGCCTCGGCGCCGTGAGCGGCCACGGCTTCGACGCGCCGTCCGCCGCCGCACCGCCCGCGGTCGCGGGGCGATGGTCGGCCGTCCCGCGCGCCGACCTCGACCCGACCCTCAAGGCGCACGCCCTCGCCGAACTCCTCATGGACCGTTACGGCGTCCTCACGCGCGGATCCGTCATGGCCGAGGAGATTCCCGGCGGCTTCGGGCTCCTCTACAAGGTGCTCTCGCGGCTCGAAGAGGCGGGAAAGTGCCGGCGCGGCTACTTCGTGGACCGGCTGGGCGCGGCCCAGTTCGCCGTCCCTGCAACCGTGGACCGGCTGCGCTCCTTCGCGAAGGACGATTCCGAACCGAGCCACGAAGCCTCCCCCGGGGCAGCTCCCCCAGCGGGGCTCGCGCTCGCCGCGACGGATCCCGCGAACCCATACGGTGCCGCACTCGCATGGCCCGAGGTGCCCGGCGCCGCGACGGGCCACCGGCCGGGCCGGAAGGCGGGCGCGCTCGTCGTGACGGTCGACGGCGCGCTCATCCTGTACGTCGAACGCGGCGGGAAGACCCTCCTCGCCTTCTCCGACGAGCCGAGCCTGCTGGGGCCCGCGGCGGAAGCCCTCGTCGGCGTCGTCCGCTCGGGCGCCGTCGACAAGCTCGTCATGGAAAAGGTCAACGGCCGCGACCTCCTCGACACGCCCCTCGCCCACGCGCTCACCTCGGCGGGCGCCTACTCGACGCCGCGAGGCGTACGGATCCGCGCGTGAGCGCGCGCGGAGCAGCACATGCCTGAGGGCGACGATGTCTGGCGGGTGGCCGCCCGCATGCACGCGGCACTCGCCGGGAAGCGGCTCGCCTCAAGCGACTTCCGCGTGCCCTCCCTCGCGACCCTCGACCTCTCGGGATGGACGGTCCTCGAGGTGGTCTCGCGCGGAAAGCACCTCCTGCACCGGCTCGCGGCCCCCGACAGCGCTGATTCCGACGACGGCGCTACCGAGGCACGGATCAGCATCCACTCGCACCTCAAGATGGAGGGAAGCTGGCAAGTCCTCGGGCCGTCGGATCGGTGGCACAAGCCCGCCCACACGGCCCGCGTGGTGCTGAAGGCCGAGGACGGCGTGAGCGCCGTCGGCTTCTCCCTCGGGATCCTCGAGGTTGTCCCGACCGCGGAGGAAGGGCACGTCGTCGGCCATCTCGGGCCGGATCTCCTGGGTGCCGATTGGGACCCCGAGCTCGCCGAGGCCAATCTCCGCTCCCGCCCCGACCGGGCGATCGGCCTCGCGCTCCTCGACCAGCAGAACCTCGCCGGAATCGGGAACATCTACCGGAGCGAGCTGTGCTTCCTGTTCCGGGTCCACCCCGCGGCGCCCGTCGCGGCGGTGGCGGACCTCTCGGGCCTCGTTACGACGGCCCATCGGCTGCTCGAAGCCAACAAGGCCCGCCCATCACGCAATACGACGGGCGGCTACGGGCCCCGCGGCGATTCGTGGGTGTACGGACGGGCCGGGCAGCCCTGCCGGCGGTGCCGGACGCGCATCGAGCACGCGACGCTCGGCGAGCCCGCCGCGGCCCTACAGCGCGAGAGGGATATCTGCTACTGCCCGAGCTGCCAGCCACCGCCCGGCTAGGCGTCGGGCGAGACGTGGCCACGCGTGAGGCGAGACGTGGCCACGCGTTTCTTGGCGACGGGTGGCCAGCTCTCACCCAACGGGTGGCCAGCTCTCACCCAACGGGTGGCCAAGCTTTCACCCAACGGGTGGCCAAGCTTTCACCCTACGCGTAGACCGCCGCGAGCCATTCCGTCCATGCCTGGGTGTTCGCCTCGCCGCGCGCCTCCCGCTCGTCGGGCGTCGGCCCCCCGAGCGAGAAATCATGGACGGTGAGGCCCACGCGATCACCGAACGCGTTGCGGCCGAATACGCGCACGAGAGCGTCCGGGGTCCGCAGGCCGAGGAAGTTCGCGTTGCGGAAGTCCACCGTGACCGGCCCGATGCCGAAGCCCGGCAGCTCGAGCTCGCGCACGTCTCCGGCGGAGGCACCCTCGAGGCCGAGGTGGGCGACGAGCTTCTCGAACGCGTCAACAGCCTCCGACGCATCGGGTCCGCGCACGTCGCTGAATGCCACGGGACGCCCGTCGAAGTGCGCCAAGTACTCGCCGAGCGTGTGGAGGTAGAAGACGGTGTGCTTCGCGGCGCCGTCGTACTGCTGCTCCCAGTCGTCGGTCAGGACGCCCGAGTGCACGTAGTGCAGATGCGTTCCGTCCGGGCCGGGAGTGAGCACGTGCTCAAGCTGGTTGTACCACCCGTCGGGGCCCTCCATGCGGGTGACGAGGCGTGTGGGGTACTCGTCGACGGTGCGCACTGCCGGCCACTGGTCGGTGGGGAACATCCACGCGGAGGTGTCCTCGGTGACGGCCTTCCAGATCTGCTCCGGCGTGGCCTTGACGACGACGTCCTGGACGATTTCGAATTCGTGGCTCATGGCTGGATCTCCTCGTTCGGTGCAGCGGTGTCGGTGGATTCTCTGAGACTCGGATGGAGCGCGACGACGAGCCGGTGCCTGCGCCCGCCCGGCGCCTTGGCGTCGTGGTACTTCGAGGCGAGGCGCGCGACTTCGGCTCCCAGCTCCTCGGCGAACGCGGCCCGCGCGGCCGCGGAAGCAAAGGTGATTTCGCCGTCGATCGCGAATGTCGCCAGCTGCCGCTGCTCCGCCGTCGCCCCGATGAGCAGCCGCCCGACCTCCTGGACCATGCGCGAGGCGAGCGCGAGGAGCCAGTATGCGCTGAAGCGATCCCTCAGGCGCCGCGGGTCCGGCTGCACGGCCGCGAGCGCCGCCGGGGAGATGACGTAGGCGGCCGCGGTCGCCTGGACGACCCGCTCCATGACGTTCCCCTTGCGGCGCTCCTCGACGAGTTCGACGAGCCCGTGCTCCTCGAGGGAGCGCAGGTGGTAGTTGACCTTCTGCCGGGGCAGGCCCACCTTGGCGGCGAGGCCGGACGCGGACGACGGCGTTGCCAGCTCCCGCAGGAGCCTCGCCCGGAGTGGGTCGAGGCTCGCGGCAGCTGCGGCGGCATCTTCGATCACGACGACGTCTTGCATGCCTCCAGTCTGGCCACCGACAAATCTTTTTGTCAAGACTAAAATGCTAGTCCGTCGCTCATGTCCGCTTCATCCAAAGCAGACGGCGTGCCTCGTCGAGACACGCCGTCGCTGGAGATTGGGACTCTCGGCGGGCAGCTTACCCTTCGAGGGTCCGCCGAAGCTCCAGATACTGCTCAGGAGTGATCTCGCCCCGCGCGAGCCGCCCATCGAGGATCTCGCGCGCGGACCCGGGATATGGGCCGCTGGGCGCGTGACCCGGCATCGGGGGTACAACCCCCGGCGGCATGCTCCCTGGCGGCGCAGCTCCCGGAGGCATCGCCCGCGGCGGCACATGCCTTGGGGACCGCCACGGCTGCCCTACAAACAGCCGGACGACGACTACCACGAGCAGCACAAGGATCAGGACCAGCAGGATGGCGAGCCACGCGACCCCCATGCCCGGCCCTGCGAAGCGAATCATCGCAACCTCCACTTTCCCAAGGTGGCGGCCACGGCCCCCTCACCGCCATACCACCAGCGTAGGGCGGCTGCCCGTGAAGGGACTGTGGCGCTCCCCCGAGTTCGCCGAAAAGGCGCTAGAAGACTACCCCCGCTTCACCTCGATCTTGGTGCCCGTGCCCGCGGGCTGGACCGGGATCGGCACGCGGACCTCGAGGACGCCGTCCTTGTAGCTCGCCGTGACGTCGCCCTCCCTCGCGCCCTTGGGGAGCGGAAGCGTGCGCGAGAGCGAGCCATACCGGAACTCGGACCGATAGCTGCCCCGCTCCTTGTATTCGAGCTTCTCCTCGCGGTGCGCATTGATCCGCAGCTCGCCGCCCACGACGCTCACGTCGACATCGTTCTCGGGGTCGATCCCGGGCAGTTCGGCACGCACGACGAGCGCATCGCCGTCGACGACCTCCTCGACCTTGATCGACCCGGACGCGACGTCGCCCTCGAAGAGCCTTTCGATCAGGTCGAACGGCGTCCTGCGCCCCTCGAACCATTTGGCCACGTCAGACATGATCGCCTTCCTTCTCGCTGCCGGCCCGGTGCCCTGAGGCTGGAGGCAGGCGTGCGGCCGGCGGCAGCGCCCGCCACTTCCAGCATGGCGAGACAGGCGGGCGCACAAAAGGGACCAAAGCCCGAAGTTGGCGCTACCCCGTGTTGCGCAGGCCGGCGGCGACGCCGTTGATCGTGATGAGCAGCGCGCGCTGGAGGCGCTCGTCGATCTCGCCCTCGCGGAGGGCCAGCGAGCCGTCAGTCTCGCGGATGCGCCGCAGGAGCTCGACCTGGAGGTAGCTGATCGGGTCGAGGTACTGGTCGCGGATCTCGAGCGTGCGCTTGAGCGTCGGAGAGACGTCGAGGAGCTCGTCCTCCCCCGTGAGCCGCCGCAGCTCGATCACGGTGAGCTCGTACTCGGCCCGGATGTCCTCGAAGATGTGGTGCAGCGGCGGCGGGACGAGCGTCGAGACGTAGTGGGAGGCAATCTCGAGATCGGTCTTCGCGAGCGTCATCTCGACGTTCGACATGACGGACTGGAAGAACGGCCACCGTTCCTGGAGCTCGCGGAGCTCGGCGTCCTTCCCGGCCTCGCGCGCGGCGCGGAGCCCGGAGCCGACGCCGAACCAGCCGGGGATGATCTGCCGCGACTGCGTCCAGCCGAACACCCACGGGATCGCACGGAGCCCCTCGAGCCCGGCTCCCGAGTCGGGCCGCTTCGACGGGCGCGAGCCGATGTTGAGCTGCCCGAGCTGCTCGACGGGCGTTGACGCGACGAAGTACGCGGGGAGGTCCGGATCCTCGATGAGCTTGCGGTACCGGGCGAACGCGGCATCGGAGATGAGGTCCATGAGCTCGCCGTAGCGCTCGCGCTCGTCGGTCGTGGTGCGGGGCGCGCGGTGCAAGGCGGAGCCGCGCATGACGGCCGCGAGGGAGAGCTCGAGGTTCTCGCGGGCGAGCTCGGGCAGCGAGTACTTGTCGCTGATGACCTCGCCCTGCTCCGTGAACTTGATCTCGCCTTCGAGGACGCCGTTCGGCTGGGCCAAGATCGCATCATACGTGGGTCCGCCACCGCGGCCCACGGACCCGCCGCGGCCGTGGAACAGGCGCAGCCGCACTCCGTGGCGCGCCGCGACGTCGCGCAGCTTGCGCTGGGTCTTGTGGATCTCCCACTGGCTCGTGAGGACGCCGGATTCCTTGTTCGAGTCCGAATAGCCGAGCATGACCTCCTGCACGTCGCCGCGGAGCCGCACGATCTCGCGGTACGCGGGCTCGGACAGCAGCTGGTCGATGATCTCGGCCGACGCGCGGAGCTCCTCGACCGTCTCGAGGAGCGGGGCGAAGCCGATGTGCGCGTAGGCCGCATCGCCGTGGAGGCGCACGAGGCCGGCCTCGCGGGCGAGGAGGGCGGGGGCGAGGACATCGTCGGCGCCGCGGGTCATGGACACGATGTACGTCTCGATGACGTCCGGCCCGTACACGCGGCGGGCCTGCCGGATGACGCGCATCGTCTCGTACACCCGCGCGGCGTGGCCGGGCAGCTCGACGGGGTGTCCCGACAAAGGACGGCGGCTCCCGAGCTCGAGCGCGAGGACGCGGCGGCGCTCGGCGCGCGGGAGCTCGAGGTAGGGCCGCGAGAGCTCGCCGAGCGGGTCGAGGAGCAGGCCCACGGCCTCGTGGTGGTAGTCGGCGTGCTCGCGGATGTCGACCGTCGCGAGGTGCAGCCCGAACGAGGCGACGACGCGGCGCACGGTGGCCAGCACGCCGTCGGCCGCGAGCTGGGCGGCATGCCGGCGCAGCGAGCGCTCGAGGATCGCGAGGTCCTCGGCGAGCTGGGTCGTGGCGGCGTAGTCGCGGCCCGGCTCGTGGGCCGTCCCGGCCGCAACGCGGCGGCCCGTGTTGAGGAGCTTCGCCTTGATGCACGTGAGCTTGAGCCGGTAGGGCTCCTGCGCGTTGATCTCGAGGACACGCTTGTCCAAGCCGGGCAGCTTCGCGAGGTCGGCCTGGATCGAGTCGAGGAGCTCCTGCTCGACCCCCGTGAGGGCCGTCGAGTTGGAGAGCATGCTGATGAGCTCGTCGACAAGCTGCACCGCGATGCGCACCGCCTGCTGGCTCTGGAGCGCGAGGATCTCGCGGGTCACCTCGGGCGTGACGTTGGGGTTGCCGTCGCGGTCACCGCCGATCCACGAACCGAAGCGAAGGGGCGACGACGACGCCGGGAGCGTCACGCCGTGCTCGGCGAGGAGCCCCGAAAGGTCGTCAAGGACCTCGGGCAGCGGGCCCGCAAGGATCTGGCCGAGGTAGTAGACGGCGTTGCGCGCCTCGTCGACCGGGGTCGGGCGGACCTGGCGCAGCTCGTCGGTCTGCCACATCTGGTCGATGATCTCGGCGAGGTGGCGGTCCTGCCGGCGGCGCAGCGTCGTGCCCTCGGAGGACGGGACGGCGAGGATCTTCGAGACGGCGCGGAGCTTGTCGAGCACCGAGCGGCGCGACGCTTCGGTAGGGTGGGCCGTGAAGACGGGGCGGACGTCGAGTTCGTCGACGACTTCCTGGAGCAGGTGGGAGCCGGCCTGGTCCGCGATGTCCCGCACGGCCGAGGCGAGCCACCCGTCGTCCTCGGACCGCGTCCTGAGCTCGCGCACCCGGTGCAGCTGCTCGGCCGCGTTCGCGAGGTGGAAGTAGAACGCGAAGGCCCGCACGAGCTCGGTCGCCTCGTCGAGCGGCAGGGAGGCGAGGAGCTCGCGGACCTGGGCGGCGACGTCGGCCGCGTTCCACGGCCCGAGCGCGCCCGCGCCGCCGCGCGCGGCCTCCTTGGATTCCTTTGTCAGGAGGCGGACCTCTTCGACGAGCCGCAGGAGCTCGGGGCCGTGCTGCCGCACGAGCGACTCGCCGAGGAGGGTCGAGACGCGGCGGACGTCGGCACGCAGCTCGGCGGCGGGGCCGGGGCCAATGTCGGAAAAGGGCATGCGGGCACTCCACAGGTTCGGGGCTCGTACGCGACGCCGGATACTGTGAGCCGGAGGACATTCCAGCGCCTGAGAATACAGCAGCCCGCGCGAGCGCGCGCCGCGTGTCCGCATGCTGGCAGACTGCGGCCGCGGCAACCGGACGCCACCGCTACGCTGGAATGGTGCAGTCCCCCCTTCCCGTGCGCGATGGCGTCAACGCGACGCGCCTCCGCCTGCCCGCGGAGGGGCCGTGGGAGACCGCGCTCGACTACATGCTGCACCGCTGGGGCCACATCGACCCTGAGGGCATCCTGCAGAGGTTCGACGACGGCGAGATCGTCGGGGCGGACGGCTCGCCGCTGCATCGGGGCACCCCGCTCGAGGAGCACACCTTCATCTGGTACTACCGGACCCTTCCGGCCGAGGAGCGGCTCCCAGTCGAGCTGAGTGTCCTGCACCGCGACGAGCACCTCGTCGTCGTCGACAAGCCGCACTTCCTTCCCACGACGCCGGGCGGCGCGTACATCCAGGAGTCGGCGCTCGTGCGGCTCCGCAACGCGCTCGAACTCCCCGACCTCGTGCCGATGCACCGCCTCGACCGCATGACCGCCGGGATCCTGCTCTTCGCCGTCAACCCGGAGACGCGCGGCAAGTACCAGGTGCTGTTCGAGCGGCGGGCCGTGCAGAAGGAGTACGAGTGCGTCTCCCGGCTCCCGGGATCGGACGACGGCGAGCGCGCGCTTGCGCGGTTCGGCTGGCCGGTCACGGTGCACAACCGCATGGTCAAGTCCCGCGACTACCTGCTCGCCGAGGTCGTCGACGGCGAGCCGAACGCCGAGACACGCATCGAGCTCGTCCGCACCGCCGCCGACGCGGCCGGGGGCGTCCGCGCGCTCTTCCGGCTCGAACCGCACACGGGCAAGACGCACCAGCTCCGCGTCCACATGGCCGGACTCGGCGCCGGGATCATGCACGACCCCTTCTATCCGGTACTCCTCGACAAGGCCCCCGACGACTACGGCCGCCCTCTCCAGCTCCTCGCGCGGGCCATCCGGTTCCGCGACCCGTTCACGCGTGAGGAGATCGAATTCCGCAGCGGGCTCACGCTCCAGGAGGCCCCGCCGGCCGCGTGACCCCCTCGCCCACAGCCCACGCCGCCCCGGGGGCCGGGTCATTGGCGGGCCCTGAGATGTGGGCCACACTGGAGCCATGAGGATCGAGATCGTCACGGGTGACATCACCACGCGCCACGTCGACGCGATCGTCAATGCCGCCAACAGCTCGCTCCTCGGCGGCGGCGGCGTTGACGGCGCCATCCACCGTGCGGCCGGCCCCGAGCTCCTCGCCGCGTGCCAGGCCTTGCGGGAGAAGGACTACCGGGACGGGCTCCCCGTCGGCCAAGCCGTCGCGACACCCGGGTTCAGGCTTCCGGCCAGATGGGTCATCCACACCGTGGGCCCCAACTGGCACGCGGGCCAGCGCAGCCCGCATCTCCTGCGTTCGGCCTTCGACGAGAGCCTGGCCCTCGCCGACCGCCTCGGCGCGGGATCGGTCGCGTTCCCCGCGATCTCGGCGGGGATCTACGGGTGGGATCCGCGCGTCGTCGCCCGGACGGCGATCGACGCCGTGCACGAGGCCGAGACGAAGGTCGTCCAGCTGGTCGAGTTCGTGCTGTTCACGCCGGACATGGCGGACGTGTTCACGGCGGCCGCATAACCCCCACCGACTAGACGGGAAGCCATTTTCCTCGCCTCCGGCGGAGCACCCGCAGGACGCCCGTCGTCGCGACCTCCTCGACGGCGTCGTGCATCGCGAGGGCGGATTCGCGCGCCTGGGCGGCTTCGTCGTCGTCGGACGCTCCTTCGACGAGGAAGCGCAGGGTGACCTGGGGTATCCCGCGGACGACGTCGAGGCTCGTCGCCTCGACGAGGTGACGCGAGGCGAGGGCATCCTGTGCCGCCTGCATGACCCGCTCGGGCGGGTTGCCCGGGCGGAGGCCCGTGATCTGGAGGACGGCTCGGAAGCTCGGCATCCAGCAAAAGTATCCTTAATCGGTGACGCTCCAAGACTCCCTCCTGGGCTTCGCGGCGCTCGCCGCGCTCATCACCGTGATCCCGGGCACGGATACCGCCCTCGTGCTGCGCTACACCCTGAGCCAAGGGCGCCGCCACGCCTACATGGCCGCGTTCGGCATGATCTCCGGGGCGTTTGTGTGGGGTGCCGCGGCCGCGACGGGCGTCTCGGCACTCCTGACCGTCTCGACCGTCGCCTACGATGTGCTCCGCTTCGCAGGCGCCGCGTACATGCTGTGGCTCGGCGTGAGCCTGTGGCGCGCGTCCTTCGCGAGGAAGGACGGGACGACGGACGACGGCGGCCAGCCCCTCCGCGGGCTCCCCCACCTGAGCTACGAGCCCCTGGGCCGCACGTGGGCCAAGGGGCTCGTCTCGAACCTGCTCAACCCGAAGTACGGCATGTTCTGCATCGCCGTCATCCCCCAGTTCCTCGTGCCGGGCGTCCCGCCCGTGTGGATGGGCCTCATGCTCACGGTCGTGAGCAATGTCGAGGCGGTCGTGTGGTTCATCGTGATCGTCGCGGCCGCGCATCTCTTCCGGAAGTGGCTCGAGGGCCCGGCATTTCGGCGCTGGATCGACCGCGTGACGGGCACCGTGCTCGGCGCGTTCGGCGTCGCAGCCGTGCTCGAGGCGCGGCACGCAGCCTAGGCTGGAACCCCGCCGATTCGCCCCCGCAACCCGGTCGATCCGCCTGTTGAGGGCGCGCGGCCGCGAGCCTACACTGCTGCCGTCCACAGGGCTTCTCAGAGGAGGCAGCGATGAGCGTCGAAGAAGTCAAGGACGTCGACGACAAGGCGATAGCGGCGTGGGACAACCACAACCCGTCAGGGCTTACGGATCTGCTTGCGGAGAGCTTCACGTTCACAGATCCGAACATGCCGGAGCCGATGACGTTCAGGGAGCAAGTGCAGGCGTACATGACCGCGTGGTTCACAGCCTTCCCGGACATGCACGTCAACACGCTGCGCAGAGTGGTCGCGGAGAGCGAAGTCGCGGCCGAGCTCGAATTCACGGCCACCAACACCGGAACCTTGGCGTTCGGCGACCAGGAATTTCCGGCGACCGGGCGCAGCGTGAAGGCGACTGGAACATATTTCGCTACTATCGAGGGCGGAAAGATCGTCTCGATCTCTGTCCATCCCGATGTCGCGAGCCTCATGAACCAGCTGGGCCTGCCGGCGGGCGCCTGACCGCGGCGACCGTACCACCTGCATGACACGTCGAGGAGGCCCCGCAGCCCGCCGCTGAGGGACCTCCTCCTCTCCAGAGCCCTTCCCTTCGCACCGGACGGACACCGATGAGTTCTTCATCCTCCCAGGCCACCTCGCCCTCAGCCCCTCAGCCGCAGCCAGTCCCGGCGGCCCCGGCACCGCCGAACATCCACGAGCGCGCTCTCATCATCTGGTCGTCGATCTTCCCTCTCGTCGCGATCGGGCTCTGGGTGTTTGGCCCGCTCATGGCCGGTTGGCACCCAGTGCTGCGCGCGTTCGCCCTCACGATCGTGATCGTCCCGACGGCCGTCTACCTCGTGGTGCCTCGCTTCACGAAGCTGTACCTGCGCATCGCACGACGGCGGTGACCGCCCCGGGCGCGGATACGCGACGGAGAACCGTGCCCAGACTCTGGGAATAGCCCGTTCCCGTGCGGCATTCTGTGAGCATGACCGACGCCACGCCTGCCACGTCCACAGCCCCCAGCGAAACCCACGACGCCCAGCAGCTCGCCCGCTGGCACCGATTCCGCGACAACCGCAACAACGCCCTGGCCGAGGAGCACGGCTGGCTTACGCTCACCTCGTTCCAATGGCTCGAGCCCACCCCGTCGCCCGTCGAGCTCGTGCCCGGCCTGTGGTCCACCTCAGAGTCCGTGGGCCTCGAGACGGCGGTGCTCACGGCCCGCGCGGACGAGGGTCTCGTGTTCGACGAGGAGGGCGATCCCGTCGACGGGACGTTCAGCGCACATCTGACCGAGGACGAGTCGCTCAACTGGGTGCGCTATGGCAGCATCGTCGTCGAGCTCGCGATGCGGGGCGGCCGCTACGCGATCCGCACGCGCGACTCGCAGTCGCCCACCCGTACCGAGTTCCGCGGAGTCCCCGTCTTCGACTACGCGCCGGAGTGGGTCATCGAAGCCCAGTGGGAGCCATACCCCGCGCCGCATAAGGTGCCGATCTCCACCGCGAACCCGCTCGTCGAGGGTACGCACCTCTCCGCGGGCGAGGTCGTGTTCCACCGGCACGGCCACGAGTACCGCCTCCAGGCGGAGCAGGGGAAGCTCGGCGACCTCACCATCACGTTCCACGACGAGACGAACGGCAGCACAACCGACGATTGGCGCAAGGTCACGACGGCCCGCCCTCGCCCGGACGGAACCGTGACCCTCGACTTCAACCGTGCGATCAACTACCCGAGCGCGTTCACGCCCTACGGCACGTGCCCCATGCCGGTGCGAGACAACTCGCTCGACCTCGCGATCGAGGCGGGCGAGAAGATGCCGGACGCCGGAGAGTAGTTTCGCCGCGACCGACTGCTCTGCTGCGCCGTCGCGGTCCTCTGGAGTACGAGAGGTGGCCACGCGTGGTGCGAGAGGTGGCCACGCGTCCCGAACCTCTGGGCACCCTCGACGCGTGGCCATCTCCCACCGACGCGTGGCCATGTCTCGCCCAACGCATGGCCATGTCTCGCCCAACGCATGGCCATGTCTCGCCCAACGCATGGCCATGTCTCGCCCAACGC
>NZ_JAYGGQ010000021.1:0-58366 GCF_034931225.1 Sinomonas terricola
CACAGCAGGACGGAACGCTTCCGAGAATCTTCGCGCATCACGGTGTGCCGCAGGCACCGCATTGCTGACCTGCGGATACGCGCCGAATGCGCTCCCCTACCCTATCGGAGGCAGGAGGCGGCGACCGTCACGCGATGCAGTCGGTGCAGACGCCCGCGGCGAGATCGGCGTCGCGCAGCACGGCGCCGCAGTCGCGGCACTCCGCATGGAGGGCAAGGTCCGCACAGTCCGCGCAGCGGAACTCCTCGAAGGCGGCCAAGACCCGGTTGCAGTCACGGCAGTGGTCCTCAACCAGCACGAGTTCCGCCCGGAGGCGCCCGGTGACGGCGGCCAGTTCATCTACAGCAAGTGCGCTCATATTTCGAGGCTAGAAGCCCCCACCGACAAAATAAGCGCGCCACCCCGACCAACCCCTGATCCACGGGATTCTGGGGCGTAGGCTCTGGGGAATGGCGCGCTACTTCGACGTCCACCCGGTCGACCCCCAGCCCCGCCTCATCGGGCAGATCGTCCAGATCCTGCGCGACGGCGGCCTCATCGCGTACCCCACCGACTCGTGCTACGCGCTCGGCGCGCAGATGGGGAATCGCGACGCGCTCGACAGGATCCGGCAGATCCGCCGCCTCGACGACAAGCACCATTTCACGCTCGTATGCCGCGATTTCGCGCAGCTCGGCCAACTGGTCAACATCGACAACGACGTCTTCCGCGCCATCAAGGGCGTCACACCGGGCCCGTACACGTTCATCCTCCCCGCCACGCGGGAAGTCCCCCGGCGCATGCTTCATCCCAAGAAGAAGACGGTCGGCGTACGCATCCCGGACAACAACGTGGTGCGCGCCCTCGTGACCGAGCTCGGCGAGCCGATCCTCTCCTCGACCCTCCTTCTCCCAGGGGACGAGGATCCCCTCATCGACGGCTGGGACATCAAGGAACGGCTGGACAACGTGCTCGACGCCGTCGTCGACGCGGGCGACTGCGGCACCGATCCGACCACCGTCATCGACTTCTCAAACGGCTACGCCGAGATCGCACGGCGCGGCGCGGGGGACGCGTCCCGCTTCGAATAGCCCTCGGGCAAGCCCCCTGCCGCGTTCCTGTCCGACGCACGCCGGGCCAGCCCGCTCAGCCGTCCGCCTCAGGTCATGACCGAAGGGGCTGGCCTGCGCCCCGGCGTCCTGCGACAGAATCGCGATCGCCGCCTTCGCCGCGCCGCAGGGAATCGGGGCCCGCACATCAGGACGGCGGCCCGCCGACGAAGCGATCGTGACGATCGAACCGCGCCCGCGTGAAGTTCCCTCCCGCGTTGGCGACGAGCACGTCGATGGGGCCGAGCCCCTCCTCGACCTGCCGGCGCAGCGCCTCGAGCTCGCCGAAGCTCGTCACGTCTCCCGTGACCCCCAGCGCCGTCGCGCCGAAGAGGGGGCGCGCGCTACGGGGCGACCCTGCAGCACCGCTCCCGCGTCGGGCATCGTCTCGCGGAGCGGGCAGGTGGCTCCCGGAGAAGCGACGCCTTCGAACCTCCCCCTAATGCATTTCCCGCTCACCCGCGCCTGACGCGCTCCCGGCTTCGGCGCTCCACCCGGACGCCGGAGCCGAGGGCGGCGACGGCCGCCATGGTGACGGCCGCGAGCGCGACGGCCGCGTGCAGGCCCCACCGGTCCGCGACCGCCCCGGCGGTGAACGGACTCAGGACGAAGGCCGTGTAACCGACGCTCGTCACAAAGCCCACAGCCCGCCCGGAGAGTCCGGGCGGCGCGGCGCGGCCCGCGACGGACATCCCGAGCGGGACGATCGGCGAAAGTGCGAAGCCGACGACGGCGAAGCACGCCACCGCCGCCCACCCCGCGGGAGCGCTGAGGCCGGCTGCCGTCGCCGCCGAGGCCACGGCACCCGCGATCACGAGGATGGTTCGCTCCTTCACACGGGCGAGGGCCCGCTGGAACGCCATCCTCCCGCCCCACGAGGCGGCGTGGAACGCGGCCAGCACGCCTCCCGCGAGCACCGCGTCATGCCCGTCGACCCTCAGATAGGTCGACAGGAAGGTCTCGAGTATCCCGTCTCCGAAGAAGCACAGGAAGACGACCGCAGTCGCGAGCAGCACAAGAGGGGCGAGGATTGAGGCCCGCTCCGCCTCCCCGGAATCGGGCGACGTGCGCGCGGCCTGTGGGAGCCGCCCGAACGCGACGGCGAGCGCCGTCGCCGCCAACATGAGCCCGAGCGCAAGGAACGCCGGGCGGAACCCGATGCCGGCCGCGAGTCCGACGGCGCAGCTCGCCGCGCCGGCGGCGGCGCCGAGGCTGAACCACGAATGGAACCCCGTCATCGCGTGGGCTCCGGCGGTCCGCTCGTAGTCGCTCGCGACGGCGTTGGCCCCAAGGTCGACGACGCTGATCGAGAGCCCGAGCGCAACGCTGGCCCCGAGGAAGTGGGCGAACGAGTCGACGGCGCTCGTCGCGGCGAACGCGGCGCCCGCGCCCGCGAATCCGGCCACGAGCACAGGGCGGCGGCCGAGCCGGTCGATCACGAGGCCGCCCACGACAAGCGTCGCGATTCCCGCAAGAACTCCCGCGGACGAGGCCAATCCCAGTTCGCCAGGGGTCAGGCCGAGGGCAGGGACGAGGTCCGAGAACTGGACGGCCCGGACCCCCACGTGGAATCCGAGCATGGCAAAGCACAGGGCCACGAGGGCCCCAGATGGGCGGGTCATGAAGAACCTCATTCACGAAGGCAGCGGACAGGGAGCCGCGCCCTCCCCAGAGTTCCCGAAGGGTGGCCGTGACGCGTGTGGCGTCAGGGAATCAGGGGCAGGACGCGCAGAGCAGAGCGCGTCCCGCGTATCTCGCCTTCGTCGGCGACGACGTCCAGAGGAGCCTTCACCCCTTCAGAGTACTCGGGCGGGCACTAGGGGGCGGCGCGGGTTGCAAGCCTAGAATGGAAGAGCGAGAGGAGGCCCTCGTGGCACGGTTCCGCTACCGCACTTCCAGAAGCTCAGGCCATTTCCAGACGAGCGCTTCGGACGGTGCGCGAAAGGCGGCGCCAGCACCGCCGTCGTCGTTCGCCGCGCCGCAGCCCGCGGCGCCCGCCGCGCCTGCCCGTGCACCCCAGCCCCAGCCCCAGCGGCCTCGCCCGCCCGCGCGCCGGACGGGCCTCGGCGTCGTGACGCCGCAGACCACCGACACGTGGCGCGAGCTACTCGCCCCCGATGGGACGCCGCCCGCGCTGCCGTTCCAGATCGAGTACGTCCGCGCGGCCGTGTGGCAGCAGACGGGGCTGCGCCCGAGCCTCCGCGGCCTCACGATCGGCCAGGCACAGCGGATCCTCGCCGCGCTGCGCGTCGACCCGCGGCCCCTGTGGCACAGCGGGCGCGACAACTGGGCCATGAACGTCCTCGCGATCTGCGGCAGGTGGCTCGGGATCGCCGCCCTCTTCATGCTGATCCTCGGCGTGGGCCGCGCGGACGGAGTGCCGTTCGTGCTGCTGATCATCGCCGCGATCGGCTTCTCCGTGGCGCGCAGGCAGCGCCGCCAGATCTTCGAGGAGCGCCATTACCGGCGGGCGCGCAGTGCCGCCCGGTCGCCCTCCCGCGATCCCCTCCCCGAACGCGCCGAACCACCGGCACTGAAGCCCGGGCAGGAATGGCACGGGCCGCCGCCCTCAGGCGGCGACCCGTATGACGTCGACACGTACCTCCGACGCCTCGGCGAGGAGGGGCGCTAGCCCGCCCCCGGCTACAGTTCGCGGTCCTTGAGGAACGGCGCGACCTCATCCGGGGCGATGAGCGGTCCGCTCAGCTGGATGTTCGCGATGGCCCACGAGTCGTCCTCGCGGACCAGGACGAGGACAACGCGGAACTCCCCGCTCGCGTCGCGCCCGCGCGCGATGGTGCGCTGGTGCAGGACGCCCTCGACGATGACGGTCTCGCCGAACGTCCGCACGTTCGGGTCGCGGACATCGAATTCCTCGTTAGAGAGGTCGCCGAAGTGGCGCTGGGCCCAGCCCGTGCGGTCGAGCACGAAGCCGACCGGCCCCACGCCGTGGAAGTCCTGGGCGAGGAGCGGTTCGTAGGCGGGGACGTCCCCCGCGAGCTCGATGGCCGCCCAGCGGCGAACGACGTCGAGGGCTTCTTCGGTGATCGTGGTTTCCATGACGGTTCTCCCTTCACTCTGGTTCTTTGGGTATACTCTATTTTTAGAGTAACTCTAAAGATAGAGCTGCACTAGATCAAAGGGTACAGTAAGTCCATGGCTGAGCAATTGGGGCTGCGGGAGCGCAAGAAGCTCGAGACGCGCCAGCGCATCGTCGATACGGCCCTCGCGCTCTTCGACGAGCGCGGATTCGACCGGGTGCCGGTCACGGAGATCGCCCGCGCGGCGGACGTCTCCGAGGCGACGGTCTTCAACTATTTCCCGAGCAAGGAAGACCTCGTGTTCGTCGGGATGCAGGCCTACGAGGATCAGCTCGTCGCCGCCGTCGCTGCACGCCCCGCGGGCACGGGCGCGGTCGCGGCCTTCCGGGACTTCGTCCTCGAACCGCGCGGTGCGCTCGCGTCCGACGACGACGGCGCCGCGGCCGTCGTCGTCGCCCGCTCCGCGCGGATCATCGCGGGAAGCCAGACGCTCAAGGCCCGCGAGCAGCGGATCGTCGACCACGCGACCGACGCACTCGCCGAGATCCTCGCCCGCGACCACAAGGCGCTGCCCGGCCTCGGCCCGTGGGTGGTCGCGAACGCGCTCATGGGGATCAACCGCGCCATGACGCGCCTCGCGCAACGCCTCGCCTCCGAGGGGCGGAGCGGCGCCGCCGTGGGGCGGACGGTGCGGGCGCAGGGCGCCGCGGCCTTCGCGCTTCTCGAGAAGGGGCTCGGCACACTCCCCGTCTAGGCGTCACCTCCCGCGGGTCCCCAGCACCTCCCGGGCCTCCCGGGGAAACGACTGCTCCATAATTGGCGTTATGAGGCCCCAGAACGACAGTTGTGGAGCAGTCGATGGGGCGTGGGCGGGTGTCCGAGAAGCGATCCCGGGCACCCACGGCGCTATGCTCTCTCCCGTTGGGGGAGCATCGGGTGCTCCTGAACGCCGAAGAGGAGCACAGCACATGAGCCACGACCAGTATCAGCAGCCCGCGGCCGGCTGGCCCGGCTCGGCGTCCGCACCGGGGCAGACGGACGTCCCCGGGGTGCCGGCACTCTCCCCCGCAGACGCAGTGCGGTCCACGCGCTGGCGCCTCACCCTGGGCATCAGCACCCTCGTCCTCGCTTGCTTCTCCGCGTACTACTCCTACACGAACACGAGCGCGCTCGTCCGAGCCACGGGCGCGATCGAGGCCGCCGGCGGCCACGTCCCGCCGAGCGCGATGGCTCTCGCGGTGGCCATCGTCGCGATCTTCTGCGTCCTCACCGCGGCGTACGCAGGCATCGGGGTGTGGAACATCATCGCCCGGCACTCCACGGCGAAGGCTCCGCTGATCGCCGCCGTCGTGCTCTCATCGATCGCGATTGTCCTCATCGTGCTCAACATGACACGCAGCTCAGTCGCTCCGACGCACCTCGGCGCCCTCGCCCTGAACGCCCTCATCATCGCTCGCGCTGCCATCGTCCTGCGGATGAAGAAGGTGCCGGCGGGGCACCTCTAGGCGCCGATCAGTCCGGCGGCCCGTCCGGGGTGGGCCGTCCGAGGGAGCGGACCGTGGCGACCGCGATCGAGCCGCCGATCGCGATCGCCGCGAACAGCGGCGCCGTCTCCGCATTCGCGACGCGTGTGACATCCGCGGCGTCCGCGACCCGTGCAGGAGACTCGGCGCCCGCTGGGTCTCGATCGCGCGAGCCCATGGGGCTCGGCGTTGAGACCTCTCCGCCTGCGTTCGCGCCCTGCGCGCGGCCAGCGTCGTCCGACGACGGCGCCGCGCCCACGATGCGCTGCATCGTCGGCGAGGGGGTTGGCGAGGACATATCCGTGGGCGAACCCGTGGCCGCCGAGGGCTGGGGCGCCGCGCCCGCACCCGCCGGCGACTCCGAGGCCCGGGCGGGCGCCTGGGGTGCGAAGGGAGCCTCTGGCCGCGGCGCAGAGGGCACATTCGGCGCGGCCGGCGACGACGGGCCGGCCGGGGTGGCCTCGCCTGGCGCGGACACGGGCGGGTCGACAGCAGGCACGGCGGGGCCCGGCTCGGACGATCCCGGTGCGGGCGTCGACGCCCCCGGATTTGGCGACGCCCCGCCGTCGCCCGTGCCAACAGGGCTCGGTGCCGTCCCGCCGTCGTACTCGCACGTCTGGGCGCCGTCAGCGGCGACGCGACAGGACGAGGCGACGGCGGGCGACGCGAGAGCCGCGAAAGCGGCAGCAAACAACAGGGCAAGGGACGCGGCAGCGATCCGCGAACTGCTGAACTTCACTTCATTCCCCCAAATGATGTGGCCGCCTCCGCCTGATCGAAGTCCAGGCAGCGGGAGGCGCAACCGGCATGTGAAGCCATTCTAGCATTAATTGAAATAACGCCGCGCAATATTTGACGATCGGAGCCGCACGTGTGGCGACATTGTGTCCGCGCTACGGCGCCCGGAGCACGTCCCCGCCCGTCACGATGAGCCGCAGCGAACGGCCTCCCGCGAGCACTCCGATATCGGCGAGCGGGTCGCCGTCGACTGCGATCACATCGGCCTGCGCCCCCTCGCGGACAACTCCCGCGCGCCCCTCCTCGCCCACGATCTCGGCGCCCACAAGCGTCGCAGACCGGATCACGTCGAGCAGCTCCTGGACCCGCGCCCGCAGCGCGAACTCCTCGAGCTGGATCGCGAGGCCCTCGCCATGGAGGTCCGTGCCGTAGCCGATCTTGACCCCGGCCGCGGCGGCCCGCCTGAGGGACTCGAGCCCGCGCTCGAAGATGTCCTCCACAGCGGCCCTCTTCGACGCGTCGAGCCCATGGCCGGTCCGTCCGGACAGGATGGCCCAGTACGTCGCGAGTGTCGGGACGTAGTACGCCCCGGTCTCGCGGAACAGCGCGAGGCATTCGTCGTCGAGGAGATTGCCGTGTTCGATCGTGCGCACGCCGAGCCGCAGTGCGCGCGAGACGGCCTCGGCCGTGTAGACGTGCGCCGCGATGTAGCGGTGCGCGAGACGCGCCTCGTCGACCGCCGCGAGCACTTCGGCGTCCGAGAACGCGAGTGCCTCGATGCGCATCTTCGAGACGACGCCGCCCGAGAGCGTGAGCTTCGCGTGGTCGGCGCCGTCTCGGAATTCGGCGCGCAGGGCCCGGCGGAGCTCCACTTCGCCGTCGCACACTTTCGTGAGGACGTGCCCGCCTGTGGGCGCGAAGATCGGCCCGCCGGCCTTGAGGCGCGGCCCCGTGACGAGCCGCTCCTCGACCGCCCGAGCGAGCCCCATATCCGCCCCGCCCATGTCTCGCACCATCGTGAAGCCGCGGAGAAGCATCTCGTGGAGCACCACGGCGCTGCGGGCGGCATGGTAGCTCGGCGTCCACGAGAGGATCTCCGCGAAATCCCCCGAGGCCTGGGTGACGTGCACGTGGGCGTCGATGAGGCCCGGTAAGACGGTGAGGCCCGCGACCGAGATCTCGGCGGCGTCGGGGACGGTGCGGGTCGACGCGGAGATCTCCTCGATGAGCCCTCCGCGCGTCACGATCGTGCGGGGCGGCCCGACGTCGCCCGTCTCCGGGTCGAGGATCCGCGCATTCCGGAGCACCACGGCCGCCGGAGCGGCCGGGGCCCCCGGCTCCCTACGGACGCCCACGGCGAACGCTCGCTTCCGGCTCGGCGGTCCCCTCGCGGACGACGGCGCCGATAGGCTCGACGGCCGCGGCGCCAGCGGCGATGTCCTCGAGCGAGCGCCCGCGCGTCGAGATCCCGAGCGCAAGGACGACGACGGCGGCACCGCCGAGCACGACCATGATCATCGCGAACACGCCCGCGAAACCGAGGGATGAGAAGGCCACGCCGATGAGGATCGGTGCGACGATCCCGCCGATCCGCCCGACGGCCGAGGCCGTGCCCATACCGGTCGCGCGGAGCTCGGTGCCGTACACCTCGGGCGTGTACGCGTAGAGGCCCGCGTAGCAGCCGTTCATGAAGAACGAGAGGCACGAGCCCCACACGAGGACCATGGCCTCCGACGGTGCCTGCGAGAGCAGCAGGGCCGAGACCGCCCCGCCCGCGAGGTAGGCCGCGATCGTGACGCGGCGGCTGAACCGCTCGTTGAGGTAGGACGCGCTGTAGTAGCCGGGGATCTGGGCGATCGTCATGATGAGCGAGAGGGTGAAGCTGCTCGCGATCGGCATGCCGCGGCCCACAAGGAGCGACGGGATCCAGGTGAAGAACCCGTAGAAGGAGAACGTGACCGCGATCCAGAGGAGCCACAGGACGGCCGTTCGCCGTGCGTTGCCGTGTCGCCAGAGGTCGGCGTGGCGGAAGAGCGTGGGCCGCCTGAGCCCGGACGACGGCGCTGCGTCGCCGAGCGCTTCCACCGGGCCGCGGGCGGCGCGCACGAGCTTCCCCTCCGCGAGCCCGTCGATGATGAGGGTCGCCTCGGCGGCGCGGCCGCGCGTGAGGAGCCAGCGCGGCGACTCGGGCAGCGTTCGCCGCCACCACAGCAGCATGAGGATCGGAACGGCCGTGACGAGCTGGCTGATGCGCCAGCCGTCGTGGAGGCCCGCGACGAGGGTCGTGCCGATGAGCGCTGCGCAGATGTACCCGAAGGCGAAGAAGCCCGCGACGGCGCCGACGAAGAGCCCGCGGCGGCGCTTGGGGATGAATTCGGCGATGAATGTCGGGATGATCGCCGATTCGGCCCCGATGCCGATGCCCGCGATGACGCGCATCGTGAAGAAGAACTCCCAGTTCTGGGAGGCCGCCGCGATGGCCGAGGCGATCGCGTACAGCGCGAGGGCGTACATCATGACGCGGCGGCGCCCGATCCTGTCGCCGAGCACCCCGGCGCTGAGCGAACCGATAAGGATGCCGATGAGCAGCGAGCTGCCGATGAGGCCCGTCTGGGCGCCGTCGAGGTGCCAGAGCGGGCGGATGATCGGCATGATGTAGGAGACGAGCGAGCCGTCCATGCCGTCGAACATGAGGCCGAGCCCGCCGATGAGGGCGAGTTTCAGGTGGGGCCGTCCGACGGGCATGTCGTCCATGCGCGTCAGGAGGGATCGCGAGCGGTCCGTTGTCATCGTGGGTGCCTTCCTATCGTCGTTGATATGGGGCGGGGGGATGGGTGGGGCAGCCGGGTTCAGCTGCTGAGGTCGAGGTGCAGGCCGACACCTCGTTCGATGGCAGCGTCGTACAGGATGCGTCCGATCGCGAGGTCCTGAAGCCCGATGCCGACCGAGTTGAAGAGCGTGATCTGGTCGTCGCTCTCGCGGCCGGCCACCGTTCCGACGAGGACCTGGCCGAGTTCGCCGGCGACGTCCCCCGCGGCCATGGCGCCCTCCTCGACGGCCAGGAGGAGGTCGCCGGACTTGGCGAGGGCGGTTTCGAGGCTGTCGACGACGACGCGGGATCGCCGCATCGCCTCGGCGTCGACTTCGCGGTGGGTCGGGCGAGGCCGGGCGCCGACGGCGTTGACGTGAAGCCCGGGACCGAACCAGCTGCCGTGCACGATCGGCTCCTCGGCCGGCGTGAGGGTACACAGGATGTCGCTCGATTCGACGGCCTCCTGCACGCTCGAGGCGGCAACGACGTCGACCTCGGCCCACTCGGCCTGCCGGCGGAAGCCGTCGATCGTCGCGGCGCTCCGAGACCAGACCACAACGGTCGTGACCGGCACGACCTTGGCGATCGCCTCGAGATGTGCGACGGCGAGAGCGCCCGCGCCGACGAGCCCGAGCACGGAGCTACCGGGCCGGGCAAGCCGCCGCGTGGCCACGGCGCTCGCGGCCGCCGTGCGGATCCGGGTCGGCACACGGCCATCGAGGAGTGCGAGGGTCTCCCCCGTCTCGGCGTCGGCCAGGATGATGGACGAGCGCTGGGACGGGAGGCCGCGGCTGCCGTTTGCGGGGATGTCGCTCAGGAGTTTCGAGGCGACAAGTCCCTGGGGAGCCGAGGCGCCGGCCATCACGAGATATCTGGAGTCGGAGGCCGGGAGGTGCATCGAGGTCGGGGCCGGCTGGCAGGCCAGGCCGGAACCGAGGTCTGCGAAGCTCCGCTCCACGGCCTCGATCGTGGCCTCCATGTCCGCGAGTGCGGCGAGGTCCGAGGCCGTCAGGATGAGGGTCATGCGTCTCCTTTGCTCGAGATGGTCTCCACGATAGGCCAATTTGGCATACCAAAGAAGGGGTCTATTCGGGATCTTTCCGGTGATTAGGGGCTATTGAACGAAGTTGGCATGCCAGATGGACTGTATTAGTGCGCTGACAGCGCGACGGGCGCCAGAGCCGTTGGCCTTGGCGCCCGTCGCGTTTGTCGCGAAGAAGCCTCGTCAGACGATGTTGAGGCGGTTCGGGATGGTGTTGAGTTCCTCCGGCCCGTTGGGGCCGAGCAGCACGGTTCCGCCGATGCAGACGCGCTGTCCGTCGCGGAGGGCATTCGGTTCGAAGGCGAACGCGTGGCCCTCCTCAATCACGAAGTCGCCGTCGAGGGCCACTCCGGACGGCAGCCGCTCTAGGTGCGCGAGCGCGGGATCCACGCCAGGGTTCAGTCGCGTCGCGCTGTTGTAGATGGGCGAGACCGTCTGCACCATGGGCCCGGTGTTCCACGTGCGGGAGCGGTGCAAAGGCTCCTCCATGATGCTCGCGAGCTCCGAGAAGCGCATGCCCGGCTTGAGCGCTGCGAGCCCGGCCTGGTACGAGTCGACGCACACGGACTCGAGCTCTCGGAGCAGCGCGCTCGGCTCGCCGACGCACACGTCGATCTGCTGTTGCGACTCCACGCCGCCGTAGAACGCGAAGATCTCCGCCGCGATCGTGTCGCCCGGCCTCAGGATCCGGGGAGATCCCCCGCTCTCGAACCACTCGGGGACGTTCCACGCGAACATGCTCTCGCCCGCGCGCTCGAGCATGAAAGGCCACCGGACCCAGCCGCCGCCCGCGATGATCGCGTGGAACGCCGAGGCAGCGATCTGATGCTCGTTGCCTCCCGCCCTCGCCGTTTCGACGAACGCGCGGCACGCCTCCTCGCCGAGCGCCGCCGCTTTTCGCAGCAACACCTGCTCTTCGGGGCTCTTGATGATGGCGATCGACTCGTACGCGTCCGCGATGTCGACCCATTCGACGTTGGGCAGTTCCGAGAGGACGCGAGTCCAGGTCGTGTGCGAGATCGTCCCCGCCCACTCGCCGACCATGCGGCTCGTGAGACCGACGACGCCGAGGCGGGCCTTTCCGAGGTCACGTTCCCTGATGCGGGTGCCGAGCGCCGCGATCGGCTCGCCGTGCACCCATTCGTCGATCCACCGCTCCCACCGCGACGACTGGGCGTCGAAACGGTTGAGCGGGACGTCACCCAGGAAGAGGACCGGGTCCTCGTCGGGGGTGAGCAGCACGATCGCGCCCTTCGCCTCGTTGCTCAAGTACGCGTCGGCATTGTCCCGCCCGCTCCCGAACACGACGACGCCGTCGAGCCCTTCGCGAGCGAGCAGCGCCCTGATGGCCGCCCAGCGGCGGTCGCGCTCCTTGAGACTGAGCGTCGGGTAGTCGCGCAGGATGTCAGGTGATGAGACTGTCATAGTCAGGTTCCCTTTCGGTGTTCTTTATAGGACGCCGCTGGCGCTGTTCCGTAAAGGCGCCGTTGGTGATTGGGTCAGACACGCGAGGATCTCGCGGAGGTACCGGGCACTCCGCTCGATGAATTGGAGTGATTCGTCGTGCCCCAGAGGCTCGTGCAGCTGCTCCCACCCGGGGGCGTCGCCGGAGGCGGCCCGCGCCTCGTAGTCGGAGGCGAGCCGCACGACTTCGAGGGCTTCCGGGAGGGTCAGGTCCGGATGCGCCCCCCGCCACCGCTCGTCGAAGAGCTGCGCCATCATCTCGCCCCGCGTGCTCTCGACGATCCCCTCGATCGAGAGCATGAGGTCATGGCCGATAAGCGGTTCGAGGAAGAGCGCCCAGTCGATGACCCCCTCCCCGACGGGTCGCAGGAGGCGCGCGATTCCCTCGGGCCTGAAGAAGAGCGCGACATCACGAATGTGACTCGAGCGAATATAGGGCGCAGCCCTGCGGACGGCCGCGACGGGATCTTCGCAGCGCACGAGGACGTTGGCCGAATCGAACGTGATGCCGAGGACGTCGGGGCCGACCTCTTCCACGAGACGGATCACTTCGAAAGTCGTGATCTCCTCGTGGGTCTCGAGATTGAGGTGGACGCCCGCGTCCCGCAGTATCGGAGCGAGCTTGCGGAGGAACTTCTCGGTGGCTGCGAGCTGCTCGTCCCAATCGACGTCGGTGCGGAATCGGTCGCACGCATACAGGCCCGAGAGCCGGAACTGGTAGTTCGCCGTCGCCGTCCAGAGTTCGCGGATGCCTTCCGACGCCGCGGCCTCGATCATCCTCCGCATCGCGAGGAGGTAGTCGCCGCCGCCCAGCGCCCTGATGGCCGGGGCCTCCGGGGTGGCGAAGGGATTCACCTTCCCCACCCCGGCCTCGATCCGCTGGCCGATGTCGCTCGCCGCCTGCACCGCGTCCCGGATCTCGCCGCGGTCAAGCGTGGGGCTTAGCTCGAGGATGGAGCGGAAAAACACGCCGTCAAGACCTAGCTGGGCGGAGCGTTCGACGAACCTCCGCGCGGGCTCGACCTGCACGTCTGCACTCTTCGCATCGGCGAGTTTGGTGCTGTCGACTCCCACTCGGAGCATGCGCGGCTACTCCCCGGCCCAATCTCCGCCGGCTGCCGCAAGCTGCAGATCGACGAGACCGTGGTCGAAGACGTTGTGGGGATCGTAGGCGGCCTTGATCCCAGCCAGCCGCTCGTACTTCGCGCCGTAGATCTCCTGCGCGCTCTGGGCGTCGCCGTGCTCGGACGTGAAGTTGATGTACGTTCCGTGCTCCCACTCGCTCACCGCCGCGCTGAACCGCTTGACCCACGCGACAAGCTCTTCGCGTTCGTCGCCGTATTCCCAGTCGGCGCCGATGTTCCCCGCCCATCGGGAGTGGATATCGGTTGTCGAGTCGTTGCTGTGGTCGCGCGGAACGAGCTTCCCCGCGATGAGCTCGAACGGGCACATCACCTGGTGGCTGATGAAGGAGCTCGAGTTGAGCGATCGGCCCGGGTAGGCATCGGCGTGCTCGATCGCGATGTCCAAGAGCTCGTCGGGCAGTTCCCGGAAGGCCACGTGGCGCCAATAATGCGAGATGCCGTACCGGAATTCGTCGTCGGTTGCGTGCTGGAGCGTGACGTGGGGAATGGTGCGCACGCTCTCGAAGACGGGAGTGCCGCGCTCGAACATGGGCGCGCTCAGCTCGGGCTCGAGGGCGGGGTCGCCGTACGTCACGGTAGCCACCGAGATGATGGGCTTGCCGCGGTGTTCCCTCGGCACCTGGGACCAATACGCCGGGCAGCGGTACAGGCGCACATAGCTGCCCACGTTGTCCGGCATGGCCGGGCCGAGGTCGCGGAACAGCTGGAGGATCTCCTTGCGGTTCTCAGCCGGATAGAGGGCAAGCCGGACGGTTGCGAGGCCGGGAAGATCGACGTAGTCGAAGACGAACTCCGTCGCGATGCCGAAATTGTGGCCCGCGCCCTTGAGCGCCCAGAACAGCTCGGGTTCGCTCTCGGCGTTGACGCGTCGGATGGCCCCGTCCGCCGTGACGATCTCCACCTCGCGGAGGAAGTCCACGGTCGAGCCGAACATGCGCGAGAGATAGCCCACGCCACCTCCGAGAGTCAGTCCCGCCACGCCAGTGTGGGAGACGACTCCGGCAGGGAGTGCGATGTCGTAGGGCTCGGCCGCACGGTCCACATCGCCCCACCGGCAGCCGGCGCCGACGGTGATCGTGCGGGACTCGGCGTCGATCTCGACCTTGCGCATGAGCCCCGTGTCGATCAACACGCTCCCGTCGGAGACGCTCGTTCCGGCCAGGTTGTGGCCGCCGCCGCGCACCGTGAGGGGGAACCCCGCGCCGACGCACCATTTGAGAGCGTTCGCGGCGTCCTGCACGCTCGAGCAGCGCACGATCGCCGCGGGGTGCTGGTCGATGTCGGCGTTCCAGACGTGCCGCAGCGACTCGTACGAGGGAGCCCCGGGGAAGACGACTTCGCAGTCGACCGCAGCGACGAGTCCCGCGAGTTCGGGTTGCTGGTGCATCAGTTTCTTTCTCCTTTTCAATAGGTCAGGAAGATCTGACGAGTGGGGGAAAACGGGGGCCGATCAGAATGGTGAACGCCGCTCGAGCGACGCGCGGAGCGCCGTGAGCGACCGGGTGAGGAAGTCTCGGTAGTCGGCAAGAGGCGGCGGAGAAGCGCGTAGTTCGTCGATGCCCGGCGCAAGACCGCTCGTCGCGCGCGCAGCGAAATCGGACGCGAGGCGCGTGAGGCGCTCGCCGTCGTCGTCCGTCATGTCCGGATGCGCCGCACGCCACCGCGCGTCGTCCGGTCGGAGTTCCATCTCCGCCCTGGATCCGCCGATGCCCTCGATGATGAGGTCGAGGCTAGGGTGGGTGGCCAGAACCACGTCGAGCAGTCCGTCCCAGTCGATGACCCCTTCGCCGATCGGCATGAGGAACCGTGAAAGGCCGCGCTCGGTGGGCACGAGAACCACGTCGCGCAGATGGGTAAGACGCGTGTGCGGCGCGGAGCGGCGCACGGCGTCCCCGACCGGTTCGCCGCGGACCATGACATTCGCCGGGTCGAGGCAGATGCCCAGCACGTCGTGGCCGACGTCCTCGATGAGGCGGAGGAGCTCGAAGGTCGTGATCTCCTCGTGGGTCTCGAGGTTGAGCCGCACTCCATGTTCCCGCAAGGTCGGGGCGAGCTTGTGCAGGAACCTCGCGGTTGCGGCCAGCTGGTCCGGCCAGTCGACGTCCGTGCGGAACCGGTCGAAGCAGAACGGCGCCGGAAGGTGGTGCTGATACGCCCCTGCGGCGGTCCAGGCCTCGGCCCATCCGTATTCCCCGCACAGGGCTATCAGGCGCTCCATGCCCGCGAGATAGCTCCCGCCACCGAGATCTCGGATTCGCGGGAGTTCCGCCGTCATATAGGGATTGACCTTGCCGAGGCCCACGTTGACGAACATGTCCCGCGTTTTCGCCTCGGCGGCGAATTCGCGAAGGGCACCTGAATCGAGCGTGGGGAAGGCCTCATCGACCGTGCGGACCAGAATTCCCTCGAACCCGAGGTCATACGCGACCGAGAGCGTCTCGAGTGGATCGTCGCCGAGGAGAGACGCGCCGTCCTCGAACTTCACGTCGACGCCGATGCGGGTCATGGCGTCACCGCCATCGCCAGCCGACGCGCGCGGCGCTCGCGTTCCGCGGCGGGGCTCGGCACCGGAACCGCCTCGAGCAGCGCCTTCGTGTACGCGTCCTGCGGTTCCTCGTAGATGTGCGGCACGTTCCCCCTCTCGGCCACGCGCCCGCGGTTGAGCACGACGAGCCGCGTGCAGAGGTATTTCACGACCGCAAGATCGTGCGAGACGAAGAGGACCGTGAGGTCGAGCTGCCGCTGCATGTCCTTGAGGAGGTTGAGCACCTGCGCCTGCACGGAGACGTCGAGCGCGGAGACGGGCTCGTCGCACAAGAGGACCTTCGGCCCGACAACGAGGGCGCGCACGATCGCGATCCGCTGGCGCTGGCCGCCGGAGAAGTCCCTCGGATAGCGATCGAGGTGCTCTGGCCGGAGGCCCACGAGCTGGATGAGCTCGTGGATGCGATCTCGCCGCTCGCGCTCGGAGTAGCCGCCCATGACGAGCATGGGCTCCTCGATGATCCTGCGGACGGTCATCCGGGGATCGAGACTCGAATACGGGTCCTGGAAGACCATCTGCAGATCGCGGCGGTACCGGTTGAGCTCGTCCTTCGAGGCCTTCGCGGGGTTGATTCCCTGGTACAGGATGCTCCCCGATGATTCCCTCTCGAGTCCCACGAGGCAGCGGATGATGGTCGACTTCCCCGACCCCGACTCCCCGACGAGTCCCAGGATCTCGCCCTGCCGGAGGTCGAACGAGACATCGTCGAGCGCCTGATGGGCCCGACGCCCCGTGCCGAATCGCTTGGACAGTCCCTCCACGCGGAGCAGGACGTCAGGCATGGTGTGCACCTCCTTCGAGGACGAGGTAGTCCTCAACAGTCGTGAGCCGGGTGTCCGGGTCGAGGTCGAGGCGCGGGATCGAGCCGATGAGGCCCCGCGTGTACGGGTGCTCGGGACGCTCGAACAGCTCGTCGACAGGCTTCTCCTCGACCAGCCGGCCGCGGAACATGACGGCTACCCGATGGGCGAGGCCCGCGACGATTGCGAGGTCGTGGGTAATGAAGAGGACCGCGAGGTTGAGCTCCCGCGACTGTTCCTCGAGAAGGTCGAGGACCTGTTCCTGCACCCGGACGTCGAGCGCCGTCGTCGGCTCGTCGGCGATGAGCAGCTGGGGCCGCGCGACGAGCGCGGCGGCCATGACGACGCGCTGCCGCATGCCGCCCGAGAACTGACCGGGGTACGCGCGCATCCGCTCCCTCGCCTTGGGCACGCCGAGGCGATCGAGCATCTCGACGGCGCGAGCGTGGGCCTTGCGCCGGGGCACCCCGCGCACGAGCAAGGGCTCGGCGACCTGTTCGCCGATCGTCAGCACGGGGTTGAGCGCCGTCATCGGGTCCTGGAAGATCATCGAGATCTCCCCGCCGCGCACCCTCTGCAGGACGCGGCGCGGAGCCCCGAGGAGCTCGGCGCCCTTCCACGAGATCGACCCCTCGAGCCTCAGCAGGGGGTCGAGCTGGAGGATCGAGCGGGCGGTGAGGGACTTGCCGGAGCCCGATTCGCCGACGAGCGCGACGCGCTCCCCCGGACGGATGGCCAGGGAAAGGCCGTCGACGAGCGTCAGGTCTCCGTCCCGGCCCGCGATCCGCTCCCTCCCGGGAAGCGACACGGCGAGGTTCTTGATGCATAGGAGGGCATCGCCGTCGTTCATGAGGACCTCCTTGCGGACGGATCGACGAAGCTCCGCACGGCGTCCCCCACAAGACCGAACGCGATGGCGCCCGCGCTGATCGCGAGGCCCGGGAAAAGCGAGATCCACCATGCAGTCGTGATGTACTGCTGGCCCTCGGCGATCATCGAGCCCCAGTCGGGGCTCGGCGGGGGCGCGCCCACGCCGAGGAAGGCAAGCCCCGAGATCATCACGATCGTCCCGGAGATCTCCATGCTGGCCTGGACGTAGATGGCGTCGAGGGAGTTGGGGAGCACGTGGCTGACCATGAGCCGCACCCGGGACATGCCGAGGATCCTCGCCGATTCGACGTACGACGACGACATCGTCTCGCGCAGGATCCCGCGCGTGAGCCGTGCCGTGCTCGGCCACGACGCCGCGACCATCGCGACGATGATCGAGAGCATCGACGGACCGAGCGCCGCCGCGAGGCCGAGTGCGAGGACGAGCGAGGGGATCGACATGAAGATGTCGCAGGCCCTCATGATGACCTCATCAGCGCGCCGCGGAAGGAGGGCGGAGACGCTAGCGACGACGATGCCGACGACGGCGGCGAGCACCACGATCGCAGCGGCCGAGAGCAGGGTGAGCCCCGCCCCGGCCAGGAGCCTCGAGAAGACGTCCCGGCCGACGTCGTCCGTCCCCAGCAGATGGGCAGCGCTCGGCGGGAGCAGGGCCGACGAGGTCTCGACGGCGTACGGATCGTACGGGCTCACGAAGGGGCCGACGACGGCGGTCAGCACGAGGAGCACGACAAGGCCGAAGGCCGTTCGGTCCACGAGGGCCGTTCGCCGGCCGAAGAGCCGGCGGCCGAGCCGGCCCGCCGCGCCGCCGATCGACGCGGCGGACAGAGCTGCGCCGATTCCCGAGGGTGCGTCGGCCAGACTGAGCGGTTCGCGGACGACGGCTGCGGCGACCACGGGCGGTGCGGCGTCCGCGTTCGCTGTTTCGGATTTCATGCTGCTCCTAGCTGGGCGCGCCGCACGCGTGGATCGATCGCCATCTGGAGAAGGTCCACGATGAAAGAGGTCGCGATGAAGACGAAGCCGATCACCAAGACCGATGCGAGGACCGAGAACGTGTCCTGGTTGATGATGGCGCGGAACAGGTAGCTGCCGATCCCCGGGAGGCCGAACACGGCCTCGACGAGGACCGCGGCGCTGATCATCCACCCGAACTGCATGCCGAACACCGTGAGCACCGAGCCGAGGGCGGATCGGAACGCGTGCCTCAGGATCACGCGCCGCCGCGGCACTCCTTTCGAGATCGCGAACGTGATGTAGTCGGCCTTCAGCGCGGTCATCATGTTCGACCGGATGAGGCGGGCGAGCGTGGACACGAAGGGCGCGCTGAGGGCAAGGGCCGGCAGGATCAGGTGGAACACCGAATCGGCCAGGTTCCCGACCGTGCCGAACAGGAGCGAATCCAGCACCGTGAAGCCGGTGACCGTGGGCGGGCCGCCGTCGACGCTGTTCGTTCCCGAAATGGGAAACCAGCCGAGGATCGAGCCGAGGACCCACCGCATCATGATGGCGAGCCAGAACACTGGCACGCCCCCACTCGTAACGAGGAAGATCCGCGCCACGATATCGGCCGTTTTCCCCTCGCTCACGGCCGCCGCAATGCCGACGGGCGCGGCGATCAGCACCGTGATGAGCATCCCGAGGAGCACGAGCTGAATGGTCGTCTGCAGGACGGTCGCCAGATCTCTGACGACGTTCTGCCGCGTGATCGTCGAGGTGCCGAGATTTCCCTGGACAAGGCGCGAAATGTAGCCACCGTATTGGACGATCAGCGGATCGTTCAGGCCGAGGACCTCGCGCATGTGCGCAACTTGGTCCGCCGTCGCGAGCCGGCCGGCCGCGACGCGTGCCACGTCCCCGGGAATGAGCTTCGAGATGACGAACACGATCGTGGCGACGCCCCACAGGGAGAGCGCGGCGAGGCCCAGGCGGCGGAGTACGAATTTGTACAAGGCCGTCACCCCCTCTTATTTGGCGATGCGGAGCGTGCCGACGTTGAAGTCCTGCTGGGTCGGAGAGAAGGGAATCTCTCCGACCTTCTTGTCGGAGACCATGGTCACGGCCGGGTAGGCGATGTAGAGCAACGCGTGGTCGGCGAGCACCTGCTTCTGGACCTCTTGGAAGTCGTTGCACGCCTGCTTCTGATCGGCGGCCGTGAGACCGTCCTTGAGCAGCGCATCCACGGTGGGGTTCGAGTAGCGCGTGAAATTGGTCTGGCCGACGAAGGCAGAATTCCATTCACGGTTGAGCATCGGTCCCGCGGCGGGGAATGCTGCGAAGTCCCACGCAAGGGCGACGTCCGGCATCGTCTCGGGCTTGGACACGAGTGCCGAATACTGCGGGAAGGTCACTGCCTTGAGCTGGGCGTTGAGGCCGATCTTCTTGAGCGAATCCTGCAGGATCGTGCCGGCGGCGTTGAATTCGCGCACGGTGGGCTGATAGGCGACTGTGACCGTTGCCCCTTCGACGCCGGCCGCCTTGACGAGCTGCTTGGCCTTCTCGAGATCCTGTTGGGGCTTGCCCGCGTCGACGCGGCATGCGATCCCCTCGGGCAGGATCGACGTGGCGATCGTTCCCTGGCCCCCAAGCGCGCTCGTGAGGTGGCCGCTGTAGTCGTACGCGAGCTGGATCGCCTCGCGGACGCGGGCGTCACCCGTGACCTTCCCCTGCATGTTGAGCCACGCGTAGGTCTGTCGAGGTGCCGGGATGTTGACGACCTCGTACTTGCTGTCCTTCGAGATGTTCTCGACGTCGACTGCGGCGAGGCCCATCGTGATGTCCAAGTTGCCTGCGAGGAATTCGTCGCGGTTCGCGCTCGAATCATTGATCATGCGGAGGACGATCGATGTGGGGCGTTTGTTGTCGAAATCCCAGTAGTCCTTGTACCGGGAGAGGTCGAGCTCCTGATTCGGTTTATAGCTTCCCATCGTGAACGGCCCCGACCCGGCTTCGTGCGTTCCGAGCCAGCCCTGGGCATTGTCGGAGCCCTCATTCGGCTTCACTAGCTTCGAGTCGAGGACGTAGATCTGGCTTAGGGCTCCGATGAAATCGAGATCGGTCTTCGACAGGTTGATCACGACGTGAAGATCATCTGCGGCCTTCGACGACGCATAATCCGAGAGGAAGGACGCGGCGCCCGATCCGATCTTCTTGGCCCGGTCGAGGCTGTACACGACGTCGGCGGCCGTGAAGTCATTGCCGGAATGGAACTTCACGCCCTTCCGCAGGGTGAGCGTCAGCTGCGTCGCGTCTCCATTGAAGGCCCATTCCGCGGCAAGCTTCGCAACCTTCTCGCCCTTGGCGTCGAAATCGACGAGACGGTCGTACATCGGGGCGAGGTTGAAGTCATTGTGCGCGTCGGAAGATTGAAGGGGATCAAGCGTCTCTGCCGTATTCGAGCTCCCGATGACGATCGTGTTCTGTTTGGCCGAGGCGCCGCCAGAGGCGGCGCCCGTCGGCAGCTGGCAGGATGACAGCGCCATTGCCGTCGCCGCCGCAAAGGTGCCCAGTACCAACCCTCGCTTGTGGAGATTCATTTCTTTCCTCTCGGGGAGCTGCAACGTTCCGTTGACGTTCTTGCGGGGAAGCTGCGTGGTGCGACGAACTCTTCGCGGACTCGGCGTCCGCGGGCCTCAAACTTCACCGTTGGCATGCAGAATCACACACAACTGACAGAAAGTCACCCCCTTGAGGGCTATATCTGGCAATGTGGCATGCCAAAGTGTTCTTGAGCCTTCTCCGGGGCCAGCGACGGTACGATGTCCCCAGGTCCACGGAGGGAGGGTGCCATGACCGCGGAAGCCCCGGCGGAAGAAGGGCCGGCATCCGGTTCGCGCGCCAACAATGTCTACGAGTGGCTCAGGGAGCGGATCATCGACGGGAGCCTGCCCCCCGGCGCCCGCATCCGCGAGCGCGAGATCGCCGAAGAGCTCCAGGTTTCGAGAGTTCCCGTGCGCGAGGCGCTCCCCCAGCTCGAGAGCGAAGGCTACATCGAGACCATCCCGCGCCGCGGCGCCGTCGTCGTGCCCATGACGGTGAACGCGGCCGTCGAGCTCTTCGACATCCGGGCGAGCCTCGAAGTCCTCGCCGCGCGGCTTGCGGCGCAGGCCTGCGCGGCAGGCGCCTCGCCAGCGGGGCTCGAGACCCTGCTCGAGCAGGCGCATGAGGCAACCGAGGCCGGCAGCGAGGATCAGATCGCCGACCTGAACTCCCGCCTGCACGAGGAGATCCTCGTGCTGAGCGGCAATCGCCTCCTCCAGAAGCTCATGACTCCGGTGAACGGCCACGTGCGCCGGCTGTTCCACGTCGCGAAGGACCGCGATCAGGTGGAGCTCTACCGCGAGCACGTCGCGATCGTCCAGGCGATTATCCGCGGCCACGCGGAGCTCGCCGCCGCGCTCTCCTTCGCCCACGTCGAGGAGAGCCGGAACGAATCGCTCCCGATCGTCGAAAGCCAGCTCGAGGCTCGCCCGCGCCACCCCTAGCCGGGGGATTTACAGGGCGGGCATCGTGCCCTACGCTCGATATTGGTATACCATTCTGGTTCAAAGCCATCCAGAATCCTTGAGAATCCGGGGATCCTGCCGGCCCACACGGCGGCGTTCCAGGATTTGGCATGCAATATCGTGAAGGACTGACACCGAGTGACCCAGCCGATCGCACCCAAGACCCTCATCCGCAACGTGCGCCCCTGGGGCCGAGAGGCGAGCGACGTCGTCGTCGACCGCGCCGGACGGCCCGACGCCGCGATCGCCGCCATCGTGCCGCACGATCCCAGTGCGGCGGTCGCCGAAGAAGGCGACACGACCGTCGTCGAAGGGCGCGGACGCCTCCTGTTCCCCGCTTTCTCGGACGTCCACGTCCACCTCGACTCGACCCGCATCGGCCTCCCGTTCCGGCCGCACACGGGCGCCCCGGGCGTCTGGGCCATGATGCTCAACGACCGCGCCAACTGGCGCAACGCCGAGGCGCCCATAGCCGAGCGCGCGGCCACGGCCCTCGAGCGCATGGTCGCGCGCGGCACCACGCGGGTGCGCTCCTACGCGCAGGTCGACGTCGACTGCCGGCTCGAGCGCTTCGAGGCGGTCCTTGCGGCGAAGGAGCGCTACGCGGGCGCGGCCGACGTCGAGATCATCGCGTTCCCGCAGGCTGGCATCCTGCTCGAAGACGGCACGGAGAAGCTGCTCGAGGCCGCGATGCAGGCCGGGGCGAACGTCGTGGGCGGCCTCGACCCCTCGGCGCTCGACCGCGACCCCGCGCGGCACCTCGACATCGTCTTCGGGCTGGCCGAGAAGTACTCGGCCCCCATCGACATCCACCTCCACGAGACCGGGACGCTAGGCGCGTTCACGACCGAGCTCATCCTCGAGCGCACGCGGGCCCTCGCGATGCACGGCAAGGTGACCATCAGCCACGCGTTCCAGCTCTCCTCGATCGACGACGAATCGCTCGGCCGCCTCATCGACGAGATGGCCGAACTCGACGTCTCGCTCGCGACCGTCGCACCGCCTCCCCCGCGGCACCTCCCGCTCGCGCGGCTCGCCGAGGCTGGCGTGCGCGTGGGGCTCGGCGAGGACGGCCAGCGCGACTACTGGAGCCCGTACGGCAACGCCGACATGCTCGACCGCACATGGCAGCTTGCGTTCACGCAGGGGTTCCGGCGCGACGAGCTCATCGAGCACTGCCTCGCCGTGGCGACGATGGGCGGCGCGAGCGTCATCGATCCGACAGCCCGCCGCGTCCAGGGCATCGGCGACCTCCCGGGAGCCGACGTCGGCGACCCGGCCGACGTCGTCCTCGTCGACGGCGAGACGCCCGCCTCAGCCGTCATGGACCGAGGCAAGGATCGCACCGTGCTCCACCACGGCCTCGTCGTCGCGGACGGCCTCGCCGTCGTCCGCGCGTAGTCACCGGTTGCGCGCCCGTTCTTCACCCGCACCCAGCACCACCCCTTCCCCTCACGAAAGACAGTCATGCGCTTCTTCAACAACCTCGCTCTCCAGGGCAGCGTCGCCCTCGCGCTGAGCGCACTCGCCCTCACGGGCTGCACGAACGCGTCGGAAACCAGCGCCGCGCAGCCCGCCAGCTCGGGCGGCGCGGCCGCGAGCTTCGACCCGAGCACCGTCCAGAAGGACGAGGCGCTCGCATCGCAGGTGCCCGCCGCGATCAAGGCCCGCGGAACGCTCGTGATCGGCTCGGACACGACCTACGCGCCCGCGGAATTCCTCGGCGGGTCGGACAACCACACGCCCATGGGCTACGACGTCGACCTCGCGAAGGCGATCGGCGCGAAGCTGGGCCTCAAGGTCGACGTGGAGACGGCGGAATTCGCCGGAATCCTGCCGGCGCTCGGCCCGAAGTACGATCTCGGCGTCAGCTCGTTCATGATCACGAAGAAGCGCCTCGCCGCCGTCAACTTCGTGAGCTACTTCGACTCGGGCACCCTGTGGGCCGTCCAGAAGGGCAACCCGAAGAAGTTCTCGCTCGACGACGTGTGCGGCAGGACGATCGGCGTCGAGACGGGGACCATCCAGGAGGACCCGGACCTCAAGGACCGCAGCGACAAGTGCGTCAAGGCCGGCAAGAGCGCCATCAACGTCATCTCCCTCAAGAGCCAGACAGACATCAACACGCGCCTCGTCAACGGCACCCTCGACGCGATGGTCTCCGACTCCCCCACGATCGGCTACGCCGTCCAGCAGACCAGCGGCGCGGTCGAGAAGCTCGGCGACACGTACAACAGCGGGCCCGGCGGCATCGCGATCGCGAAGGATGACACCGCGCTTGCGAACCTCATCGGCCAGACCTTGAACAAGCTCATCGATGACGGGACCTACAAGAAGGTCCTCAGCTCGTGGAACGTCGCCGACGGCGCCGTCGCCAAGGCCGAAGTCAACCCGTCCCTCCCGTCCTGAACCGCACGACGCCCCAGTACTCGACCACCCAGGAGGAACCGTGAAGAGCTCTGTTTCAGCCCGCTATCTCCTCGCCCACCGCGATAACCGCCACGTGCTCGTGGACCACGGCACCGTGGTCCACGAAGACGGCGTCGTGGTGTACGCGGGCCCCACGTCAGGTGCGCCCGAGGCAGAGAGCCACCGCGACCTCGGCGACGCGCTCATCATGCCCGGCCTGATCGACCTCGACGCACTCTCGGACATCGACCACCTCATCCTCGACAGCTGGGCCGGGGGCGAGCTCGCCCGCGGGCACCTCTGGTCCGAGGAGTACTTCCGCGAGCGCCGTGCCGACGTGTTCACCCCCGAGGAACGCCAGGACATCCGGCACTACGCCCTCATCCAGCTCGCGCTGCACGGCATCACGACGTTCATGCCGATCGCCTCGGAGATCCATTCGTCGTGGGCGGAGAGCTTTGACGAGCTCGCGGGCATGGCGGAGACGTCCCGGCAGATCGGGCTGCGGGCCTTCCTGGGGCCGGCGTACCGCTCGGGCGTCAACGTCGCGCTCGGGGACGGCACCGTGGGCGTCCTGTTCGACGAGGAGCGCGGCCGCGAGGGCCTGAAAGATGCGGTCCGCTTCCTCGACTACGCCGAGCAGCTGGGCGACCCGCTCGTCACGGGCGTCCTCCTGCCGTGCCGCATCGAGACGCTCACGCGCGAGCTCCTCGACGAGACGGCCCGCGTCTCTCGAGAACGCGACGCACTCGTTCGCCTCCATAGCCTCCAGGGGCTTGCCGAGCGGGCCCTCGTCATCGAGCGGCACGGTATGACCCCACTCGAGCTGCTCGACGACGCGGGCCTCCTCGGCGAGCGCCTGCTCGTCCCGCACGCGCTGTTCCTCGACCGGAACTCGAGGGTCCACGGCGAGGACCGCGGCGACCTCGCGCGCCTCGCGGCGTCGGGCGCGAGCATCGTCCATTGCCCGCTCACGTCGATGCGGTACGGCGAGGCCCTCGATTCGTTCCCCGCCTACGTCGAGGCCGGCGTACGCATCGCGCTCGGCACCGACTCCTTCCCGCCGGACCTCGTCCGGGGCATCGACGCCGGCTGGCACCTCGCCAACATCGTCGAGGGCCGGCGGGACGCCGCGCGGCTCGCCGACTACGTCGACGCCGCAACGCTCGGCGGGGCGCGCGCCCTTCGCCGTCCCGACCTGGGGCGCCTGAGCCCGGGCGCGCAGGCCGACTTCGTCGCCTTCGGCCTCGGGGACCTGCGCGACGGCGTGCACGAGGACCCCGTGCGCACGCTCATCCTCAACGGCACGGCGCGGCAGTGCGTGCTCAGCGTCGTGGCGGGCAGGACGATCGTCGAGGACGGCGCGCTCGCGGGCCACGATCTCGCATGGTGGCGCCGTCGCGGCCAAGAGCTCTTCGACAAGATGCGCTCGGCCTACTCCGAGCGGGACGAGCGGCGGCGGAGCGCCGGCGAGCTGTTCCCGCCGGTCTACGCGCGGGAGCCGTAGGGAGGTCAGGGGAGGCGGCTGGGCCGCAGGACCGTCGCCTCCCCCGCCCTCGCCTGTTCAAGCGGCACCGGGCTCGTCAGGATGGCTGGGCCGCGGTGCAGGATCCCGTCCGAGAGCGGCCGGCAGCGAATGCCCCCACGCCCGCGCATCGCGGCATGGGCGCCGGGGGCGAGCATCTCGTCCATCCAGGCGCACGGATGTGCGGGCCTGCCGCCCCAGAAGCGGACGACGGCGCCGCGCGACTCGAGCGCGAACTCCTCGCCGACGAGGGGCGCGAGCTGGGCGCCCCGGACGACGATGTTGCGTCGAGTCAAGAGCGGATCGAAGGGCGCGACGCCGAGCTCGCCGGCGATGGCTTCGAGGGCTTCGGCTGCGATGAGCGTGACGGCCGCGTCCATGTGGGCCGCCTTGCCAAAGAACCTGTCGCCGATGATGCCCTTGCCGGCGACGATCTCGACGCGGTCGGCGTCCGTCATCGGGACGTCTGCCGCGCCGTCGCGCGCCCGCCCGAAGTAGGCATGCTCCGGGGAGACGAGCAGGTGGAGGATTTCCACGTCGTAACGATACGGCGTCGTCATGCCCCCATCCTCTCGCGAACTCTTCAGGTTCTCCCAGACGGGCTTCCTATAATTTGTCCATGGCCATTCTCGCGAGCACGGCCAAGGTTTTGGGGAAGTTTGTCGCTTTCCTCGCCGTGAGCGCCGTCAGCGGAGTGCTGGTGGCGGGGCTCATGATGCCGGCCGCGGCCGTGACCTGGGGGGCAGCATACGGCTCCTCGTCATTTTTCGACAGCCTTCCGAGCGAATTGACCATCAATCCTCCGGGCCAGGTCACGAAGATGCTCGCGGCAGACGGTTCCCTCATCGCGACTCTGTTCAATGAGAATCGCACTCCGGTGTCCATCGACCAGATGTCGCCCAACGTCAAGAATGCGATCGTCGCGATCGAGGACTATCGATTCTTCGAGCATGGCGGCGTCGACACGACCGGCATCCTGCGGGCCCTTCTGGCGAACGTCCGGGGCGACCGCCAGGGGGCGTCGACCATCACGCAGCAGTACGTCGCCAACGTGCTCAAGGAGAACCTCGTCGCCCAGGGGGCGGACGCCTCGAACGTGCTCAATGGGCAGAAGACCATCGGTGACAAGCTGCGCGAAATGAAGCTGGCGATCGCGCTCGAGAAGCAATACTCGAAGGAGCAGATTCTCGCGAGCTATCTCAATATCGTCTTCTTCAGCACGAATGCCTACGGGATCGAGGCGGCGAGCCAGTATTTCTTCTCGGTGAGCGCCAAGGATCTCACGCTCCCCCAGGCGGCCCTTCTCGCGGGGCTCGTCAATGGGCCTTCGGTGTACGATCCGGTTGCCCATCCGGATAATGCGCTCACCCGCCGAAATCTCGTGCTGGACGCGATGCAGCAGCACGGCTATATCGACCAGAAACAGCACGAGGACGCCGCCAAAACGCCGCTCCAGCTCAAGCTGAGCCCGCCCAGGCAAGGGTGCGCGTACGCCGTGCAGGCGCAGTATTTCTGTGACTACGTGCTGCACCAGGTTCTCAACGATCCCGCCTATGGCGCGACGGCGAATGACCGGCTGCAGCGGGTCGCGCAGAACGGCCTCATCATCAAGACCACCCTCGACCCGCGGCTTCAGGCCCCCGCCCAAGCCCAGGTCGATTCGACCGCGGGCGCGAATCCGGACAAGTGGGGCACGTCCCTCGTGACGGTCCAGCCCGGCACGGGCAAGATCCTCTCGATGGCGCAGAACACGCGCATGCTCCCGGGCCAGGGCCTGAACTTCGTCACGAGCTACAACTTCAATGTCGATCGGACGGACGCACAGGGCAACGACCTCGGCGGCGCCGGCGGGATGCAGCCGGGATCGTCGATGAAGCCCATCACGCTCACGGCCTGGCTCAGTGAGGGCAAGCCCACGAACCAGGTCGTCGACGCTTCGAAGCGGGTGTATCCGCTCAACTACCCGTGGCGGGATACGTGCGCCCACGTCGTCGGCGCGTACGACGACGCCGAAGTCGGCCGGGGTGCCGCGCCGAACCTTCAGAACGACGAGCCCGGGTGGTACCGGCCGATGCCCGTTCGGGAGGGCATCTACCAGTCGATCAATACGGCCCTGTTCGCCACCGCGGCCGGCCTCAATGACTTCTGCGACATCCAGCGCGCTGCGGACGCGCTCGGGCTGCACGACGGCGCAGGCGGCGGCAAGCCCGCCGACATGTCGACGCTCGGCGATCTGCTGGGCGGTTTGAACATCGCCCCCCTCACGATGGCCAGCGTGTACGCGACGTTCGCGAGCAACGGGACGTATTGCACGCCGATCTCCATCGCCGAGGTGGACGATGCGCAGGGTCAGAAGATCGGCGGTCAGTCGCCGTCGTGCCGGGCGAACTCGATCAGGCCGGACGTCGCCAAGGCCGCCACCAACGTCCTCCAGGATGTGCTCACGAAAGGCTCCGGCTACAACATCAAGGACGACGCAGGCCACACCATCTACCTCGGCGTACCCGACGCCGCGAAGACCGGAACCAACCAGTTCAACAGCGAGACGTGGCTCATCGGCTACACGCGGGGCCTCTCGACGGCGTCATACTTCGGCGAGGCGCTCGGCAACCCGGAGGATCATCTCGGACGCAACGTCTTCGTCAATGGGCGATTCTGGCCCGTCATCGACGGGGCCTACATCGCCGGCCCGCAATGGGCGTACTACATGCAGAAGGTCATCGGCCTGTACGACCACGGCAACTTCGATCCCCCGCCGCCGAGCCTCATCGACGCGCCGAAGGGGAAGTAGAGCTGGTGGAGATAGAGTCGTTCCGCTTGAGCTGCGACCCGCTAAGCCGAGGGGTCAGGATCTGTGCTGTCTGTGCCGGCATCCTGCTGCTCGATGCTCGGCAGCGCCTTCGTCACATTCGACAGCTCCAGCAGCTTCCGCACGCTCGCATTTGCGTTCGCGAGCCGGAGATCGCCGCCTTCCCTGCGCGCCCTTGTCGCCGCCCAGATCAGCGCGCCGAGTCCCGTAGAATCCACCGACTCGGCGGCCTGAAGGTCGATCAGGAGGCGGGTGCGTCCCGCCCGGAGCACCTCCGCGACCACTCCACGGAATTCATCGGTGCTGTTCATGTTCAGCCTGCCCCGTACCGCTAGGACACTGAACCCATCCCGATCCCCGACGTCTGCCACCAAACCCAGCACCCGCCCCCAGCGCTCCGTCGCTCCGCCCAAGGCTCCCCGACGGACCTGTTCCTCCTCGCCCATGCCGACGATACTCGCACACTAAATGCTGTCCCGGGGAGAATCCGTCGCTGCCAGAATCGACCAAGTGCTGCCCAACCCTCAGCACTTGGTCGAGGGTCGCCGCAAGAACGGGCGCGACTTCCTGCCGCCGGTGGCGCATGCGACACCCACGAGCTTCCCCGCTGAGAGGAGCTGTGGAGCCCCTGCCGGATTCGAACCGGTGACCCTCTGGAGGGCCCGGGCCGCGGCGCGGGCGCCGTCGTGCAGTTCGACCTCTCGTGGTCTGTGGACCGAGCCGTCGAGGATCAGGTCCGTGCGAGCCCGGACGTTCAACGCGGTTGCGGCCTCGTTCGAGTCGGCGACCAGCACGGCCGCACGTCCTCCGAGCTGGTCGGCGCGCCACCCTCGGTAGGCAGCGTCGGCCATCGCCTCCGTCTCCCCCTCAACGACGCGGCAACGCTGGATGCAGGTGTCGACGACTTCGGTCCGCCCGTGCCGGAGGCCGAGGGACGCGGCCTTCTCCCACTCGTTCGTGAAGCGGTGGATGTCGGCCAGCTCGGGCGCGTCGTCGCGGTCATGCACGAGCAGCGAAAACGCACCGCCGGCGTCGACCGACGGGAGCTGGGCGTAGTCACCCACCGGGAGCACCTTCGCGCCTGCCTCGGCCGCAAGGTTCGCGATGCGGTCGAGGGAGAGCGTTCCGGCGAGGGAGGCTTCGTCGAGGATGACGAGCTGGCCCTGCCGGAACGACTGTAGGTTCCACCGCCGCCACGTCGAGCGCTTCTCCCCCACCGCTTCCACTACGCTTGCGATCAGCCGGTCCTTCTCCCTGTCGATATGCCGGGCGCGGGTGGAGAACTCTGCCACGAGCTGTTCGGAGACGCCGGTGATGGACCAGGCTGGGTTGCGGTCGCGGCCGCGCGGGCCTCCCACCCGACCCCGAGGGCATGGGTGAGGTGATCGGCGAAGACGGCTTCGTGGAGGAGGTCGGCCGCCAGTGCTGGCGGCCGCCCGGCCAAAGGGTTCCCCCTCGGCGGTGACGGGCAGGATCTCGGGGTGCTCCGACGCAAGCCAGGGTGGAGGCGAGGCAGTGGCCGTAGCAAGGTCAACGGCTATCCCATTGCTGCGCGGGAGATCGATGACCTCATCCAGCCATTCGAAATCCCACGTTTCTCGAGCGGGCTGCAGGCGCGCCCAGGAGAAGATCGCGAGGGAGACGATGTTCACTCCCGCCGCCTTCATCAGGCGCACGTCCTTAGCCCAGACCTCACGGTGCCACTGCTCTGGGTTGTAGTCGGCGCCGAAGGCCATCCCTCCGGGATGGCCATCTGGCCACCGTAGCCAGCAGCGGTCGGACGAAAGCGGTACGAGAACTCCTAGTCTGGGCGCCTGAACGCCAATGGTGATGGTTCGACATGGGCTGGCTGGGCCCCGGGCGGCGCACGGGCGGAGATACCTCTTCGTCTGGTTAGAGCGTCGCTCCGATTCCCCATTCCATAGCGCCCTCCTGCCCGGGGGCCAGCCGCTGTCTCGGCAAGCGTGAGCGTGAGTTCTCCCGTTTCGACGTCACCGGGCCTGAGGTAAGGATGTGCGCCCAGGACGAATGGTGCTGGCCGGGACGAGTCGTTGGTGAGGCTCTGGCGCACGCGGAGCCCGCCGTCGTCGTCGATCGTGTACTCGACGCGGTGCCGGACGAGGAACGGGTACCCCTGCTGCGGGAAGACTGCTGCCTCGAGCACGACGCGGTCCTCCGCAGTGTCGAGGAGCTCATAACCGGTGTGCCGAAGCAGTCCGTGGATTGCGTTGTTCAGCGAGGGTTCAGTGATGTCGAGCTGCTGGACCGTGCCGTCGAGCGTCCAGCGCCCGTCCTCGATCCGGTTGGCCCACGGAGCGAGCGTGATTCCGGCCGCGTACGGCGGAACCTCGTCGTCGGCGAAGGTCTCGGAGAGCCGGACGCCGTCGACCTCGAAGGAGCGCAGGGTGGCTGCGAGCTCGGTGACGACGGCGGTGCTGCCGCCGCGGGAGATGCGGTACTGGCGGCCGGTCGCCGATGCGCGTCGGGTCGCGGCCGCGCTCGGGGTGCCCAGGATCCCCGAGCGCGGCTGCGATTCCTTGATCATGTGGCCAAGGGCCATATGGTCAGCTCCTGGTTGTCGATGGGCATCGGGAGTCGCCTCGGATTGGCCCCCTCAGCCGCCGAGGAGACTCACCGGCCCGTAGGTCTGGCCCGGGTAGGACGTCAAAGGCGTCCAGATCGCGTTGCCGTTCGAGTCCCACGTGACGTAGACGGGGTTGATCGTGCTTCCGCCCGTCAGAGTGGCGGTGTTGCCGTCGTACCACTGGTCGCCGCCGTTGCTTTCGGAGCTCACGAGGTAATAGGTGGTATTGGCGGCAAGCGCGACAGGCTGGGCGAGGGCCGCGTATTGGAGGCCCTGGGCATCGACGTTCGCGACCGCGGTGTCGACGGTCGCGCCGGCGACGAGGGTGCCGTCGGTCTTGTAGAGCGACAAGTTGTGGGTCTTCGCGTTTCCAGAAACGTGCATCCGCCCGAGTGCGGAGACCACGAGCCCTGCGGACCCGGTGGTGAACTGCATCCCCACGCTGCCGTCGAAGTTGTTGCGCGCGGTCCCGTTGGTCACGGTCTTCAGGAAGGGCGTGACGCCGATCGTGGCCCTGTCCGGCGCGATCAGGTATCCGGTGCTGCTGGCGTTCTTGGTGCCCAAGACGGTGACGGTGAGCGTGTGGGGCCCGGCTGCGAGGTTGTCCGCGTGCCACAGCAGTTGGTTCCCATGCCGGGAGGCGCTGTAGAAGTCCACGAGGGTGGGGGTGCCGCCGTCGACCGAAACGTTGGCCTGGCCCTCGTTGGTGTCGGTGACCCCGTAGAGCCCAATGGTCGTGCCGGAAGTGGAGGTGGCGTTGAAGGAGAGCTTGGCGGTGTCGTTGGCAATCGAGTCCCAGTGGGTCGTTCCGCCGAAGAGGTTTTGTGGGTCGCCGCACGCGGTGCCCGAGCAGGCCAGCCATGTGGCGCCGGTGTAGTTCCACTGGTTGGCCCCGGTCCCGGTGACGCTGTCGTCGACGCTGGTGATCGGCCCTGGAACGGCTGGGACGAGGCTGTTGACGACCGCGCGGTCGATCACCGGCACGATGCCGCTGCTCTGGTTGTCCTTCTGGTTGGTGACGGTCACGGTCAACGTGTGGCTGCCGTTGGTGAGGCCCGTGCTCGTGTAGACCGGGACGTTCGTTGCCCGGGACGACGAGTAGAAGTCGACCGGGGTCGCGGTGGCTCCGTCGACCGAGATGTTGGCGATGCCCTCGTTGGTGTCGGTGATGCCATAGAGGGCCACCCCAGTGCCGGAGAAGGTCAGCGTGGCCTTGTCAGCGGCGGTTCCGTCCCAGCTCGCCGTGCTGGCGTACATGTCGTTCGGATCAGCGCAGGAGGTGGAGGAGCAGTGCACCCACCCCGAGCCCGTGTAGGCCCACTGATTCGCCCCGGCACCGGTGGTGGCGTCGTCGACGGTGGTGGTCACCGTGGGGTCGATCTCGGCGCGGTCGAGCGCGACCATCGTGCCGCTACTCTGCGGGTTCGCGGATCCGGAGGCAGTGACGGTCAACGTGTGGTTCCCGGTGCCGAGCTGGGGGCTTTCCCACATGAGCTGGTCGCCGTGACGTGCTGCGGAGTAGAAATCGAGCTCAGTGGCGGGGCCGCCGTCGACGGAGACGGTGGCGCGGCCTCCGTTGGTGTCGGTGACACCGAACAGGCGCACCCGGCCGCCGGTGAAGGACATCGAGGCCGCGTCGTTTGCCGTCGAGTCCCAGTGGGTCGTGCCGCTGTAGAGGTTCTCCGAGCCGGCGCACCCGGTGCCCGAGCAGCTCTGCCACCCGCTCCCGGTGTAGTTCCACTGGTTCGCGCCGCTGCCGGTGGAGCTGTCGTCGACCTCGGTGCTGGCCCCAGCGCCGGTGTAGGCCGCGCCGGAGACGACGTAGGTGGTTACCGAATCAGCCGGGACCGTATCGGACAGCGTCCCGGAGGTCGTGCTGAACGTGGCCGGGGTGATCGTGGCGAGGTGCTTCTCGTTGGCGCCGCCCGAGCCGTTCACCAGGTCGGCGGCGGTCTGGTAGGCGGTGACCGTCGCCCCGGTGAGGCCGAAGCGGGATAGGTCGTACGAGTTGGTCGCCGAGGTGGTGGCGGCGTTCGTGGTGACGATCACAAGCTTCTTCGACCCTTGGTCCCACGCCGTGAAGGTGCTGGGGTCGCTGTTGCGGATCATGCGGTAGCCCGGGCGGACGAACTCCGAGTAGTTTCCCATCGCGTAGTACCGCAGCGGGAAGGTCACGGCCTGGTTGGAGCCGGAGGAGTAGTCGATCCCGGCCAGGCCCCAGAGGTCGTTCACATCCCCTCCGCCGTTCATGAGGCTCTGGGCGGTGGTCTGGTTGGCGAAGGGGCCGTCTGCGGCCTGCCAAGCCACCCACGCCGACGGGTGCATCTCGTTCTCGTTCTTCAGGATGTCCTGCGAGAGCGTCATCGCGGCGGTGGCCGCGGCGGTCGACGGATGGTTCTCGACGTTGGCGTTGACATCACCGTTGGCGCCCCACTCGGACATCCATACCGGCTTGTTCGCCTGTTGCCCGAGCAGGTACAGCGGGGTCCCGCTCTCCGTGCCGGGCGCCCAATCGCCGTAGTCATGCGAGTTCAGCTGGGCCACGATCGCCTGCTGCGCCGAGGAATAGCCGTTGTAGTCGGACATCGACCCTGCAATGTTGAGCTCCTCCGGGGCGGAGATGTGGGTGTAGGCGAGGCCGCTCAGGTCGCTGGCCAGGTCGGAGACGATCGCTCCCTGCTGTGCGGCGGTGCTGACGACCATGCCCTGCTGGCATTTGGTCCCCGACGCCGGGGACGCAACGCAGTTCTTGTTGTTCCAGCCGGACTTCGCGGGCTCGTTCACCGGAGCGATCGTGCTGAACGGGATCCCCTCGTTGTCGTGGAAGTGCTTGACGACGGCGGCGAGGTAGTCCGCGTAGTTCTGATTGTTGGCCGTGTCGAGGTTGTCGGTGCCGCTCCCCGTCGTCGGATCGGGGACGGATCCGCCGCTGCAGTTGTTCTTCGTCATCGACGCCGGCGCCGAGTACGCCGCCGCGGCGAACACGTTCGCCCCGTTGGCCCGAGCGTCCTTCAGGACGTTCATCTGGTTCGGATCCTTGGTCCAGTCGTAGTTGGGGCTGGTCGGATCCGACCCCGGCGCGGTACCCGCGCCGCCTCCCGTTGACCCGGTGACGCTGATCGTGTCGAAGGACGGACTCGCGGCCCCCACCCGCATGTTCGCCGAGCAAGTGTCCCCGGGGGTGGCAGCGCCGATCGCGTATCGGACGACGTTGAGCCCCAAGCCGTTGCCGCCTGGGGTAAGCCCGAAGATCGCGCTGTCCAGCGCCTGGCGCTTCGTAGGGTCCCATCCGCCGGCACCCTCCGCCCACCAGGCCAGCGAAGTCCCCCAACCTTGGATCGTCTGATAGGAGACGCTGGGGTCGACGACGATCGAGCCGCCGCCGCCAGCCGCTGCCACGGGGGTGGCTCTCAGACCGACGACGGCGCTGGCGAGCAGGGCGGAAGTCAACAGGCCGATTCCGGCAGTCCGGACGCTTCGTTGCATGGGACGCTCCTTTTCAGGCGACTCGTCCGGCGTCTTCGCACGGACGTTCTGTCTTTAAGTAAGGTGGGCCAGGCCCGCCGAGAACAGCACGTCCCGCCTTACTTCATGGACGAAAAGACGGGTCTAGGGCTCTTGATCGGAATCCCTGGAGAGAGCAGGTCCACGTTCACGGCGGCGTCCCTACTCGACGTTTGCGCCACAGAGAACGCGTTCGAGGCGATCGTCGCCATCATCGACCGACACCGCGCGAGCGGCGGTCTGTCGTCGACCAGGAGCACATTGGCAGACGTGCCTGCCACCGCGAGCCCGAGGGGCGCGGTCCGGAACGTGGACTCGGCAGGGTTCAGGATGGCCTCCTTGACCCACCCGGGAACACCGCCGTCGCCCTCGTCGTCAACAGCCGCTTTTCCCTCGGCCTGACGCTGCGCTCTCATCAGCACGTCGACGCCTTCCGAGCCGGAGAGCCCGAGGCCGCGGAGAAGACTCTTTGCGGCGCCCGCGCGCAGTGGCCGCACAGCCGGGTTGCTCAGCGGAGGTCGGCTTCGAGCGTGGTGCCGTAGGGCACGGCGTCGCTGAGCTCCACCGTGACGGTGCTGTGGTCGAGGCGTGTGACGAGGACGCCCCGGGACTGCCTCGGTATGGCCTGTTCGATGGCCGCTTCGACTGCCCTGTCGATCTCAGCCTGGAGTCCGGCCGGGCTGGACGCCGTCGCTGTGATGGAGAACGTGCTATTCATCGGATTTTCCTCCTCAGGTGACGGGATGCCTGGTCGGGGGGCAGCACACGAGGGCGCGGTGGGAATCAGGCGAGGACAGGCGGATGTCCGCGATTCAGCCCTTTTCGTGGTTGCGGTACTGCCGTGGGCTGATGCCGTGAACTTTCTTGAACATCCGGGCGAAGTAGAAGGGGTCGTCGTAGCCGACGAGCCCGGCGATGCGCTCGATGGGGGTGTTGGTCGTGTCGAGCAGTTCGCGGGCCCGCTGCATCCTCAGCTGGGTCTGAAATTGCACGACTGGGAAGCCGGTGCGCTCCTTGAACAGGGCCGCGAAGTGGGACCGGCTGAGCCCTGCCATGGCGGCGAGGCCGTCGACGCTGACTCTGGCCGTGATGTTGTTGCGCAGGTGCTCGACGATGCTCTCCACCGCGGCGTGCACCCCGGGACCGGGCAGCTGGTCCGTCGCCAGGAGAGCGAGGAGGTGGGCGGCGGCTCCGCTGGAGGCGATCAGGCTAGCGTCGGTGGTGTCCTTCTCATGCCAGGTGACGACCTCGCTGGCCAGGGAGGCCATGCGCACGGGGTCTGCCATGCGCCGGATCGCCGGAAGAGCGCGCGCGTTGAGCGCGGCCAGGAAGGCAGCCGCGCCGGGCCCTTCAACGTGCAGCCACCACAGCGTCCACGGATCCTGGTCCGAGGCGGCATAGGCGTGGGGGATTCCCGCCGGGAGGATGGCCGCCTCGCCTGCGTTGACCTCTGTCGGGGCATAGCCGTCGACCCGGACCCAGCCGGAGCCCTTCACGCACATGAGGACCACGGTCTGGGTGATGCCCTTGTGCCGGGTGCGGCCGTGGTGCCTGGCGTTGGGGAAGTAGCCGCAGTCTGTGACCACGAGATTGGCGGTCGCCGGACTGTCGAGGGCCAGCTTGACCCGCGGCCGCGGCAGCACGGACATGCGCTGGCCGGTGAAGCCCTCGCGGAGGAAGGAGCGCTCCGGCTCCTCCCTCCGCAGGTCCAGCGAGTTCACAGCACCGCCTTCCTCAGGTGAGCCAGCTGGCCGCGGATCGTCTCCACCTCCGCATCCCTGGCATCGTTCGGGTCCTCTCTGAACAGAAGTATCGACGGAAGGCTGGTGGCAAAGAAGTCGACGGAGGCTTCCTGCACGGCGTAGCCCTCGACCCATTCTTCGAGCCCTCGTGCGAGATCCTCGGCGTCCGCGTCCCGCCCGAGGCGGTACCTGGCTTCGATGGCGTGGATGGTCCTCACGCTGTACGGGGCCTGGGCCATCTTCTCGAAGTCCGCGACCTCCCCCGCGGCGCGCTCCCAGGCCGCGTGCGCCTCATCGGTCCGGCCGATGGCCTCGAGGGCGTCGCCGAGGACGAGGTGCAGCTCGGCGGTGTTGGCCAGGGGATGGCGGCCTTCGCCTAGGTTGTCCGGAGGGAGGAGGGCCGAGCGGATCGTCGCCTCGGCCAGCACGGGGTTGCCTTCAGCGAGGGCTTCCCGCGCCTCGGCGAGGCAGAGCCGGTCCCACACAGCAAGGACCTGGCCTTCCCCTCCCTCCCACGGCTGGAACGCCCGGGACACGATCCGCCCCCTTGCTTCGGCGATCCGGCCGACATCCAGCAGAAGGTTGGCGTAGACGACGGTCAGATCGTCCCGGCTGCCGATGAGCTGCGGATGCCGCTCGAGCACCGCGAGGCGCTCTGCCGCCGTCGCCTTCTGCCTCAAGGCCAGCTGGTCGGCCTCGTAGAGCAGTTTGGCGTTGCCACCGTCCAGGACGAGGGCGGTCCGGTAGTGCTCGGCCGCGGTGTCCGGCGTCCGTTCGACGTTGTAGGTGCCGATGCCGAGGTTCCGGTGGAGACGGACTGCGAGAGAGAGGTCGTTGGCGACGGCGATCCCTGCCCGCCATTCGGCGAGGGCGTCCTTCTCCCGCCCCACGTGGTAGTACCAGTCGCCCAGCAGGGCGCGGGCGAGCGCCTCATCGGGCCGGAGTGCCAGGGCGTGGCGGATGGCGTCGACGTCGTCGAGCCGGGACGGCGCGGCGTGGCGGGCATCATGTGCGTCGGTGGCCTTGAGGGCCTCGAGCGCAGCCTTTTCCCGCCCGGCCAGGGACAGGATCCGGGCGCGGTGGTAGGAGATCAGGGGCCCGACGTTCACCTGGCCTAAGGCCTGGCGGCTGAGAAGGAACTCACATCGGTCGAGGACCGCAAGGGCCCGGTCTGTGAACCCCGCAGAACTGTACTCGAGGGCGACATCGAGCAGAACGGTGGAGTCCTTGATCAGGGGATCGCCGGCAAGGTCGAGGGCCCAGGCGTCGAGCGGATCCCGTTCGAGGACATCGTCAAGGAGCTCCTCCACCGTCGTGCCGTCTCCACTGCGGAGCGCGATGGCCGCGAGGAGGTTGGCTGACTGGGTGTGGTTCGGATCCGCGGCGCGCACCTGGGCAAGCAGGTCTTGCGCCTTGCGGTCGTCACCGGCGCGGAGGCAGAGCTTGGCGAGCGCGTACCGCGCCGGCGTGGCCAAGGCGGCGTCCCAGCTTGCGCGGCCGAGCGCTTCCCGCGCCCCGTGCTCGTCGCCGAGGCGCGAGAGGGCGAGGCCGAGCATGTAGTGGGCCTGCCCGTCGTCGGGGGTCGGGGCCCAGAACGTACGACGCGCGGTGCTCACCTTCAGCAGCTCGGCGCCCCTCGCGTAGTCGGCGCGCTGGTAGGCGAGGATGCCGAGTGCGAGGGTGGCCCGGGACTCCTCAGGATCGCGGGCGAGCACCTCGTCCCAGTAGGGCTCAGGCGATCGTGTCGCGTGCCGGTACTGCTGGAGATACGTGGCGATATGGACGAGCTCGTCGATCGTGGCCACGTCGGAGGGCTGGGGCGGGGCAATGGCCGTTCGCGGGCGTCCGCCGTTCTTATGCCCGGATTCGGTTGTTCCCTCCAAGATCTCGACGCCGTCCCTGGAGATTGAGATCCGCACTGGTTCGGGGCTGTTTCCAAGACGCGCGGCGAATCGGGGCGAGGTCTCGGGAGTCAACACGACGCGCTCGGTGTGCTGGTAGACGCCACGGCGGACGACGACGTCGACCGCGCCCAGCGCTTCGGCCGCCGCCAGCCCCACCTGCACGGCGAGCCCAGAGGCGTCGATGTGCACGGCGAGACGGTCGTTGGCGATGTGGGCCGGGCCGATCTCGCGGATCGGATACCAGTACTGGCTGAAAGTCTTGGTCTCCCCCGGCGCGAGGAAGGCAAAGTCGGGCTGGTTGTCGGTGTAGACCCCCGCCATGAGCTCGACGTACGGCCCGTCGCCGTCGGTGAGGTTGCGGTCCCAGGCCCAGCCGAAGGGCGCGTTGCCCCAGGTCCACTGCTTCTTCCCCGGTGAGACGGTGCGGTCGGCCCAGTGGACGAAGCCGACGCGGTCCCGGTGGTCGTAGCCGCCGAAGAACTCGGCGTCGGTGTCGGTGACCATGTACGAGGTCGGGACCGGGATGTTGCGGTACCAGTCCAGCCGCCCGGACTTGGGATCGTTCGGATCGACCGCCGCAGCGTAGTCAATGCCGTAGTACGGGGAGTCCGGGGCCGGAAACCGGGTCACGTCGCGCTTGGCATGGTCGGCCACGTACGCCACGTCAGGCGGGAAGAAGGACTGATAGTCGTCGTGGACGGCGGCGGCGACGTTGGCCCACCACAGGAAGGTCTGACGTGTCTCGCTGCGGTTGTACAGGCGGACTCGGGCCTCGATCCGGGAGCTGTCCGGGTTGAGGCGGATGCCGTGCATCCCCTTCATGCGGGCGAACGGGTCGTGGTCCGAGCACCACACGGTGACCGACCCGTCGTCGTCGCGCTCGATCGCGACGCACGTCGGCAGGTAGGTGGCGGGGCGGTGGTGCTGCGGCCAGTTGAATTCGACGCCCCCGGATACCCAGGGGCCGGTGAGCCCGACGAGGGCTGGCTTGATGACGTTGTTCCGGTAGAAGATGTCCTTCCCGGAGACCTTGTCGAGGGCGATGTGGATGCGCCCGCCGAGCTCCGGCAGGATCACGACGCGGATCCAGCGGTTCTCCAGGTGCACCGCCCGCCACGCGTGCGGGCGCTTCTCGTGGCTGATCCGTTCGTGGAACGGCAGCGGGTACACCCGCCCCGAGGATCCCTGGTACACGCGGTTGTTGAGGAACGCCGGGAATCCGTCCGGCTCCTCGGGCTCATAGGTGTCGATGGTCAGGGGCTCTTCCCACGCCGCGACAGGCAGGGCCGCCTGTGCGGAGGGGATTTCGGGGAGCCGGATCGTCGACGGAGGGGTGCTCATGCATCGTCCTTGAGGTCTGTGTCGTTCAGGTGATCAGTTCTGGGGCGCGGGCGCGAAGAGGCGGTTGGCGCGGCGCTGGAAGTCGACGTTCCGCCAGCCGCTCGGGTGGTGGGGTGCCGAGTTCGAGCCGGGAAGGGTCCCCCAATAGCCGAGTTGCGCGCACAGGCGGACCGCCTGGAGGGCGAACTCCTGCCCGGCGGGCCCGTCCTCGAATTCGGCCTCAAGTGGGGTGTAGCCAATCCAGCCCTCGCCGATCACGGCCGGCACGCCGTGCTGCCGTGCCCAGGTAGCCACGGCCCTGAGGCGGACCGAGACACGTTCCTGCATCGCGGCCGCGTGGGCCTGATAGTGGCGGTAGAGCCAGTCGTCCCACTTGACTGGATCCACCCAGTCGTAGGTGTAGAACATGCTCAGCGAGATCCCGGTCGCGGCGAGGCGCCACGGCTCCACGTGCCCTGCCCAGGAGTCGAAGTCCGGGGCATCGTCCCTGAGCAGCGTCTTCAGCTCGGGGGTGGGGAACAGCGGCGGTGTGGCCCGCACCTTCGCCCAGTCCTCGAGGGCGCCCAAGACGCCATAGACGTAGAAGTGGTGGTGTGCCACCTGGGCGTTCTCTGGCATCGAGGTCAGGTCCAGGTACGGAGGGATCCCGTAGCACGCGGTGGAGAGCACCTCGGGGTAGGCGTCCTGCAGGATCGCCAGCGCCTTCTCCAGGTAGGGCTTCTGGGCATGGAAGGTGTCCTCCCCCGCCCCCACCACTTCAGTGAGCCGGGAGAGATCGACCTCGTTGTGGACCTCGATGTAGGCCACGCGGTCGAGGAGCCCGTGCTCCCGCAGGAAGTCGAGCAGCCGGACCTCGGCCTCGGCGAGGGCCTGATGCCGCTGGCCCGGCGGAATCGAAGTGATCGCCTCGTGCCACACGGGTGTGTCGAGGAATGCGGGGCTCTGCTGGTACTCCCACGAGGAGACGATGACGAACACGTCGTGTCGCCGAGCCGCTTTGAACAGCTCGAGCAGGTACTCCTTGAGGTTCAGGACGGCGCCTCCGCGCACGTTATACCAGCGTGTGCCCTGGCCCACGGAGTCGCCGATCGCCGCGAAGCGAAGGGCGCTCGTGTCGATGCGGTGCTCCCCGAAGAGCAGGAGCGGGGCGGCGCAGATCCGGATCGTGTTGTAGCCGCGATCGACGAGCTCCCCGAACGCCGCATCGAGGTCATGGAAAGGCTCGCCCGGCATGGTCTGGGTGTACCAGCTGAAGTCCCACAGGCAGATCCTGAGCTTGTCGGGCAGATGCGAAGGCGGGCTCACGGGGCTGTTCGGCTGAGTCATCCTTTGACGCTTCCTTCGGTGAGGCCCGCGCGCCAGAAGCGCTGCAGGCTGACGATGGCGATCATGATCGGGACCACGGAGAGCAGGGCGCCCCCCACGGTGAGCTGGTAGAGCTCGGGGTGCCGGTCGGCGACGCTCTGCCAGCTGACCAGCCCGAGGGTGATCGGATACAGGTTCTGGTCGGAGAGCATCACCAGGGGCAGGAAGTAGTTGTTCCAGATGCCCACGAACTGGAAGAGGAACACGGTCACCGCCGCCGGTGCCATGAGGCGCAGCACGAGGCCCGCGAAGATCCGGAATTCTCCCGCCCCATCCAGCCGCGCGGCTTCCAGGAGCGTGTCCGGGACGGCGGCAGTGGCGTAGATCCGCCCGAGATACACCCCGAACGGGCTCACGAGCGACGGGATCAGGACCGCCCAGAGCGTGTTCACGAGCCCGAGCTGGGACATGAAGAGGAACAGGGGAAGGGCCAGCGCGGTTCCCGGGATCATCACGCCAGCGAGGACGATGTTGAACACCATCTCTCTGCCGCGGAACGCGAATTTAGCCAGGCAGTAGCCGGCGGCAATCGACATCAGCGTCGCGCCCAGCGCGCCCACACCGGAATAGAGCAGACTGTTGAGCGCCCAGCGGAGGTAGATCCCGCCGTCGCGGGTCAGGACGCGCCCGAGGTTCTCCAGCAGCTGCGGATTCTGCAGGCTGAGCCCCGAGGATCCGAAGAGGTCGCCCGTGTCCTTCGTGGACGCGATCAGGAGCCAGTAGAGGGGGAACAGGAAGTAGAGGGAGGCCACAGCCAGGGCCGCAGGGGTCAGGATTCTCGCGGTGGCCTTCGTGCGGTGCGGGGACCGGGAGGTCGTGCCGGGGCCGGTCGAGGGGAGGCTGCGGACGCCTGTGCTGGGACGCAGCGACGATGGGGCGCTCATGATTCCCTCCTGCGGGAGACGAGCTTGAGGAAGCCGAACGAGAACACGCACGCCACTGCCGCAAGCAGCACGGACTCGGCGGCGGCCTGGTTGTTGTTGTTGCTCGTGAACGCCTGGGCGTACGCGGCCATGTTCGGCGTGAAGTCGGCCGTGATCGAGCCTGTGAGAGCCTTGAGCACCAGCGGCTCGGCGAACAGCTGCAGGGTTCCGATGATCGTGAACACGGTCGTGAGGACGATGGCCGGCCAGATGAGCGGGATCTTGATCCGGGTGATCACCTGCCAGGCGTTGGCGCCGTCGATCTCGGCCGCCTCGAAGAGGTCCGCGTCGATCGACTTCAGCTGGGCGACGACGATGAGCATGTTGTAGCCCGCGTACTGCCAGGTGACGATGTTCGCGATCGACCACAGGATCGTGCCCGCGCCGAGGAAGTCCAGGTGCAGCCCGGCCGCTTGGCCGAGTCCGATCAGGGGCGAGAGCCCCGGGGTGTAGAGGAAGCCCCACAGGATCGAGGCGATGACGCCTGGCACCCCGTAGGGCAGGAAGTAGGCGGAGCGGAAGAAGCGGACCCATCGTGCGGACGCCGAGTCCAGCAGGAGCGCAAGCGTGGTCGCGAGCGCGATCATCACCGGCACCTGTACCGAGGCGAAGAGCAGCACGCGGCCGATGCTTGCTGTGAATCCGGGATCCTGGAGGGCAGAGGCGTAGTTCGCAGCGCCCGCGAAGACGGTGTTCGTCCCGCCCTCGCCGAATGCTCCAGAACGCTGGATCTTGGTGAGGCTGTCGAAGATCGCGTAGCCGATCGGGACGACGATCGCGAAGAGAAACAGGGCGCAGAAGGGGCCGAGCAGGCCGAGGACGGCGAGACGGCGCCGGGTTTTCGTGGACTTCACCACGGATTCCTTTCGGTGCCCGGGGGGACCGGCCCAGCGGGCCGGTCCCCCCCGGGGGTGGTTACTGGCCGGCGCGGACCTTCAGGCCTTTGGCCTGCAGGTCTGCGATGGTCTCCTTCTGGGCGTTCTTGACGGCGTCGACGAACGTCCCGTTGCCGGCCACCGCGGCGGCGAAGCCGTCGTTGAGGTGGGTGTACGTGTCAGCCGTCGTCGGGATCCAGCCCCAGCTGTTGTTGACAGCTTCGTCGGAAGCCTTGAACACGTCACGGTTGGCGTTCTGCCCGCCGACGAACGGATCGGGCTGGTCAAGGGTCGTCCCGTCGAGACCGTTCTTGACGGCCGGCCAGCCATAGCCGCCCTTGATGAGCAGGTTGATGCTGTCCTTGTTGGTGTTGAGCCAGATGGCGAACTTGGCCGCGGCCGCGGCGTTCTTCGTCCCCTTCAGCACCGCCGTTGACGAGCCTCCCCAGTTGGCCGAGGAGAAGGAGCCGCTCGTGGACCACTGGGGCATCGGGGCGACCTGCCACTTGCCCGAGGTGGCAGGGGCGTTGCCGGTGAGGATGGAGCCGCCCCACTGGGCTGACGGCCATGCAACGATGTTGCCCTTCTGCAGGTCGCTGTACCAGCCATTGGCGAAATCAGGCTCCGTGGAGATCAGTCCCTGCTTGCGCAGGTCGTCCCAGTACTGGGCTACCTTCAGCGTCTCGGCAGAGTCGATGTTGACCGTCCACGTGTCGCCGTCGAGCCCGAACCACTTGGCTCCCGCCTGCCAGGCGAGGGAGGCGAACCAGGCCGAGTTGCCCGGCGGGAAGGTGTTGATGAGCTTGGTCGGATCAGCCTGGTGGATCTTCTTCGCGGCGGCCGCGTACTCGTCCCAGGTCTTGGGCGCGGACAGCCCCAGGGAGTCGAAGATGTCCTTGCGGTAGTACAGGCCCATCGGCCCAGATGCCTGCGGCACCGCGTAGACGTGCCCGCCGAAGGTCGACTGGGCAAGCTGCCAGTCCACGAACTGGTCCTTCTGCTGGTCCATGCCCAGCGGGCCGAGGTCCACGAGGCCGTTCTCGAGCACGAACTGGGGAAGCTCCTGGTACTCGACCTGGGCCACGTCCGGGGCCCCAGTGCCGGCCTTGAGCGCCGCGAGCATTTTGGCATAGGTGCCGTTGGACCCGGCGGGGGTGGTATCGAGCGTGACGTGGATGTCGGGGTTCTGCTGGTTCCACAGCTCAACGGCCTTGTCGACCCCAGGAACCCACGACCAGAACGTGATGTCCGCCTTCTGGTTCTGGCTCGACACTGCCGGCGACGGCGCACCGGCACTGCAAGCCGAAAGGCCCAACGCGGCGGCCGTGGCCGCGGCGGCCAAGCCCACGACCGCTTGTCTCCTACTGATCTTCATGTTGGTCTCCTCCTCGAGAATCCGGTGTACCTACGACGGTATGTCCGGAAAACCCGGAGAAAAAGCTCGAATCAACGACAAACATGGACTAAACGCCGAAGCCGGTGCTTTAGGAAACCTGTAATCCTCAGTACCAATGAGACAACCCGACGAAACATGCATCGCAGAAACAGCCCTCGAGCTCGACGTCGAACTCTCGAACTAGACGCGGTCGTCTGCCAGCATCCCTGAGGTTCATCGGCGACTCACGACGGTCGTCCAATCGGTGAAACTCACGGTGGACGCCCAACACCAGCGCGCACACCTTCACCAGCGTGAACAGCGGCACGGCCGGACATCACTGGCGCGTCCACGACCGCGAGCGCCCCGGCCATCCAATGGAACTTCGACGGCGGCACAATCAGGTGGGGGTCGGGTGGCTCGGCAGAGTCGACGGTTGCCGACTCCGCCCCAAAACGTTGCGGGCCAGCACCTCGTGCCGGACGGCCAGGCCCAGAACCAGGCCGAGGACGACGCGAGCCTGCTTGGCGCGGTTGGAGCTCTTCTTCGCAAGCTGCTAGAGGAAGTTGTCGCAGCGTGCGACGCCGATCTCCCGCAGGGTCAGGCTCTCGAAGGCCGGCAGGACGAGTCTGTTCATGGTCTGCTCGCAGCGCTGTCGTGTCCTCTTGGAGAGGCGGCATTCGAGATCGAGGTCCTCGAGCCAGTAGGCGACCAGTTCAGGGAACGGGCTGTCTGCGGTGAGCGTCGAAGAGGAAGGCTGGAAGAGGCTCCCCTCGATGAGCTTTGCCTTCAACTCTCCCTCGGCAGCCTTCGGCGTCGCGCCGGTGGCCTGGACCAGCCGGGTCCCGCCGTCCCAGCCGTGGTAGCGCGCGGGCGACGCCGCGCCCGTCCGCCAAGGCAGGCGGCCCAGAATCGCGCTTCCGCTCGATCCAGGCCCGGACGTCGGAGACAGCTAACTTCAGGCGCTTGCCGAAGCGGTAGCCGCGAGGGCCCAGGCCCCGAGTACGCCGGTCGTAGACCGTGGAGACCGGAACCCGCAGGCAATCGGCGAGCTCGCCGACGTCGAGCAGGGCCTCCAGCCCCCAGGGGTTCCCCGCCTCCGTGTGATCGGTGTCCATGCCCCACAGGTGCGCCGCACTCCCACACAAGGACCGGAAGCGATCGGAGCGGTCGTCTGCCTGCCGGAGCGCAGCAGCGCCGGAGCCGCTCAGAGAGGTCAAAACGATGGGTATTCGATGACCGGATCAAGTCTCACAACCTAAAAAGCCGCGGGAACCCTTGAGTTCCCGCGGCTTCGATGAGCCCCCTGCCGGATTCGAACCGGCGACCCTCTGTTTACAAGACAGATGCTCTGGCCAACTGAGCTAAGGAGGCGCGGCGCCAGTCTCAGCCGACGCACCACACCAGCGTAGCGCCTGCCACGCGCCGGGCAGAAAACGGCGGCCCGACCCCCTTAGGGGCCGGGCCGCCGTCGTCCGCTGGAAGCCGGGAAAGAACCGGAAGTGCTACGCCTTCGCGCGGGCGTCGAGGTCCGCCTGGAGGAACGCGTCGAAGCCCTGGTTCTGGGAGTCGGCGAGGCCCCACTGCTTGCCGTCCACGATCGCGGTCGGAGTGCCGGAGACCCCGCTCGAGAGGGCGAGCTGTGTCGCATATTTGACCCACGGCCGGTACGTCTTGTCATCGACGCACTTCGAGATGTCCGCGCCGAGACCCGAGGCGATGTCCTTGAGCTTCTGGTCGGAGAGGCCCGCCGAGCCTTCGGCCGGCTGCTGCTTGTAGAGCTCGGCGAAGAAGTCGGCGTACTTGTCCGGGTTCGAGTTCGCGACGCACGCCGCTGCGGCCGCGGCCCGCGACGAGTAGTTCGTCGTCGAGTTCCGGTCGAGGAACGCGATCGGACGGTATTCGAGCGTGATCTGCCCCGCGTTGCGCAGGTCGGTGAGCTTCTGACCATACGTCTGCTCGAACTGGTTGCAGATCGGGCAGATGAAGTCGACGTACACGACGACCTTCGCGGGCTGTCCCTTGGGCGCCGCCTCGATGCCGGGCGCGTTCGCGGCCTGGCCCTGGGTCGGCTGCACGCTCGGGGTCGGAACGCTCGCGACGTTGACATTCGCGGCCGGCGCCGCGGCCACCGAGTTCCCCTTCGTGAGCGTGATGCCGCCGTTGGAGTTCATGTTCGCGGGGCTCGGCCCGCTGTCCGCGATCGGGGCGTTCTGGCGCATCGTCGTCGTGATGACGATCGCGACGATCGCGATGACCGCCACGAGCGCCACGACAACACCCCAACGGACCAGAAGCTTGTTCCGCTTCTCCTTCTTGAGCTGTTCCTCGCGGATCAGACGGGCCTTCTCGCGGGCAGCAGCGGTGCGCTCCGACTTCGTGGGGCGTGGTGAATTGGAGGGGCTCATCCGTTCCTCGTGTCAGTTCGCGGCGCGCCGAATGCACGCCGATCGCGGCGACGGGGACAGTGTATGCCAGCACGCACACCCAGCCCTGTCAGGGTTCTCCATTGGCCGCAACGAGCAGCCCCGGGCGCGGGTTCCGGAATGACGAGAATTGGTTGAAGGTCACACGGAAGCCATTGCTCGGACGGCGGCGGAAAGCTCGCCCTCACGGCGCGAATTTGCGGTTCCATGACCCCCTCCCCCAGCCCTCCCCGGTAGGGTGGGAGCAGACCCCAGCGGATTCGAGGTGGCACGAAGAGTGGCCCAGCACACTGAACGGACAGCACCGGAGACGAAGGCCCACGGCGGCAGGACAGGCGGCTCGTACGACTTCCTCGTCGTCGCCAATCGCCTGCCCGTGGACCGGGCGGAGGCGGGGTGGAAGCGCTCGCCCGGCGGCCTTGTCACGGCGCTCGCGCCGATCATGGAGAAGTCCGACGGCGCATGGGTCGGCTGGGTGGGCTGCCCCGACGAAGAGGTGGAGCCCTTCGAGCACGAGGGCATGACCCTTATCCCCGTGGGCCTTTCCGCCTCGGAGATCGAGCTCTACTACGAGGGATTCTCCAACGCGACGCTGTGGCCGCTCTATCACGACGTCATCGCCCCGCCCGAGTTCCACCGCGCGTGGTGGGACGCGTACCGGCGCGTCAACGAGCGCTTCGCCGTCGCCGTCCTCGCACGAGCTGCAGAGGGCGCGACCGTGTGGATTCAGGACTATCAGCTCCAGCTCGTCCCGGCGATCCTCCGCGAGCGCCGGCCTGATCTCAAGATCGGCTTCTTCAACCACATACCCTTCCCCCCGCCGGAGATCTTCTCCCAGCTTCCGTGGCGCCGCCAAGTCCTCGAGGGCCTCCTTGGCGCGGATCTCGTGGGCTTCCAGCGCTCCAACGACGCGCGGAACTTCGCGCGTAGCGCCCGGCGATACACCTCGGCGGGGGGCAACGGCGCCCATATTCTCGTCGGGCCCGAGCAGCGCTCCGTGCGGGCCGAGGCCTTCCCCATCTCGATCGACACGCAGCGGATCTCCGACCTCGCGCGGCGTCCCGAAATCCAGGAACGCGCAAGGCAGATCCGCCACGACCTCGGCGACCCGAAGACGATCATGCTCGGCGTCGACCGGCTCGACTATACGAAGGGGATCAGCCATCGCCTCAAGGCGTTCGAAGAACTCCTCACGGAGGAACGTATCCAGGTCGGCGAGGTCACCTTCATCCAGGTTGCGAGTCCGAGCCGTGAACGGGTCGAGCACTACCGTCACCTCCGCGAAGAAATCGAGGGTACGGTGGGCCGCATCAACGGCGCCTTCGACACGCTTCAGCACACGGCGGTCCGCTACCTCCACCACAACTATCCAGTCGAGGAAATGGTCGCACTGTACCTCGCGGCGGACGTCATGCTCGTCACGGCCCTTCGCGATGGCATGAACCTCGTCGCGAAGGAATACGTCGCGGCACGCTTTAATGGCACCGGTGCGCTCGTGCTGAGCGAGTTCGCCGGCGCGTCGGACCAGCTCAAGCAGGCGCTCCTCGTCAATCCCCACGATATTGCCGGGCTCAAGGACACGATTGTCGCGGCCATCGAAATGCCACGAGGCACGGCGAGCCGCCGCATGAAGGCGATGCGCCGCCAGATTATCGTCCACAATGTCGAAGAGTGGTCAGCCACGTTCCTCAACCGACTCGCGGAGGTCACCCATGGCTAGCACTGGCGTCCCCGAAGACCTGCGGATCGCGCTCGAGCGGCTCGCCGCCGTCGAACGCCTCCTCGTGGCGCTCGACTTCGACGGCGTCGTCGCCCCCATCGTCGAGCGCGCCGAGCAGGCGCGCCCGCTTCCCGAGACCGCGACGGCGGTCGCGGAGCTCGCGGGCCTCGCGGGGACGTGGACGGCGTACGTCTCGGGAAGGTCGCTCGCGAGCCTCGTCGAGGTGGCGACGCCCGACGCACGGACGCTCCTCATCGGGAGCCATGGCGCCGAGGTGCGGCTCGGCGGCGAGGAGCACCCCGTGGTCCTCGACCACGATCAGCAGGAGGCTCTGCACGCGCTGCACATCGCCTTCGCCGAGGTCGCGTCGCAGGCGCCGGGCACGTGGGTCGAGGAGAAGCCCGCGGGCCGCGTCCTCCACACGCGCCAGGCGGACGCCGAGGTCGCGGAGGCAGCCGTCGGCGCGGCGCGCGAGCGCCTCGCGTCGCGCCGGGACGTCTTCCTCAAGACGGGGAAGCAGGTCCTCGAGGGCTCGGTTGTGCACGCGACGAAGGGCGAGGGCATTTCCTTCCTGCGGCAGGTCACCGAGGCGGACGCGCTGCTCTTCGCGGGCGACGACGTCACGGACGAGGACGGCTTCCTCGCCTTGGACGACGGCGACGTCGGCATCAAAGTGGGCGACGGCGAGACCGCCGCGGGCTTCCGGGTCGCAGACCCGCGGAACATCGCCGAGGCGATGGCCCTCCTCGTGAGCCTTCGGGCCGAGCTCGGCGCCCAGCGGACGCCGTGAGCGGGTCGTCACACTTTTGGAACAACGTGTGACGCATGCCATACTCGATGGGTGAGCCCGGGAACAGACCCCGCGGCTTGCCCTGTGCCAGAATCGGCGATGCCAGTCTCGGCAGCCGCACGCGGCACACAACTGAACAACATGAACCATTCACAACGGATCGTCCGGCACGTACCTGCCGGTGAAGGGAAAAGATTACTGTGGCAACAGTGACGTTCGACAACGCGACCCGCCTGTACCCGGGCACCGACAAGCCCGCGGTCGACAAGCTCAACATCGAGATCGCAGACGGCGAATTCCTCGTTCTGGTCGGCCCCTCGGGCTGCGGAAAGTCCACCTCCCTCCGGATGCTCGCTGGCCTCGAGGACGTCAACTCGGGCCGCATCCTCATCGGCGACCGCGACGTCACGGACGTCCCGCCGAAGGACCGCGATATCGCGATGGTGTTCCAGAACTACGCCCTGTACCCGCACATGACCGTCGCGGACAATATGGGCTTCGCCCTCAAGATCGCCGGCGTCTCGAAGGAAGAGCGCGCGCAGCGTGTTCGCGAGGCCGCCAAGCTCCTCGACCTCGAGCAGTACCTCGACCGCAAGCCGAAGGCCCTCTCCGGTGGCCAGCGCCAGCGCGTCGCCATGGGCCGCGCGATCGTCCGCAACCCGCAGGTCTTCCTCATGGACGAGCCGCTCTCGAACCTCGACGCCAAGCTCCGCGTCCAGACCCGCACGCAGATCGCGTCGCTGACCCGCCGCCTCGGCGTCACGACGGTCTACGTCACGCACGACCAGGTCGAGGCCATGACCATGGGCGACCGCGTCGCGGTCCTCAAGGACGGCCTCCTCCAGCAGGTCGACACCCCGCGCAACCTCTACGACAAGCCGCAGAACGTCTTCGTCGCTGGCTTCATCGGCTCCCCCGCGATGAACCTGCTCGAGCTCCCCGAGGTGGACAACGGCGTGAAGTTCGGCGGCACGGTCTACCCCGTGGCGCGCGATGTCCTCGCCGAGGCCTCGGGCAGCACCGTGACCCTCGGCGTCCGTCCCGAGGACCTTGAGACCGCGCCGCAGGGCGAGGGCCTCGAGGTCGAGGTCGACGTCGTCGAGGAGCTCGGCGCCGACGCGTATGTCTACGGCCACACGAACCTGGGCGGCCAGAACCACGACATCGTCGCTCGCGTCGACGGCCGCCGTCCTCCGCTCAAGGGCGACAAGATCTGGGTCCGTCCGCAGCAGGGCCACGTGCACCTCTTCGACACGAAGACCGGCCTCCGCCTCTCGGCCTGACCAGTCCAGGACACCTCAGCTGTGCCCGCCGGTTCCCCGGCGGGCACAGCCGTTTTCCCCGGAAGCGCTTACCCCTGAAATGAGCACGATGAACGGCGCCAATTGGCAGGACGAGCCGACCGACTACGAGATGCTGGGGAAGCTCCCCCGCACAGAACCGCTCCCTGAGCCGCCGCCCGCGAACGTCAAGGGATCCCTCAGCATCACGGCGGCCGCGGCCGACCCCGAACTCCTCGACCTCCCGTGGCACATCGCCCTCGAGAAGTGGCCCGAGGAGTACCTCGCCGCACTCCCCCGCGGCATCTCGCGCCACATCGTGCGCTTCGCGAAGCTCGGCCGCTCGGTCATCGCCGTCAAGGAGACTGGCGAGCACATCGCCCGCCACGAGTACCACATGCTGCGACGCCTCCAGCGGCTCGACGTCCCGTGCGTCGAGCCCGTCGCCGTCATCCGCGATCGCCAGACGCCGGACGGCCAGCCCCTCGACCCCGTCCTCGTGACGCGGCACCTCAAGTTCTCGCTCCCCTACCGCGCGCTGTTCTCGCAGACGCTCCGCAAGGACACTCTCACGCGCCTCATCGACGCGCAGGCCCTCCTGCTTGTTCGGCTCCACCTCATCGGCTTCTACTGGGGCGACGTCTCGCTCTCCAACACACTCTTCCGCCGCGACGCGGGCTCGTTCGCGGCGTACCTCGTCGACGCCGAAACCGGCGAGCTGTACCCCGATCTCTCGACCGGCCAGCGCGAATACGATCTCGAGATCGCGCGCGTCAACATCGCGGGCGAGCTCATGGACCTCCTCGAGGGCGGCCTCATCGATTCCGAAGTGGATCCGGTCGCGACGAGTGAACGCATCATGGAGTCCTACCGCAACCTGTGGGCCGAGCTCACGGAGAAGGAATCGTTCGAGCTCGGCGAGCGCTGGCGTGTGAGCGCGCGCATCCGCCGCCTCAACGAACTCGGCTTCGACGTCGAGGAATACGCGATCAAGACGACGCCGGACGGCTCGACCATCCAGCTTCAGCCGAAAGTGGTCGACGCCGGGCATCACCAGAGGCGGCTCCTGCGGCTGACGGGCCTTGACACCCAGGAGAACCAGGCCCGTCGGCTGCTCAACGACATGGACTCGTTCCGGGCCGACAACTTCCCCGGCCAGGACGAGGAGATCGCCGCCCACGCGTGGGTGAGCCAGGTCTTCGAGCCGATCGTGCGCGCGATCCCCCGCGAGCTCTCGGGGAAGCTCGAGCCCGCCGAGGTCGTGCACCAGGTCCTTGAGCACCGCTGGTACATGTCGGAGAAGCTCGACCGCCACGTGCCGCTCGCTGAGACCCTCCAGTCCTACATCGATACGGTCCTCCGGCACCGCCGCGACGAGGCCGCGATCATGCTCAACCCGGACACCGCGACGCTCAAGCTCCTCGAGCCGGCTTCGGACGGCGACGACCTCGTCGATGACGAGGACGAGCTGGACGACGATGACGAGCTCGACGGCGAGGCCGCCGAAGACGAGGTCGACGACGACGGGGTCGCCTCGCCTGCCGAGGAAGCGGTCGACGTCGACTGAGGGTCAGGCGGCCGCGACCCGAGCTGCCCGCGACGCCACGGCGGAAAGCTGGACGTACAGCGTGGCCCCGACGAGGAAGCCGAGGGCCATGAGGAACGAGAGCCACCCGTTCCCCGTGAGCATCGTCGCGACGCCGACCAGGAATGTCACGGTGAGGACGACGAGCGCCCACAGCGCGGGGCGCGCCCCGACCCCGAGCCGGCGGGCCGCAAGCCACACGCGGACCGCCACGACAACGACCCCGATGCCGACGAGCGCGTGCAGGCCCAGGACGACGCCCGCGACCACCCGCGCGCCGTCGTTGTTGTCTTCGGGGCTCCCGATGAGGTTCGCGCCCATTCCGAGCACGAACATGACGGCCAGCGCGCTGAGTGCTTCGCGTGACCTGCGGAGGAGCTTGTCCGGGGAGATGGCGGATTCAGTCATGGAGGTCTCCTGCGTGGGCACTCGGGGGTGAACTGCTTCCCATCATTCTTGCCCTCGAAGCTCCCGCGGTCGTTCGGCGCTGGGAGTAAATTCGCCTACTCCCGGGGGAGCATTCAGTACACGTGCTCCGAGAGCCATTCGACGAGTGGGCGGAGCTCGGTCCAGTATCCGCGGATGCGCTCGAGCGCCTCGGGGGTACCGAGCCATTCGGGGGTGCCTAGTGTCTTCCCCGCGGTCAGCGACTTGTGCTTGAGGAGTTCGGCGCGCGGATGCTCGGCCCCGAACTCGCGCGGGACAGTCTTGAGCCGCTCGCCCTCGATGGCGAACCCGGCCGCGCGCAGGGCGTGGACGATTCCGACGAGCTCCTCGCCGGACGCGGGCGCATCGACGGCGGCCCGGAACTTGGCGACCTGCGCTGGCATCGACGCGTGGCAGCCGCCGCCCACCATGAGGCCCGTCGCGTCGAGGTGCAGGTAGTAGCCCGTGCCCTCGTCCGTCGCGGCGAAGCCTCCCTGCGACGTCTTGTACGGCGACTTGTCCTTGCTGAAGCGCACGTCCCGGTTCGGCCGGAACGCCTTGCCCTCGCCGAATTCGCCCGATAGCGCGTCCAGGAGCGCAAGCATGGGCCCACGGATGGCCCGCTCGTAGACGTCCTTGTGCTCAAGCCACCATTCGCGCGTGTTGTTCTCTTCGAGCTCGGCGTAGAACGCCGGGCCCTCGGCGGGGAATCCCTCGAAGTCGCTCATGGACAGGATGATGGCGGATCGGCAGGACTGGCCGCAATCCCTCCTCGGGCCCCCGCCCCCGTTCACGGCGTAACCGACGCGGCCGTCCTCGCGAACCGAACTATTCTGGTGATGCCGAGGGAGAGGAGGGCGCGTGGGAGTCAGCATCCGCGACGTGGCCGAAACGGCTGGCGTCTCGATGGCGACCGTCTCGCGCGCGCTGAGCGGCCGGGGCAACGTCTCGCCGCGCAGTCGCCAGCGAGTCCTCGACGCGGCGGCGAAGCTCGGGTTCGTCCCGTCCTACAACGCCTCGAGCCTCGCCTCTGGCCGCACACGGAACATCGGCGTCATGCTTCCCAGCGTGAGCCGGTGGTTCTTCTCGAGCGTTCTCGAGGGTGCGTCGAAGGCACTGCTCGAGGCGGGCTACGACCTCACGCTCTACAACACGGGCGAACAGCCAGGGAACCGGGAGAGCGTGCTCAACGACTTCCTCCTGCGGCAGCGGCTCGACGGTGTACTCGCGGTGTCGCTCGAGCTCTCCTCGGACGAGGTGGATCGCCTCATGCGGGTCAAGCGCCCGGTCGTCGGGGTGGGAGGGCCCATCGCGGGAGTCGCCACCCTCCGGATCGACGACGTCGCCGTCGCGCGCGAGGCAACGCAGCACCTCATCGGCCTCGGGCATCGGGACATCGCGCACGTGAGCGGCACGGCGGAGTTCGAGCGCGACTTCGCGCTTCCTACGAGCCGCCGCGAGGGCTTCCTCGCCGCGATGAAGGACGCGGGCCTCGAGGTCCGGTCCTCGTGGCTCGCCGCGACGGACTTCACCGTCAGCGGTGCATACTCTGCCTCGAAGCGGCTGCTCGCCGCCCCCGGCGGCCGGCCCACAGCGATCTTCGCGGCGTCAGACGAAATGGCGTTCGGCGCGATCCTCGCCGCACGCGACCTCGGCCTCCGCGTGCCGGACGACGTCTCCATTGTCGGCATCGACGGCCACGACCTCGGCCCGCTCTTCGGCCTCACGACTTTCGACCAGAACCCGCGGAAGCAGGGCGAGACTGCCGTGCACATGCTCCTCGGGCAGATCGAGGGCGACGGCGCAGCTCCCCCCAGCGCGGCGATCGAACCAGAGTTCGTGGTCCGGTCGAGCACTGCGGCGCCGAAGGCGGCCCAGCGAGGCTGATGCCGCAGCTCCTGCACGGCGCAGGGCCCGGTCATCGGGGTTACGCGAGAGGCTCGACCGAGTCCTCGGGCACGCCGAAATAGGCCGCGAAGCGCCCCAGAATGATGGGCCACTCGCTGTACTTCTCGTATTGCGCGCGACCTTCGGCACCCGCCGCCCATCCGTCGTGGGTGAACGTCATGACCGTGCCCCCGTCGGGCAGCGCATCACTCGACTCGGCGTCGGCGAAGTCGACGCGCACCCGGGTCGGCACCTCGGAGCGCCACGCGAGAGTCCATGCGAATTGGATGAACTCGCCGGGGGCTTCCTCGGCGACTGCGCCCCATACCTGCGACTCGCCGGCCTCGGACTCCTCACCAATGATGCCTTCGTCGACATACGCGTAGGTCCCGGCGCCGAAGCCCGTGTAGTTCGCGGGCCACCACAGGTGGAGATCTCCGACGAAGGCGGAGAAGACGACGTCGCGCGGGGCCGGCACCGCGAGCCGATACACGCGCGACGGCGGCGGCCCGGGGGCGGCGTCTGGCACGGCCGAGTCAGGACGATGCGAGAAGAGCGGTTCCACCTGAAGGATCCTCCGGTTCGGCGCCGAATATGGGTTGTTAAATGTCGCGAGGGCCCCACGTCGTCGTGGGGCCCTCGGGTGGTGTTGTCCGGCGGTGTCCTACTCTCCCACACCCTGGCGGGTGCAGTACCATCGGCGCTGTGGGGCTTAGCTTCCGGGTTCGGGATGGGTCCGGGCGTTTCCCCCACGCTATGGCCGCCGTAACCTTCTCTCCCGTCCCTGTGCCCCGGTGTGGGGTGGGTGGGAAGCGTTGCGGGTTGCGGTGGCGGTCCCGTGCCCGTGTGTGGGCGGGGGCCGCGTGGCTGTGTTCTGTTGTGGTGTGGTGCCCTGGGGTTTGTTGTTCGGGGACCGTGCAGTGGACGCGTAGCGAGTGTGTTGTGGTTGAGGTTGTCGGCCTATTAGTACCGGTCGGCTTCGCAGGTCTTCAGTCCCTGCTTCCACGTCCGGCCTATCAACCCAGTGGTCTGCTGGGGGCCTTCGGCACTTGCGTGCCTGGAGATCTCATCTTGAAGCGGGCTTCCCGCTTAGATGCTTTCAGCGGTTATCCCATCCGAACGTGGCCAAGCAGCGGTGCACCTGGCGGTACAACTGCCACACCAGAGGTTCGTCCGTCCCGGTCCTCTCGTACTGGGGACAGCCCTTCTCAGATCTCCTGCGCGCGCAGCGGATAGGGACCGAACTGTCTCACGACGTTCTAAACCCAGCTCGCGTACCGCTTTAATGGGCGAACAGCCCAACCCTTGGGACCTACTCCAGCCCCAGGATGCGACGAGCCGACATCGAGGTGCCAAACCATGCCGTCGATATGGACTCTTGGGCAAGATCAGCCTGTTATCCCCGAGGTACCTTTTATCCGTTGAGCGACGGCCCTTCCACGAGGTGCCGCCGGATCACTAGTCCCGACTTTCGTCCCTGCTCGAGATGCCTCTCTCACAGTCAAGCCCCCTTGTGCACTTGCACTCGCCACCTGGTTGCCGACCAGGCTGAGGGGACCTTTGGGCGCCTCCGTTACCCTTTGGGAGGCAACCGCCCCAGTTAAACTACCCGTCAGGCACTGTCCCTGGCCCGGATCACGGGCCGAGGTTGAGATGCCCAAAGCGACCAGAGTGGTATTTCAACGGCGACTCCACCGGCACTGGCGTGCCCGCTTCGCAGTCTCCCACCTATCCTACACAAGCCGCTCCGGACACCAATACCAAACTATAGTGAAGGTCTCGGGGTCTTTCCGTCCTGCTGCGCGTAACGAGCATCTTTACTCGTAGTGCAATTTCGCCGAGTTCGCGGTCGAGACAGCGGGGAAGTCGTTACTCCATTCGTGCAGGTCGGAACTTACCCGACAAGGAATTTCGCTACCTTAGGATGGTTATAGTTACCACCGCCGTTTACTGGGGCTTGAATTCTCCGCTTCACCCCACGGATGGGGCTGACGGGTCCTCTTGACCTTCCAGCACCGGGCAGGAGTCAGTCCGTATACATCGTCTTGCGACTTCGCACGGACCTGTGTTTTTAGTAAACAGTCGCTTCCCCCTGGCCTCTGCGGCCCCTACCCGCTCCGGAGAGCGCGTCTCCATCACGGTCGGGGCCCCCCTTCTCCCGAAGTTACGGGGGCATTTTGCCGAGTTCCTTGACCGCGATTCTCTCGATCGCCTCGGTATCCTCTACCTGATCACCTGTGTCGGTTTGGGGTACGGGCGGCTCGGACCTCGCGCCGATGCTTTTCTGGGCAGCATAGGATCACCCGATCCCCCCTCGCGGGGGTCCCGTCGGATCTCAGGCACGTGAACGGCGGATTTGCCTGCCGTTCGCCCTACGTCCTTGGACCAGGTCAACCATCGCCTGGCCGGGCTGCCTTCCTGCGTCACACCTGTTAATGCGCTTGCCTCGCGGCCCGGGGTCCCGCGCTCACCCCGCGCACCGCGGCCCCGAAGGGCAGCGGCGACGGGGATCCGTCGGTTAGCACACGGCCGTCCGGCATGGGCGGTCCTTCGCCGGTACGGGAATATCGGCCCGTTGTCCATCGACTACGCCTGTCGGCCTCGCCTTAGGTCCCGACTCACCCAGGGCAGATTAGCTTGACCCTGGAACCCTTGATCATCCGGCGGACGGGTTTCCCACCCGTCTTTCGCTACTCATGCCTGCATTCTCACTCGTGCGGGCTCCACCCCTCGGTCACCCGGAGGCTTCACCGCCCGCACGACGCTCCCCTACCCAGCCCCACCCCTGAACCCGAAGGCTAGGGACACATGGGGCTGCCGCGGCTTCGGCGGTGTGCTTGAGCCCCGCTACATTGTCGGCGCGGAATCACTTGACCAGTGAGCTATTACGCACTCTTTCAAGGGTGGCTGCTTCTAAGCCAACCTCCTGGTTGTCTCTGCGACTCCACATCCTTTCCCACTTAGCACACGCTTGGGGGCCTTAACCGGCGGTCTGGGCTGTTTCCCTCTCGACCACGGAGCTTATCCCCCGCGGTCTCACTGCTGCGCTCTAGTCTTGCCGGCATTCGGAGTTTGGCTGACGTCAGTAACCTGGTCGGGCCCATCGGCCATCCAGTAGCTCTACCTCCGGCAAGGAACACGCAACGCTGCACCTAAATGCATTTCGGGGAGAACCAGCTATCACGGGGTTTGATTGGCCTTTCACCCCTACCCACAGCTCATCCCCTCCATTTTCAACTGAAGTGGGTTCGGTCCTCCACGACGTCTTACCGTCGCTTCAACCTGGCCATGGGTAGATCACCCCGCTTCGGGTCTAGACCGCGCCACTGAACGCCCTGTTCAGACTCGCTTTCGCTGCGGCTCCCCCACACGGGTTAACCTCGCGACACGGCACTAACTCGCAGGCTCATTCTTCAAAAGGCACGCCATCACCGGGCAAAGCCGGCTCTGACGGATTGTAGGCGCACGGTTTCAGGTACTCTTTCACTCCCCTCCCGGGGTACTTTTCACCTTTCCCTCACGGTACTGGTCCGCTATCGGTCATCGGGTAGTATTCAGGCTTATCAGGTGGTCCTGACAGATTCACACGGGATTCCACGGGACCCGTGCTACTCGGGGACACCCGCAAGGGCACGAGAACAGGTGTTACGGCTACGGGGCTCACACCCGCTGCGGCCGGCCGTTCAAAGCCGTTCGCCTACACCCGTCCGCACCCCGGCGCGCCGGCAGGCACACCAAGCAGGACCCCACAACCCCATGCGCGCAACCCCTGCCGGGTATCGCACGCGCACGGTTTGGCCATCATCCGCGTTCGCTCGCCACTACTGACGGAATCACTCTTGTTTTCTCTTCCTGCGGGTACTGAGATGTTTCACTTCCCCGCGTTCCCCCCACACCGCCTATGCGTTCAGCGGCAGGTCACCGCACATGACATGCGGCAGGGTTTCCCCATTCGGACACCCTGGGATCACCGTCCGGTTATCGACTCCCCCAGGCTTATCGCAGATTCCCACGTCCTTCATCGGCTCCCGATGCCAAGGCATCCACCGTACGCCCTTGAAAACCTCCATGCCCACAACACGGGCACAAGAACTTCGTCAAGGAACCCCCGACCACCCCGCACACACACCCACCCCAGAAGGGCAGAGAGGCACAGGCAGGCCGGAGGCCAAAAAATAAAGAAATTGCACAGGACGACACCACAACCCGCACCCCACAAGGGGCCCGCGAAGCGGCACCGTCCCAGATGCTCGCGTCCACTGTACAGTTCTCAAACAACAACCCCCACACCCCCCGCAAGAC